>PLHC01000007.1 GCA_003138795.1 Granulicella sp. | reverse complement strand
GCGTGGTGTTATAATGCACCACCAATTCAGCTTGCCCATCGCGGCTTGGGAGAGGCGGCGGTAGGGCTGGCCTATGGCCCAGTGATCTGCTGCGGCACCTATCTGGTGCAGCGCAGATCGTTACCTCTCCAGATATTCATGTTATCCATTCCTCTTGGCCTGCTAATCGCAGGCTTCCTCTGGGTGAATCAATTTCCTGACTACGAAGGTGATTCCCTGGTGGGGAAACGTAACCTGGTCGTAAGACTGGGAAAAGTGAGAGCAGGTTATGCAATGGGCGGGATTGTTGCGGCCGCTTTCTTACTCCAGCTACTTTTGCCGGTCTTCAAGCTTCCGCACACCGTTTGGCTTGGCTTGATAGCCTTGCCACTCTCTATTCTTGCCGTTCGCAGAGTACGCATGGCTCCGAATCACACCGCCAGGATCATCAGCGCGCAGCGATGGATGCTCGAATGAATGCTTTGTGGTGGAGTCCATCGCAACGTCAATCGGCATGCTGATCGGAATGAAGTAGGTTTCGCATTCGCGAATTCCGTCTGGCGATAGTCGATCCGTTTGCGGGGCAACCGGCAGCAACCCTCCAGTTTTTTTATAAGGTGTTCAAAATAGTAGGCTTACGGTAAAATATTCATTCTATTTGGCTTCGTGACCTATTTGATGGCTTATCGATTTTTACCGTAACGTATTCAAAACAGGTATGTTATATCCAAATGATTCAAAAACGCGGTGATCGGACGGTGCGCGCCGGTGTGGGGCTGAATGTTAGCGAAGGATTGCGGCCAGAGAGCAGATGGCTGCGGTCCCCAGCACGACGATCCATGGTTGCAGCTTCCAGATGGTGAGAAGCGCGAGCGCGATGAGGACGATGCAGCAGTCGGCGATGGTGTGGACGGTGCTGGTCCAGACGGGCCGGACAAGCGCGGCGATAAGGACGCCAACGACGCTGGCGTTGATTCCTTTGAGCGCGGTCCGGATGGAGGGCCGGCTGCGCACAGCGCTCCAGAAGGGCAGGACCGCGGTGATGAGGAGCAGGCCGGGGAGGAAGATGGCAAGCAGGGCCACGAGGCCAAACAGAAGTGGATGCGGGTGTGGCTGGATTGCGGCTCCGAGATAGGCCGCGAAGGTGAAGAGGGGGCCAGGGAGGGCCTGAGCCGCGCCGTAGCCGGAGAGGAAGGCGGATTGACCGATCCAGCCCTTGGCGACGATGGCGTTTTCGAGCAAGGGAAGGACGACATGGCCTCCACCGAAGACCAGAGCTCCAGTTCGGCTGAAGCGGAGGAAGATGGACAGTGAGGTGATGCGATTGGTGTGAAAGAGCAGAGATGCGGCGAGGAGCAGGGAGAATGCAATGGCGGCGCAGGTGCCCGTGGTGCGAGATAGGTTGATGGGGAAGTCGGCTTGAATGGGGCCGTCGTTTGAGCGCACAAGAGCGAAGCCGGCGATGGCTCCGAGGGCGATCGCAAGCAGCGTCCCGAAGGATGCAGGGGTGAAAAGGACAATGATGGCGGCGGTGGCGGCGAAGGCCAGGCGGAGGATATCCGGGGCGAGGCTTCGCTGCATGGCGAGAATGGCCTGCGCGATCACCGCGACCGCCACCAGTTGCAGGCCGTGCAGGAACGCGTCGCCCGCTTTGCCGGCGAGGAGAAGATGGCCGAAGGCGAAGGCAAGCATCAGCAGCGCCGAGGGGAGGGTAAATCCCAGCCAGGCCGCGATGCCACCCGGTAATCCGGCTCTGAGGATTCCGATCATGTAGCCGGTCTGGCTGCTTGCAGGGCCCGGCAGGGATTGCGCGATGGCGATCATCTCGGCGAACGCCTCCTCGTTCAGCCATTGCCGGCGTTCTACGAACTCGGTTCTGAAATAGCCGAGATGCGCCACCGGGCCGCCGAAGGATATGCATCCGAGCCGCAGGAAGATGACGAAGACCTCGAGTAGGGAAGCCCGCGCTGGCTTCGAGTCTTGAGGCAGGGCGATCATGTGTTCGCTCTTTCTGGAAAAGGGCGGTTAGCCGAGCGTGGGCATGGTGGTGTCGACGCCGGTGCGGATGCCGGTGGGCCAGCGGCTGGTGACCGTCTTCAGGCGGGTGTAGAAGCGGACGCCTTCGGGGCCATGGACGGCGTGGTCTCCGAAGAGTGAGCGCTTCCATCCTCCGAAGCTGTGGAAGGCCATCGGGACCGGGATGGGGACGTTGATGCCGACCATGCCGGCCTGAACGCGGCAGGTGAAGTCGCGGGCCGTGTCCCCGTCGCGGGTGAAGATGGAGGTGCCGTTGCCGAACTCGTGGTCGTTGATGAGTTGCAGTGCGGTCTCGAAGTTGTTGACGCGGACGACGCCGAGAACGGGGCCGAAGATCTCATCCTTGTATATCCGCATGGTGGGCTTGACGTGGTCGAAGAGGCACGGCCCGAGGAAGAAGCCGTCGCCCGCTGGTAAAACCTGCTTGCGACCGTCGACGACAAGCTCTGCGCCTTCGGTGACGCCGAGTTCGACGTAGCTCGTTACCTTGTCGAGATGGGCTCTAGTGATGAGTGGGCCGAGGTCGGACTCGGGTGTGGTGCCGGGTGCGCCGCTGCCGATGTGCAGGTTCGCGACGCGGGATTCGAGCTTGTCGATGAGGGTGTCGGCGGTCTGCGAGCCGACGGCGACGGCGATGCTGATGGCCATGCAGCGCTCTCCGGCGGAACCATAGGCGGCTCCGGCAAGGGCATCGGCGGCCTGATCTAAATCCGCATCCGGCATGATGAGCATGTGGTTCTTTGCGCCGCCGAGAGCCTGGACGCGCTTGCCGTGGTGCGTTCCCTGACGGTAGACGTACTCGGCGATGGGTGTGGATCCGACGAAGCTGACGGCCTGGATGGTGGGGTGCGCGAGGATGGCGTCGACCGCAACCTTATCGCCGTGGATGACGTTGAAGACGCCGTCGGGCAGGCCAGCTTCCTTGAGCATCTCGGCGAGGAGGATGGCGGAGCTGGGGTCGCGCTCGGATGGCTTGAGGATGAAGGTGTTGCCGCAGGCGAGGGCGATGGGGAACATCCACATGGGGACCATCGCGGGGAAGTTGAAGGGGGTGATGCCCGCGACGACGCCGAGGGGTTGGCGCATGGAGAAGCTGTCGACGCCGGCACCGACCTGCTCGGTGAATTCACCCTTCAAAAGCTGTGGAATTCCTGTAGCGAACTCGACGACCTCGAGGCCGCGGGTGGCTTCGCCGCAGGCGTCGGAGAAGACCTTGCCGTGCTCGCGGTTGATGAGGGCGGCGACGTCGTCGAGGCGGCGCTCGAAGATCTCGCGGAAGCGGAAGAGTACGCGGGCGCGGCGTAGAGGTGGCTGCGCGGACCAGTCGGGGAAGGCTGCGGCTGCGGCGGCGACGGCGGCGTTGACCTCGGCCTCGGTGGCGAGAGGAACGCGGGATTGCACGCGACCACTGGCGGGATGGAAGACGTTGGCGAAGCGGCCTGAGCTGCCGGCAATGGGAGAGCCGGAGATCCAGTGATGGATCTCGGTGATGGTAGGAGCTGCGGCGGCGGGGAGAGTTGCGCTGGCGGACATGGGCACTCCTTGCGGGAAGAGACATCCATCGTAGCAAAGGAGTGTTAGCGGACTCGCGCTGAGCGGCGAAGCGGCGGTGTTGGGGCACGCAACCGGATCAGATAGCCGGTTTATAGTGCATCAAACTCCGTTGGGAGAAGCTGCTGTTTGGTGGACGGAAGGGCTTTCCAGGGATCGCTGCGGAGACGGCTGCGCCATGCGTCGAGGTCGCGGACGGAGAAGACCGGGCGCGCTGTTTCGTTGAGTGCGGACCATGGGAGCGGGAGGGAGACGTGGGCTCCGATGCGTGCGCGCGGGGAGTAAGGAGCGACGGCGGTGGCTCCGCGTTCGTTGCGCAGGTAGTCGAGGTAGATCTTGCCGGTGCGGGCGGATTTCGTCATTTTGCTGAGGTAAAGCGCGGGATTGTCGCGCTCCATGGAGAGGACCAGGGTGTGCGCGGCGGTCTTGAGTTCAAGCCAGGTGAGGGTGGGCTGGATGGGGGCGACGATGTGCAGGCCCTTGCCGCCGGTGAGCTTGAGGAAGCTTTCTAGGCCAGCCTTTTTGAGGCGCTTGCGGACTTCGGCGGCGGCGAGGGCGAGGGTGGACCAGGGGAGAGATTCGTCGGGATCGAGGTCGAAGATGAGGCGGTCTGGGTGCTCTAAGTCATTGTTTTTAGAACCCCATGGGTGGATTTCGAGGACTCCTAGCTGGGCGAGGGAGATGAGGGCTTCGGGGGTGTTGAGGGTGATGTAGGGCTCGGGTTTGCCGGATTTCTTGTCTGTGATGTCGATGGAGCCGATTCCGGGAGGGAGCATGGAGTTAATGTGTTTCTGGAAGAAGCACGGCTTTCCTGCTCCATCTGGGCACCTTACGAGGCTTAGCGGCCGGTCGGCTATGTGGGGGAGCATGCGGTCGGCGACGGCGGCGTAGTAGTCGGCTAGCTGCTGTTTGGTGAGGCCGGATTCGGGATCGAGGACCTTTTCCGGGTGTGTAAGGCGAATTTTAGTGCTTGTATAGGTGGGTTTCGTGCTGCGCAGAGCCATGTATAGCCTAGTTTCGTGCTGCAGTCTTGCGTGGGAGTCTTGAGATTTCTTCCTCGCGGCGGAGACAAGGCCCGGGGCTGAAGCCCCTTTTTCGAGGGTTACGTTTTCAGGGGGCTGAAGCCCCCTGCTCCCTCCGTGTTTCGGTTTGGGGGCTACGGTGGGTTCTTCGCGGGTGACCTCGGTGGGGGACTTGTCTTCGCGGAGGCCGAGGAAGGCGGCCTGGCGGACGAGGTTGTCGGCGGTCCAGGTGGCGAAGCGGACCTGGGCGACGAGTTGGGGTTTTACCCACAGGGCGCCACGGCGGTCGGCTGTGGAAATCTGGTCGAAGGCGGGCTTGGTGGTCTTGAGCCTGGCGAGCCGGGTGAGGAGGTCGCGCTTGAGCTGCTGAGTGAAGCCGGTGCCGGTGCGTCCGGCGTAGATGAGTTTGTCGCACCTATGTTTCCCTGGCTTCGCTGAGTCGTATTTCCCTGACTTTGCGGTTTCGTAATAGCCGAGGAGGAGCGATCCGATGCGGTCGGGACCTTCGGTGGAGAGGGTGTAGCCGGCGATGACGAGCTCCTGCTCGCGGAGGCACTTGGATTTGAGCCAGTCGGAGCTGCGGATGCTGCGATAGGGGGCGTCGGCGCGCTTGGAGATGATTCCTTCGGCGTGGAGCTTGCAGGCGTGGTGGAGGATGGCCTCGCCGTCGCCGGCGATGTCTTCGGAGAGGCGGAGGGCTTCGTCGCTGGGCCGGAGGAGCTCGGCGAGGAGCTGCTTGCGGTCGCGGAGGCCGAGGTTGCGGGTGTTGCGGCCGTTGAGATGGAGGAGATCGAAGACGAAGTAGGTGAGGCGATGGGCTTCGGTGTTTTGAAAAGAGGCCTGGAGGTCGGCGAAGCTGGAGTTGCCGTCGGGGCCGAGGACGACGACCTCGCCGTCGAGGGTGCAGTCGTGCGCGGGAAGTCGCGCGACGGCGGCGGCGATGGCGGGCATGCGGTGGGTCCAGTCGAGACCCTTGCGGGTGAGGAGTTGGATTTTGGCTTCAGACCCGCCGCTGGCGCTGGACTTGCGGGCCTGGATGCGGTAGCCGTCGAGTTTGAGTTCGCGGAGCCAGTCGCCGGTCGTGGGTGGGGCTGTGGCTTCGAGCGCGAGCTGCGGGGGAATGAAGTCGGGCTGAGATTCTTTGGGGAGGGAATCGAGCTTCGTGGCGGAGCCTGCGAGTGGGCTTGCCGGGTGCGTGCTGCTGTGTGACGGGTCGTCCTCCGACCCGGCGGCTGCGCCGCTTCCGCTCCGGATGGCAGCTTTTTCTCGCTTGCGCGCTCCGCGCGGGTCGACAGAGCTGGGGCGGGGCGGTGGATCGCGCTTCCGGACCAGGGTGGGCCCGGCGGTGGTTTTGGAGTTCCACACGTGGTCTTCTTCGGCTGCGATCTGGTCAAGGGAGCGGCCGGTGAGGACGGAGTTGGGGAACTCGTCCGTGATGGATGGGGCGCCGGGGCCGCGCTCGTAGCTGTCGTGTTCCTTGATGAGGAGCCAGCTGGGCTTTGACTCGTTCGCTGCCTTGCCCTGCATGCGGATGAGGGCCCACTTGCCCTTCATCTTCGTGCCGTTCATCTCGAAATCGAGGTGGCCGTCGCGGAGGCAGGCATCGACATTCTCGCTGCCGAGCTGCGGCCACCATGTGCCCTGGTCCCAGACCATGACCGTGCCGCCGCCGTACTGGCCCTTGGGGATGATGCCCTCGAAGCCGCCGTACGCCATGGGGTGGTCTTCGACCTGCACGGCGAGGCGGCGGTCCTTGGGGTTGTAGCTGGGGCCCTTGGCGATGGCCCAGCTCTTGAGGACGCCGGCCCAGCCGAGGCGGAAGTCATAGTGAAGGTGCGAGGCGGCGTGCTTCTGAATGACGAAGGGAAGGCCGCGTGAGGCTTCGGATTTCTTTGAGAGGGATGATTTTGTTCTGGTGGTTGTGCCGGAGGGTTCGGCGGTGAGGTTGAAGTCGCGTATGGAGCGATAGGGTGCGATCTGCTCGTCGACTGCGCCGGCGGATGGTCTGGGTTTGCGAATGGTCTTTTCGGGTACGCTCTTTTTCTTTGTTGTCATGATGGCTTCCGAAGACTTATGCGGTCTTACGCTTTTTGGTCGCGGATTTTGTGGCTCTGACGCCTTTGACGAGGGTTGGGCCCTGGCGGGATTCAGACTTCCTTGCGGTGTGTTTTGGAATCTCCTTCTGCTTCTCTTCCTTCGCTCCGCTGCTGACGGATTTGCGCAGGGCGTCCATGAGGTTGATGACCTTGCCGCGCGGGCGTGCGGGGAGTTCGTCTTTGGGGATGGGAGCGTGCTTGAGCTTGGCTTCGACGAGCTCTTTGAGGGCGACCTCGTAGCCGTCGACGAATTTGGAGGGGTCGAACTTTGCGGCCTTGCGCTGGATGAGCTCCCTGGCGAGCGAGAGGGAGTCGGCGCTGATGGGGAGCTTCTTGATGGGGTGAAAGTACTCGGCTGGGTCGCGGATTTCGGCGGCGAAGCGCATGGTGTAGGCCATGAGGCCGGGGTGGGCGTCGGTGCCGGCAGGGGCGATGGCGACGACGTGCTCGCGGCCAGCGAAGGCGATCCTGGAGAGCGCGACCTTCTTGGTATCGATGAGGGCTTTGCGGACGGTGAGGAAGGACTCGGTCTGCGCATCGTCTTCGGGCACGACGAAGTAGGGCTTCTCGAAGAACTCGGGGTCGATGGCGGACTCGTCGACGAACTGCGTGACCTCCATGGTGTGCCTGGAGGGGACGCGGAGGTGGGCGATCTCTTCGGGCTCGATGGTGACGTAGCGGCCGCGGGCGTACTCGTAGCCTTTGACGATGTCGGATGTTTCTACGGGTTCAGCGGCTTCGCCGGGGGCGGATTCGATGGCGCTGGAGGGGACGTTCTGGTGCTTGACGCGCTCGCCGGTGTTGCGATCGATCAGGTGGAAGTGGATCTCGCTCCTGGCTTCGGTGGCGGCGAAGAGCTTGACTCCGAAGGAGACCAGCGAAATCTTGATTTGACCGCTCCAGTAGGGACGGGCCATGGAAGTGCCTCGCGGGCATGGTTTGCCATGAAGGTGAGAGTGTTCGTCCAGTGTGTGGGGATGTATGGGATGGCAGGGGCGCTCCGAAAGCGCTGGCCTCGAATGGATTTTGGTGGGAGCGGTCCGCGGGTCTTAACGCGCGATGCCCACCTTGTCCACGATGAAACTGTGGCGAAGATGGGCACCCGTTGGTCATTGCGCAGTGCAGGTTTAAGCCGGGTTGCCCTCTTCCTTGAGGATGGTGGTGTAGGCGGAGAGGGTGAGGAACTCCTGGAACTTCGGAGCGTCGATGAGGTTGCGGATGAGCGTGGAGGCCAGGTTGTAGGCCTTGACACGGGCGGGTGGGGCGTTCTCGGTGTTGCGGGCTACTTCGGCGTCGATGAGCTTGTGGCAGAGTTCGACAGTGACGGGCTGGCCGGCGTGCTCGGGATCCTGGAGGATGGCGTTGTGGTGGACCCACTGCCAGAGTTGGGCGCGGGAGATCTCGGCGGTGGCGGCGTCTTCCATGAGGTTGAAGAGCGGGACGCAGCCGGTNNGCGGTGCAGTGGAAGTCGGGGAGTTGCTTGGAGATCTGGTTGGGTTGCGGCATGATGCGGTCAAAGACTTCTTTGGCGATGGGGACCAGACCGGGATGCGCGACCCAGGTGCCGTCGTGGCCGTCGCTGGCTTCGCGTTCCTTGTCGGCGCGGACCTGGGCGA
>PLHC01000084.1 GCA_003138795.1 Granulicella sp. | reverse complement strand
GCCGTCAGCAGCAGGAACCCTCCGAAAGGGCCGCTTAGCGGCCCTCGTAGGAATCCCCTTCGTTCCCGCGCAAGCGGCGACCACAGGTCGAGGAAGGGGAGGATGTCAATGTGTGGTCACAGCCTGCTTGGTTTATAGTCGGGCTTGTTACCCGGGATGCGGGATCTTTACGCTCCCTCGGCCATGGAGCGGCCCTATCATTATGATTCCAACCGAAGGTGCAACTGTGATTGGGCGCGAAATGAAAGTTCGCGGCGAGCTATCGGGATCGAACGACCTGCTGGTCGACGGCGAAATCGAAGGCGTCATCCGACTCACTGCGGCGCGCCTTACCGTGCGTGCCGACGGCCGTGTCCATGCCACAATCGCGGCGCAGGACGTCGTCGTCATGGGCCACATCGAAGGCGAGATTCGTGCTACCGGCCACGTCGAACTCCGGAACGGTGCGGTCGTTCTGGGCGACATCTTCGCCGCACGCCTGTCCATCGAAGAGGGAGCTATGTTGCGTGGCGGCGTTGACCCATCCCGTGCCAATGAACCGTTTCCCGCGTCATCCGGTGCGGATTCAACGCCCCGGCGGAGCAACGCCCGAACCTGACGCACTGCGGAGATCAGCGCAATGTTTGACGTGTTCAAAAAAAAACGCGGATCGACCACTCACTCGGCGGGAAGACCACCGCGCCATTCGCGCGGCTGGATCGAGATTCGAAACCATCTCCAAAAGGCTCAATCCCTCCGCGTCCTCGACTTCGGATCGACCTCGCCCGCAAATATCAACTACCTCACCTCGCTCGGTCACAGCGTCTACATGGCAAACATCGTCCAGGACGCGACACGCCCCGAGTGGCTCAAGCCTGCGCAGCCCGTTGACTCGAAAGACGCTGCGCCTGAGTTCGACGTCGACCGCTTCATCGCTGCCAACCTCGACTTCTCCGGACGCGACTTCGACATCATCCTTCTCTGGGACACCGCAAATTTTCTTCCGCCGGAGATGGTCCCTGCGCTCTTCGAGCGGCTCCGCAAGGTTCTGCGCCCCGAAGGCATGCTGTTGGCCTTCTTTCACGGCCGGCTGATCGGCCCCGAGACCGCCTTCGCTCGCTTTCAGCTCGGCGATAGCGACGATCTGCAGGCTCTCGATAGTGGATCCTTTCCCGTGCGCCAGGTCTATCAAATGCGGCAGGTTGAGAATTTTCTCGAAGGGTACAGCAGCATTCGATTCTTTCTTTGCAAAGATAATGTGCGTGAAGTCATTGCCGTGCGCTAATCCATCGATAAACTCGCAACTCGCAACGTTGGGACAGGAGATAAAAGGGGAGCTATCNNGATAGCTCCCCTTTTATCTCCTTGAAACTCAAACCAGCAAGGCTACTTCTTTGCGGCTGCTTCTTTTCTTAACAGCAACCTTCTTCGCAGCCTTTGGAGCCTCGTTACGGCGCTCAGCCCAGCGACGCTTCATCGCCTCGGCAATGCGCTTACGGCCCTCCGGGCTCAGGTTGCGCTTCCGCTTGGCGGGCTTGGCTGCCTTTACCGTCTTTGCCGCTACCGTCTTCGCCGTGTTGGTGCTCCCCTTGGGGCGTCCACGGCGTGGCTTGGACACTACTACGGTGCTTTTATCGAGATCAACAAGTACCGCACGGGCTTGCTGAAGCGAAGCTATCTTCGCGTCAATCTCATCAACAATCTTGCTCACATCCATCAGTTCGATCCTTTCCTTAGTTGCTAATCTCCGAAATGTCCTGAGCCTGTCTGCAACATGCTGAATTCTATAGTTCCTATTAGCTTTACTGCAAATAAGTCTGCTTAGTTTGTGACTTAGATTGTTCTAGATAGGTTGCTCACTGAGTAACTATTCGCGCCACCATTCGCTTCCCCCCACCGCAATCAGTCCATAACCTTTGCGATGCTAGACTCTATAGCGATGCGATCGATTCCTCTGAGGCTATGGGCTATGGCCCTGGTCTCCGCCGTCTTGCAGTTCCTGCCCTTTTCCATCGCTGGCCCTGTGCCCCTCTGGCGCAGAGTGTTTTGCTGGGTCTGCCTTGTGCCTCTGCTGCATGCGCTGCTTAGTCGCAATCGCGCTGGGGAGTTGCTGCGTCCTTATCAGACAGCATTACTCGCCTACGTGTCCGGGGTCCTGTGGTACGCAGGAAACTGTTTCTGGATCTACCGCACCATGCATGTCTACGGGAACATTCCCTCGATCGCATCTTTCGGAATTCTTATCCTGTTCGCGTTGTACGTCGGTCTCTACCAGGCTCTCTTTGGAGTCCTCGTCGGCGCTCTGCACGCAATGTACTCCCGCACAACAGTGCTGCTTGCCATCCCATTCCTGTGGGTGGCGGTTGAGTTAGCGCGCGCACGCATCACTGGCTTTCCCTGGGACCTGCTCGGATACACGCAAGTCGATAACCTGACACTCACCAGGATCGCTCCGTGGGCCGGTGTAATGGGAATATCGTTCGTCATTGCTGCGATTAATGCACTGTGGCTCATGCAGCCTGCAGCCATCGGTCGTCGCGCAAAGTATTTACCGGCAGGCATAGCAGCCCTGCTTGTTATCCTCGCTACCTTTGCTGTCACGCGCAATCATCCTGAAGTCACCGAGCCAACCCAGGCCGTCGCCACTCTGCTGCAGGAAAACCTAAGTGTCGGCAGCGAAGCAATTGGAGACACCGAGACCAAGCAGCAGATGCTCGCCGCGTTCTCGCAACTTAGCCTGCATCCCTCCATCGGACTCGCGCCGAAGGATCGCAGGCTATACGGATTGCCCGTCGACGACCGCTCACAAATAATCATCTGGCCCGAGGCTCCCACTGACTTTGTCGACTCCGATCCCATTCTTCGTCACGCGATGAGCAGTCTTGCATTGCAGGCCGGAGCGCTGGTGATCGTCAACGATGTCACCGTCGCATCTTACAAAGACGGCCGTTCCAAGCTCTATAACTCAGCCAGCTTCTATTTCCCTGACGGAAGTTACGCTGGCCGCTACGACAAGATGCACCTGGTTCCATTCGGCGAGTACACACCGTACAAGCCTCTCTTTTTCTTTGCCGGCCATCTCCTCGACGATCTGATCTTTGTTCCTGGAACGCAACGCAATCTCTTCAGGGCGGCAGGCAAGAATTACGGTGTCTTTATCTGCTACGAATCCATCTTTGGCGACGAGTTGCGGCAGTTCTCGCTTGAGGGTGCGCAGGTATTAATTAATATCTCCGACGACGGCTGGTACGGCGACACCAGCGCTCCATGGGAGCACCTCGACATGGTGCGCATGCGCGCCATCGAGAACCGCCGCTGGGTCCTCCGTGCAACCAACACTGGCATCACCGCGGCCATTGACCCCTCCGGCCGGATTACCGCGACTATTCCGCGGCACATCCGCACCTCCGTTCAAGTTGCCTTCGGCTATCGAAATGACATCACCTTCTACAGTCGCTACGGCGACTGGTTTGCGTGGCTCTGCGTCCTCGTGACGGTCGTCTTATTCGCGTTCAGCTTTGGCCGCCAAAGATTTATAGCGCAAAGCCAAGTAAACTAGATCCATGCTGAGTGATCTCGAATTTTCCTACTCCCCGGTCCGCGAGAAGGTACGCGAACTGCGGGAGTATCTTTGACTCCTCCCGCCTCAAGACTGAGTTAGCCTCCGTAGAACAGAAGATCTCCGATCCTTCCGTGTGGGCCGACGCCGCAAAGTCGCAGCCTTTGATGCGCGAGCGCAAGCGTCTGGAAACCCTCATCGCCGACGACGCCGAACTAGCCCGCCGCTCCGACGATATCGAGGCCTACTTCGAACTTGCCCGCGAAGGCGAGAACACCGAACCGGACCTCACCCGCGAGATCCCGGCACTCGTCGAGTTCGCCGACACTCTCGAATCCAAGACCATGCTCTCCGGCGATACCGATCCGCTCAATGCCATCGTGACCGTGCATCCCGGCGCTGGCGGAACCGAGTCGCAGGACTGGGCCGAGATGCTCATGCGCATGTACATCCGGTGGGCCGAACGCCAGGGCTTCAAGGTTGAAATCAACGAGATTCAGGATGGCGATGAAGCCGGAATCAAGTCCGCAACCTTCACCATCACCGGCGAGTTCGCATTCGGCCTGCTGAGCGGCGAAACCGGCGTCCATCGTCTCGTCCGCATCTCGCCGTTCGACTCCGCCAAGCGCCGCCACACCAGCTTTGCCAGCGTCTTCGTCTCGCCCGAAATCGACGATACTATCGTGATCGACATCAAGCCTGAAGATCTCCGCATCGACACCTACCGCTCCAGCGGCAAGGGTGGCCAGCACGTCAACACCACCGACTCCGCCGTCCGCATCACACACCTTCCCACGGGCCTCGTGACCGGCTGCCAGAACGAGCGCTCGCAGCATAAGAACAAAGATCGCGCGATGAAGATGATGCGCTCCAAGCTCTATGAGTACGAACTCGACAAGAAGAAGGCCATCAGCCGCAAGCTCGAAGACTCCAAGCTCGACATCAAGTTCGGCTCGCAGATTCGCAGCTACGTCCTGCAGCCCTATCGCATGGCAAAGGACCTTCGCACCCGCGTCGAAGTTGGAGACGTCGACAAGGTCCTCGATGGCGCGCTCGAGCCATTTATCCGTGGCTATCTAAGAATGCGCAGGGAAGGCGGCGTTCCCGCGCCCATCGCGGACGACGAAGACTAGTCGGCTCTGCCGTGAAACCATCGATGCAGCCAGCTGACATGCAGGTCCAGCCGCAGTGCCGTATAGCTGAGCATCTCGTGCATTACCCGTTGCGCAGCATCCAGATCGTCGATATGTCCCAGCGGCGCACGTGGCGACGTGTACACATCGAGTCCCGCGCGCCGGCATAGCAGCGCAATGCGAAACAGGTGCGTCCCATCGCTCACCACAATGATGTGGTGAAAGTTCTTACGCGCGGCGATCCTGGCCAGCCGGTTCACCTGTTGTTCGGTGTCGATCGATTTTGTCTCGGCGATAATCCTGTCGTACGGCACGCCATTCGCCAGCAGGTAATCGCGTCCCACGCCGCCCTCGGTCTTGCCCGAGTCCTTATCCGACCCGCCGCCCAGCGTCACGATCACGGGCGCCAGCCCGTAGTCATATAGGCTCACGGCCTTATCCAGCCGCGCATGCAGCACCGGCGAAGGCCTGCCTGCATACTCCGCTGCACCGAAGACCGCGATCGCATCGGCAGGCTGCGCATTGTCGATGTTTGCCGTCGACACAATCTGCCGATACACCCACGTAAACCATCCAGCCGTAACCAGCAGCAGCACGGCAAAGAACCAGCGCATCCAGTGGACGCGTCTTCGCTTGCTACTCCTCGCTCTTTTCGGGGCGGCGCTCATTCTTGTCGGGACCAGCTCTAAGTATGCCGCGACCGCTTGTGCAGAATCCAGCTTTTCCACACTGGA
>PLHC01000068.1 GCA_003138795.1 Granulicella sp. | reverse complement strand
TGCGAAGGCGCTGTCCGTGAGGCACTGTTGCGAACACCGCCGCGTGCGCTGCGCGCTGCGCCACCGGTGGCCGGGCGAGCTGCGCTGCGCACTGCGCTGGCTGCGGCTGGACGAACTGTCCCACGCTCAGCTCGACCGTGAAGTACGCGTCCTGCGCGGGCATTCGGTGCGAGCCGCAGGGGCTCGACTACATAGAGCGAACGGCCCGGCGCAACGCGACTGGAAGAGAGGTTGTTCCACTCGCGCAGCTGTTCGACGGTGACGCCGAAGCGATCGGCGACGGTTACGAGGGTGTCGGAACGGCGCACGATGTAACGCCGCCCGGGTGCGAGGCTAGTGCTCGCAGCGATCGGGATGACGAGCTCATCGCCGGACTCGATCGGGTCAGCCGCAGTCAAGTCATTGAATGAGGCGACCTCGCTGGCGTTGGCGTGCAATGCGGCGGCGATCTGGTCAAGCTTCTCGCCGTTCTTTACAACGTGGAAGCGCCAGCTGGTGCGGTCTTCTTCGGGAATGTTTTTGAGACGCTCCAGGAAGACGTCATGCGTACCCGGCGGAAGGTGCAGAGCATACGCGATATCGTGCGGCGTAGAGAGCCGCAGCAGTGCCGGGTTGAGCGCGACGATCTCGGGGACAGTTGCGCCGGTGAGGTCTGCTACCAGGCGCATGTCGATCGGGTAGGTCGTGGTTACTTCGTCGGAGAGTTCGGGGGCGTCGGGCACCAGATCGGTAAGACCGTAGAGTTGGGGATTCTTCGCCATGATGGCCGCGGCGATGATGCCCGGGACGTAGTTCTTCGTCTCGGCGGGAAGCGCGTTGAGGCGGTAGAGCTGCCAGAAGTCGGCGTAGCCGGTCTTGGCGACGGCGTGCTGCACGTGACCGGGACCCCAGTTATAGGCGGCCATCGCGAGGTACCAGTCGCCAAACTGGTTATGAAGTTCCTTCATATACCGCGCATAGGCGAGGGTGGACTTCCGCGGATCGAAGCGCTCATCGAAGTAGCCGTTGCGATCCAGTCCATAGCCTCCCTGCGGCATGAACTGCCACATGCCACCGGCGCCGGAGCTGCCATTCAGCGCCTGTGGCTGAAAGCCCGACTCCGCAACAGCGAGATAGATCAGGTCCTGTGGAACGCCCTGGTCGCGCAGGATCTTCGAGATCATCAGCCGGTACTTTCCGGCGCGCTCGAGTGAACGCTTGAGGTGGGCGTGACCTGCAGGAGAGTTCGTGAAGTAGCTGATCCAACCGGCGACATAGTCGTTCACCACCAGGGGGAGATCCGATTGCGTTGTCTTCAACTCGGCCGCGATCCGGCCTACCAGCGCGGGGTCGGGTGGAAAGGTGACCTCGGTTGCAGCATTGACCGGTGCTTCTTCGATCTTCTGGGAGAAGCCGTTGCCCTGCTTGAGGGCGACCAGCTCCAGGGAGTTGATCGCTGAGAGCAACTGGTCGAACTCGTCGGAGAGCTGCGGATCGTTCTGGAGATCCATGCCACTCGAGAGCATGGTGTCGACCGCGAAGTCGAAGTCCTGGCGAGCTGCATCGAGTCGATTTGCGTTGTAGTTCTGGACGCCGGATTTATAGCTGGCCTCGGCCTTGCTGATCAGGGCCTGCACCTTCTGTGCGTGCTGGGTGGCCGTGATCGACGGTGTGGTCTGCGGCGCGTGCGCTTGTGCCTGAACGGTGGCTTGTTGCTGTTCCAGCGCGGGCGCCGTGGTGTTCGCCGCCGCACTGCCCGGTGAGGCTGTGCTTTTGGGGCTGGAGCCGGTGCAGCCGGTGAGAGCCAGGAGCAGCAGCGGCGGGGCGCAGGCCATTGCAAGGGAGCAACGCCCGAAAAGGGAGGAAGTTCGCAGGTTCACCATCAACCTTCTCATTGTAAGGGTTGGACGAGTCGACAGGTTCTTTGGGATGCCATACGCGGCAGCACGGTGTTGAACAAGCCGGCTGCCGCAGACCGGATGATCCTGCTTCCCCGATGGTCACGTCGTTGGCTTTTCCGGGGGACTTGCCCTGCGCGTTCATCTCCGGGAATCATCAGGATGCTGCGATCCGGGTTGAGAAAGTCGAGCGCAGCATCGAATGCCGGCAGCATCCCCAGGCAACTATCGTTTTCGAGTGCATGCGAGTGTTAAGATGGAGGTTAAGGCCTTTCGCACCCCCAATGGATCCAAAGTACATTCGGAACTTCGCGATCATCGCGCACATTGACCACGGCAAATCAACCCTTTCGGACCGGCTGCTCGAGCTGACCGGGAGTCTGAGTTCGCGCGAGATGCAGGCGCAGGTGCTCGATGCCATGGACCTGGAGCGGGAGCGCGGGATCACCATCAAGGCGCATACCGTGCGCATGATGTATACCGCGAGCGATGGGAACACGTATCAGCTCAACCTGATCGACACGCCGGGTCATGTCGACTTCAGCTATGAAGTTTCACGCTCGCTGTCCTCCTGCGAGGGAGCGCTGCTGGTCGTCGATGCATCGCAGGGGGTTGAGGCGCAGACGCTTGCGAACGCCTATCTCGCCATCTCCCACGGGCTGGAGATTATTCCCGTCATCAACAAGATCGACTTGCCGAGCGCCGACATCGAGCGAACCAAGGAGATGATTGAGAAGTCGGTGGGGCTGCCTGCGAGCGATGCGGTTGCGGTGAGCGCGAAGACCGGCCTCAACGTGGCCGACATCCTTGAGGCGGTCGTGATGCTGCTGCCGCCGCCCAAGGGCGATGCGGAAGCACCGCTGCAGGCGCTGATCTTCGATTCGTGGTTTGATCCCTACCGCGGGGTGATCGTGCTCGCCCGCATTATCAACGGCCGCCTGCGCAAGGGCGACCGCATCAAGATTATGTCCAATGGGCGGCAGTTCGACGTCGAATCGATGGGTGTGATGACGCCCAAGCCAGTCGAACTGACGGAGTTGAGCGCCGGTGAGGTCGGGTTCTTCGTCGCGAACATCAAGAACGTGGCCGACACCAAGGTGGGTGACACCATCACGCACGTCGACCGCCCGTGCGCCGAGGCGCTGCCTGGTTTTGAAGACATCAAGAGCATGGTCTTCGCCGGGCTCTATACGGTCGACTCGCATGAGCACGCGCTGCTGCGAGACGCGCTCGAAAAGCTGCGGCTGAATGACGCGAGCTTCAACTTCGAGCCCGAGTCTTCGGTTGCTCTGGGCTTTGGCTTCCGCTGTGGCTTTCTTGGGCTGCTGCACCTGGAGATTATTCAGGAGCGGCTGGAGCGCGAGTACAACCTCGATCTCATTACGACTGCGCCTGGCGTGCGCTACAAGATCACGATGACGGACGGCTCGGTGCTCGAGGTAGACAACCCGTCGCGCTGGCCGGATCCGACCGAGATTGTCTCGATTGCAGAGCCGGTGATTACGGCGAAGATCCTCACCAACGAGGAGTACGTCGGCGGCATTCTGAAGCTGGTGGAAGACAAGCGCGGCCGTCAACAGAACTTTGAATACGTCTCGGATACTCGTGTGATGCTCACCTACGAGCTGCCGCTCAATGAGATCGTGCTCGACTTCTACGATCGCCTGAAGTCGGTATCGCGTGGCTACGCCTCGCTGGACTACCACCTTGCCGGTTCGTGGGTCTCGCCGATGGTGAAGATGGACATTCTCATTGGTGGCGATCCGGTGGATGCGCTGTCGATCATTGTGCATCGCGATGCGGCGTACGAGCGTGGTAAGGCGCTGGTCTCCAAGATGCGTGAACTGATTCCGCGGCAGATGTTCGAGGTCGCGATTCAGGCGGCAATCGGCTCGAAGGTCATTGCCCGCGAGACGGTGACAGCGATCCGCAAGAACGTCATTGCCAAGTGCTACGGCGGCGACATCAGCCGCAAGCGCAAGCTGCTGGATAAGCAGAAGGAAGGCAAGAAGCGGATGAAGCGCATCGGCAAAGTCGACATCCCGCAAGAGGCCTTTCTCGCGGTGCTCAAGGTCGGTGAAGAGTAGGACCTGGGCGATCCGTACAACCCCGTTGCACACAATGCGCTAGAAGAGAGTGGGCTGCTCTGCGCAAGTGCGCAGAGGCGATCGCCAGGCGGGAGCGCGGTGAGATCGTGGATTGAGCGATTGCATGCGCAAACGCAAGAATGGAGGCCCGAAGGCCTCCATTCTCTTGCTGCAAGAGCTTTGCGAAACAACAACTTCTACTTCTTCGGAGCCGAAGGAGTCGTGTGGTGGGGAGTTGGAGCCGACGGTGTGGGTGCGGCGATGCCGGATGCCACGTTGTAGGCGTTGATGGCGGCCTCTGTGATGTCGGTCGTCTGCTGCCACCAGAGCACGGTGGGGAGCTGCTGCTGTCCGCCAATATTCAGTAACAGCGTAAAGCCATTGTCCTGAGCGTATTTCACGGCCGTGCCACCAAACTTCTGGGCAACCTTGCCGTAGGCTTCCTGCACGTCGCTGTTATAGGAGTTCTGTGCATCCTCTACGTCACGCTGGAGCGCCTTCTCCTTGGTGTCGATATCCTTCAAGCGCTTGGCGCGCTCCTCGTCGGAGAGAGTCGCGGGCAGCGCCTGATACTGCTTCTTCAGCGAGTCAACCTCAGCGGACTGGGTTTCGATTGCAGCCTTCTTGGGCTCGTATTTCTTCTGAATTTCGGCGACGGCCCTCTGGCCTTCGTTGGTGGCCACTACACCCTGCTCGAACGCGATGACGGCGACCTTTGCAGGAATGGCCTCAGGAACGACTGCGGCCGCAGCAGCGGGAGCCGCATGGGACGAAGCCGGTGCTTTGGCGGGGGCTTGTGCGAAGAGAGAGGAGGCGGCGAGGCCAGTGGCCAACGCAGTAGCAAAGACAAGGGTGCGGTTCATGCGGTTCATGCGGTGTTTGAGACTCCTTACAAGAATCCGGATTCCGGAGATTTCGGCTGGGTCACTCCCGGCGCAAAGCGCCGCTGGGAAAGCTGCCGCACCTTCCTCCGCCCGTGGAACACCCGAGGGTGTTGCCAGCTTGCTCTATCTCATTAAAATGAAGGAGAGGGTTGCGGGCGCGAGAGGACAGTCGGCTGACCGCAATTATAGGAGACACCTCAGGCTCGGTCAATCAATGTCGGTCAATTCTTGAGCGACGGCGGCACGGTTCTCTTCCGAAAAGCGGAGGTTGGAACCTGAAAATTCCGGTTTTTAGTGGATTCCCTTGCACGATTCATGAAATTTCCCGCCAAAGTGCCGGTTCTTGGTTTGGTACGGAGATTGCTACAAGTAACAGTGTTCGAGATCAAGTCGCTGACCGGTGTGCTTGACCGACGGATGTTCGGAGCCCAAGAGGTTTCTGGGTGAAGGGCTGAAGATATCCCCATTTAGAGGGGTATCCCCCACCGAGCAAGTTCCAATGGGAGTTTCTAACCCCAAGGGAACCATTCTGGAGGCCAGTGACTGGCTGTTAGGGGCAGAGGGCCATCTTCCGGGGAGGGGAGGTGGCCCAATGGCTTTCCATCGGAGCCCTACATATCGTTAGGTTCTACCTATTATTTTGCAGTTATCGATCCGTCAATTGCTCAAAGAGTTGCACTTCTGGTCGGTCAAGCGTAAGATCGGGATGTTCTGTAGGCTAAAGGGTTTTTACTTCGCGCCGTGAGTCATCCGGTGGGTTCACCTTCCTGATGAGCCTTCAGAACAGTAGCGTGGGTTCCCGCAGGTGCCTTAAACAGCAGGACAAGGCATAAGGGTTGCGAGGATCGTAGCCGGTCGCTCCAGAACTAACCGAAGAATTTTACGGAGATCTGGACGAAGATAAGGTTCAATCAAACTTTAGCCAACAAGAGAGTCGTTCAGGAATGCGGTAGAAAAGCTGGGCCGACGTGCCGTAAAGCAGGGCTGAGCTGATTTTGGGGTGGTGCTAACACCAAGCGGAAACCCCGGACCCCCAAAGACGGATTTTTGAATGAATACGTAATTCAATAGCAGTAAGCCGGTTGTCGGGTGCGGCAGGCGGGCCGGGAGTAGTCTAGGGGCGCGCAGGCGCTGAGACTGGCAACTTCTACCGGCAATGCAAGACAGATCATCTTTGAGTCAGTGCTTGAGAGAGACAATGATTGACCCGTTTCGGAGACAGCGCCGTCCGAGTCCATTCTGGACCGCAGGGCTAATACAGAGGCAGGTCCGAAGCGCCTCAAGCACCCAATTGCAAGGGGAAACCACAGCATCATGTCAGAGCAGAATGTAGTAGACGCTCCATCGTACAGCGCGCCGGAGGAGTATAGCGGCGGCGAGGACTTCGGCAACTCGGACTTCGAATCTTCGGATTCGGGCGATTCGGGGGATTCGGGGGATGCTAGCGACGGTGGCCAGCCCGGTCCAGGGATGGGGCAGAGCAAGAGCAGCCGCCGCCGCCGTCGCAAGCGCAAGAGCAAGACCGTCGGCGATGGTCAACCTGTTGCCATGGTCGAGGGTTTTGCCGGCCCGCCGCCTGTGCCGGTGGTGATGGAGGGCGAGAGCCTGACGCTCGCAGCTGCGCCCCCGCCGGTTCGGAAGCAGCAGGCCGCTGGCCAGCAGAGCAGTAGTCNNGCGCAAGGTCAGGCGCAAGTCGGCAAGCGCTGGAAGAAGAAGTTCCGTGATCGCGAGCGGCGGCCGGGCACCGGCACAGGTACCGGCACCGGCGGTCGGAGCGAGAACCCCGGCAACGACTTCCGTGCGGATGCGAGTGCATCGAGCGGCAATGGTTACGGCGGCGGCGGCTATCGCCCGGACAACTTCGGCAATCAGACGGGTGGCTTCAAGCGCAAGGGGAAGGGCGGCGGCCAGTCGCGCGAGCGCGGCTTCGTTGGCCCGATGGACCACAGCTATCGTGCATCGGGAGAGTTTGGCGATGCTCCACCGTCGACCATCCAGATGCAGGGGCGCAGGAGCGGGCATCGCCATACGGGCGATGCGCAGCCGATCGACCGCTCGATGCCGCGTGCGATTCCGATTCCGGAGGGCGCGCAGACGCACATCTACTTCTTCATCGAGGAGCTGTTCTTCCAGGCCAAGATCCAGGAGACGGCCAGAAAGCTGGGGGTCAAGGTAGCGTTCATCAAGAACGATAAGGAGTCTCTGGCGGCGCTCACGGAGGGCGAGGAGAACAAGCCGGCGCTGATCGTGTTCGACCTCAACAATGTGAACGCGAAGCCGCTGACACTGATTCCGAAGCTGAAGAGCAAGCTGAAGCGCACGGCATCGATCATCGGGTTCCTCTCGCATCTGCAGGGCGACCTGAAGGCGAAGGCGGTTGAGGCGGGTTGCGATGTGGTGATGCCACGCGCTGCCTTCTCGCAGAACGTGCCGAACCTTCTCCGTCGCTATGGCGTCGAGGAGACAGAGGAAGTCAACTTCAACTGCTAGGAAATAGGAAATAGGAAACAGGAAACAGGAAATAGGAAATAGGAAACAGGAAACAGAGAGCGCTTCGTTCGCCGGCGGAAGATTGCTGGTGGATGAGGCGCTTTTCTTTTGGTGGTCAGGCTGGCTTGCCGGGGGGGTACCCCCCCTCGGATTTCGTAAAGTATTCAAAGGAAATTGGTTAATGTCTTGTATCGCGCAAGGTATTCCATCGAAGGGGGTTATAGGCAAAGTATTCATTCGATGGGACTTGAAAACCACAAGATGTGAGGCGGGGGGCATGGGGGCGCGGCTGATTCTTTCCCCTGTTTCTATTTTAGCGAGTGGGGAGGGCTGATTATGCCAGTTTTGGGAAAGATTTATCGCCAGTGTTGACGGGGGTTTTGTGGATTTTTGAGGGGGGTGGGGGCTTGACAGGGATTTTGTGGGCCCAAGGGGTTTGGCCGCCGGCTGCGTGGGTCGCATCCAAGCAGGCTATAAGGAGATATTTCAATGCCCATGCAAACCGCAAGTCACTCGCCCGCTGCTGAACGTCATTTGCAGGCCGCGCACGCTCATGAGACGGCCGCCGCCTCGCATGATAAGAACGACCACATAGGGGCGCATGAACAGTCGAAGCTCGCGCTGGAGCACTCGCGCGAGGCGCACAAGCTTTCGGAAGAGCTTGCGAAGCAGGCGAAGGAGACGATTAAGGGCTAGATCCGGGGGAGGAAGATGCGGAGGGAGAGGCGCTCGCGCTGGGCGCGGAGGCGGGCGGCGAGTTCCTGGCCCTGGAGCCAGCGGTCGATGCAGGGCTGGGGAGTGCCCATGCGCTGCATGTCGGCGATGACCTCGGCGCGGGTGGTTGGTTCGCCGCCGTAGGAGATGAGTTCGTCGAGGTATTTGTTGGTGGCGGACATTCGTTCAGGACAATCTAGCTTGGGATCGGTGTTTGTGGTGCGGAGTGCGTGGGCGGCATCGAGGAAGGCAGGTCAGTCGTTGCGGCTGCGCCTGCACTCCGGCGTTACCCCCCCTGCGAGCAAGGAACGCTCGCAGGGGCCCGGTTCTTCGGCAGAGTGGAGCCCACCCACCGCGCAAGATGCCGCGCGATGAATGGGGCACCCGGCAATCTGACGAATTTTGAGTATCGCTTCAACTGTCGAATTGATCTTTATCAATTTGCAGATTCAACCTTTTGGCTGGGATGAATCTTAACTTCATTGTAACTAGCCTCATAGGCAGTAAGAGCATTATTCACATATCCGATCAACAGCTTAGCCTCAGCTGGAGACATGGTAATCCTCGTCTTTTGACGAAGATGTATTTTCCCGTCCGTTCCGTGGGCGCCTTCACTCAAAAACATGAAAATGTCGAAGGCTGTGAAGCCGACTTGACAGTGGTTGATGTAATACTCAGCGTAGTTGTCTGCCTTCTCGATGACGGGGGCGATTGACTCACTCTTCGGTGATACAGGCTTAGTTGATTTGGCCATAAGTCTCCTGATTGTGGACAGTTCCTACCTTTTCTAGAGGAAAGGTAAAGCCATCGCTCTTTTGCTGTTCGAGTTTCTTGGTGACGTAACCGCCTTGAAAAAGTGAGTTTAGTAAACGCTCGTGGCTGCACGGGAATTGAGGGGGTAGCTGGAGATGCTCAATGCAACCACTTGCTCCATCGTTTCCCATTGCAAGCTCTTTTACGCCAGTGTCTGCACCACCGGGACCAGTGTCGATGGAAAGCCTCAATCCAACGGCTGCGAGCACCCCAATGAGGTTATCCATTGTGGGATTTCCAGTTTCGGATAGCGTGCGATAAAGGCTCTCACGCTGCATATTGGCTTCTTTGGCAACCTGCGCCATTTTGTATGCTTGAGCAACTGTCCTCAGAGCCTTGAGAAAGGACTCCTGAGACTCCGCAAGGGCCTCGATAAGATAGTACTTTGCGACCTCACGGTTCCCTAACCGCTCAAGGGATAGATCTCGAAATGGTCTAGCTTTCCTTCTCATATTCGCCCCAAAATGCTATAGCTGACTGAATATCGGCTGTCTGCGTTTTCTTTCTACCGCCGCTAATGATGTGAACTTCGTTTCCGATTTGCCCTAGGTAGACTCGAAAACCGGGGCCGTAATCAATTTTCAGCTCTGATACTCCTTCTCCAACAGGTTCCACATCCCCAGAATTTCCACCTGCAACTCGTTCGATTCGCTTCAGGATAATTGCGACCGTTTTCGCATCTTTGATTGTTTCTAGCCAAACGGTGAAAGGCTCCTCGCCTTTCTCGTCCGGACAGATAAGCACTTCTCTGGGGATAACTTCCACACATTCATCGCCCGTCCAATGTGTGATGTATAAATCACAGCAAAGGATAGCACGCCTCGTCTTTCTTTAGCAGACGAAATCATTAGGCTATAAAAGTCGCATGTGGAAGCGGAGGGGGTTGAACCCTCAAACCCCTGCGACGATGTTGGCGGTTTATAAGACCGCTGGGCTTGACCGATGCCCTTGTAACTTTTATACCACAATGCTAGCAAAATGTGCGGCTGAGACGCATTGGGATGCATCCTGTTTCTTCCCCTGTTTCTATTTTATCGAGTGGGGAGGGGTAACTATGCCAGGTTTTGGAAAGATTTATCGCCAGTGTTGACGGGGGTTTTGTGGGTTTTGGTGGTGCTGGGGGGCTTGACAGGAGTTTTGTGGCCTATGCACTTCGACTGCGTGTTGCTTCCAAGCAGCGTGCGGAAGGCGCGCATGGCGTCGGCGACGCGGCCACCGGCTTCGACGACCTCCTGATAGGCGCGCTCGGCTTCGAGGTTCCACTCCCAGCTGTCTTTGAAGGCCGTGATCTGGGAGGCGGAGCGGCTGCCGTCCTTCTCGGCGAAGAGGACGTTGTTGGTTATTGACCGGTGAAGGGGTCGGGGGTGTTGGGGGTTCCGGCGGGCGGGGCTGGCGGGTTGTAGGGACGGGTGGTTTCGATGGGACGGGCGGCGTCGATGCCGGGTGCGGGGAGGTGTCCGCCGCGCAGGCCGGCGAGGATCTGGGTCTGGAAGTCGTTGGAGGCGCCGGGGTTGTTGGGCAGGAAGAGGGTGTTGGTGCCGCCGCGCGTGCCGATGTCGCGCAGGGTGTCGAAGTACTGGGTGAGCAGGACGAGGGCCATGACGTCTTCGGAGGTGGCGCCGGGGACGCCCTGCTGGAAGTGCTCGATGGAGGCGGAGAGGCCGTCGATGATGGCCTGGCGCTCGGCGGCGATGCCCTTGCCCTGGAGGGCCTTGGATTCGGCTTCGGCCTCGGCTTGCTTGACCTTGAGGATCTTTTCGGCCTCACCGCGGGCCTGGGCCGCGACCTGCGCGCGCTGGGCGGCGTTGATGTCGTTCATCGCGGCCTTGACCTTGACGTCGGGGATGATGTCGGTGACGAGCGCGGTGAGGATGTTGAAGCCGAAGTTGGACATGATCTGATCGAGCTCGACTTTGACGGCGACGGAGATGCCGGATTGCTGCTCGAAGGTCTCGTCGAGGGAGAGCTTGGGGACGTGGCCGAGGATGGAGTTGANNCTTGGGGACGTGGCCGAGGATGCTGTTGAAGACGAAGGACTCGATCTGCTTCTGCGGCGCGCTGAGCTTGTAGAAGGCGTCGGCGATCTTGTCGTCGAGGACCTGATATTGGACGCTGACGGGGATCTGCACGAAGACGTTGTCGTGGGTCTTGGTCTCGACGGAGAACTGGGCCTGCTTGACCTGG
>PLHC01000070.1 GCA_003138795.1 Granulicella sp. | reverse complement strand
GATACTCTGTTGGAACCGGGCACGCTCATTCTGGATGAGATGCTGCAGAAGTATGAACACGATATTTGTATGTCAACGTGCGCGTTGCCTCATCTCCACAAGAAAGATGGCACACCGTGCAATGGCGGCAAATGTGGGAAGGACTACGCTCATACAGGCGATCACATTTGCGATACAGACGGCGAGCCTTTCTAGATTCAAAGATGGTAGAGAGAATTCCGGCTCGACGCTCAGCGTGTCAGCTTGCCGTGACGGTATAGATTCCGTGCATCGCCAGTATGAAACGGGAGGTCGAGTCATCTATTCCCTTCTGCGTCAAATCCGCGAGCTTTTTTGCTCCGTCGAGCTGATCCTGCTGGAAAGCCGCCTCTTTATCCGCAATGCTATTGGTGATAGCCGTATTGTTGGCTGGGATATTGGCTTGGATATCGGCAATCTGCCTGGAGACCTCGGCGTTGGCGCTCCTGAACTGATTGAGCACGGGCGTTGCATGCGGCGCGGGAACCGGTAGGGGCGCGGGTGCGGAGTAGGCGGGCGTAGGTGGCGCAATCGGCATTGGCGTCACCATAGCCCTCCCAGGCATGACATATTGGCGCACCATGAGTGCGTCAAAGAGCTGAATCTGGTTGGCCTGCACGTTCATTACGGCATGCCGTTCCACCACGGGGCCGGGGCCGAACTGGTTGAGGAAGATAGGCGGAGCGGCACCCGTGATCGACAATCCGAGCACCGGCTGGCCGCTGTGGTTCTCAAGCCCCCATCGACCCCACACTCGTTGCGCACCGCCCCAGATGGATTCTCCATAGCTGCCATCTTCGTTCAGCATCATCTCCAATGCCAGCATGCCGGAATATACATTCCAGAGACCAAAGAAACTGTTTGCGTTGGGAAACATGGTTGCGCACCTCCGAACCGGGCTTTTTAGGACACAATATCGTTTCACATGTAGACCATATCTGGAAGCAAATTTTGTGGAGCGCCCTCCCGCCGCAAACAAAAACGCCAGGAACCGGAGTCCCTGGCGTTTCATCACGATGCTCTCGCAGATCAAGCGAATCTCGCTTCCTCCGGCTGTATCGATAGGGCATATCCTCCGACTTTCATCGGCGGCTGCTTCCTTTCGGCTGCGCCAGCGGCTTCAATCTCCGTCTCTCATCGCCTGCTTATCTCCGGTCGTTTCGATGGCCAACCCTCCCGATTCGCATCGGTCATTGCGTCCTTCGGCAGTTCCGGCGAACCAGCTTGCGACTTCTGCTCCCTCATCCGTTGAAGGAACCATAGGAGCCGCGCCTCTGTGCGTGCAAGTGCAAAACCCCGGCACTTGTGTGGATCGCCGCGTGCTGAGGAAACTGATGGTTTTAAGGGATACCAGAGCGATTGATGGGGTTCGCCAGCTTGACACGCACGCTACAATTAAAAGAGGAAGTGTAGGAGATTTGAAGACGGTGGTGGGACACCGAAAATAGATTTAAGTCCTTATTTTGGAATACTTTGCGTGTAAAGTCTCTGAATGGAATACTTTACAGGCGGTATTTCGATAAAGCATTCATTATCAGTGGGTTACGAAGCCCAATAGAATGAAGACTTTGCCCATAACCCTCATCGTTTGAATACTTTAGAAAAATTAGGGGGGGGGTACCCCCCAACGGGCTAAGCCTCTTTGGTGGCTAGCAGGCTTTGCAGATCGAGCGCGCGGGTGAACATGGCAAGATTGCCGTTGGCGTCCTTGGGCCATTGCTCCTGGGGACGATCCCAGTAGAGCTCGACGCCGTTGTTGTCGGGATCGTGCAGGTAGAGAGCTTCGCTGACGCCGTGATCGGCGGCTCCGTCGAGCGGTATCTTTGCGGCGATGAGGCGGCGCAGCGCGTCGCCGAGGGCGGCACGCGTGGGGTAGAGCACCGCGAGATGATAGAGGCCAGTCGTGCCGGGAGGCGGAGGGGAACCGCCGAGGCTCTCCCAGGTGTTGAGGCCGATGTGATGGTGGTAGCCGCCGGCGGAGAGGAACGCAGCGGCGTTGCCGAGGTGCTGCGTGACCTCGAAGCCGAGCACGCCGTGATAGAAGGCCAGGGCGCGGTCGAGGTCGGATACGCGCAGATGCACGTGACCCATGCGCGTCTGGGGATGGATGGCCGGGTTCGGGGTTTCGCTCATGGTGTGGGTAGACCGCCGCTGGGTGGAGGTTCGTTGGCGCTGGCGTCGAGCGCGACTTTCCATTCACCGTTTACCTTCTTCCAGAAGGTGATGTAACGGCCGGTGAGGGTGGTGGACTTGCCGTCTTTGGCGATGGAGGTGGCGTCGTAGTGGCCCCAGGTGAAGCCGGTGTCGTTGGACGGGCCCATCTGCGCGCCCTCGGCGTACCAGCTGAGCTGGTACTGCGCGGGGTCCCAGTTGGCGGTGGCGGCGATGGCGGTGCGGCCAAGGACGGCGGGCTTGCCGTTGTTGAGCGTGACGCCGTCGTCGGCGAACCAGGAGCTGAAGGCGCGACCGCCGCCAGTGGTGACGGCAGCGGAGAATTCGCCTTCGAGCTTGAGGAGTTGGAGCACGCCCGGCGAGAGCTTGGGCACGGCCATGGGGATGAAGACGTGCGTCGGCGGCGCCGGATTCGCGGCAGTGGGCGGAATGCTTTGGCCGCTGGTTTGGGCGTGTAAGCGCGCGGGGGCGAAGACGCCTGTGGCGCAGAGCAGAAGTGCGGTTGCGAGTCGACTCATGACGAGATTGTACTTCCGGGAGGATGCGGCTGATATCCTTCGGCCCATGGGCGACGGTGGGACGAAGAGGGAGAAGAGAGAGATCCTGGTTGTGGCGCTGGGCGTTGTGGTGCTGTGTGTTGGGGGCGCACTGCAATTGCTGCATGGGCCCCACATGGCTGCGCTGGGAGTGCGGTGGATTGGCGTGGCCCTGTTGGCAGCGTTTGCGTGGCGCCGCAAGAGCCTTACGCCGTGGATCTTCGTGGCGATGGTTGCAGGTGCGGAGCTGGGCTTCGATGCGCCGCATGTGGCGGTGCAGCTGCGCGTGTTCTCGGACATCTTCCTGCGGTTGATCAGGACGATCGTCGCGCCGTTGATCCTGGCGACGCTCATTGTCGGCATTGCGGGGCATGGCGACCTGAAGAGTGTGGGACGGATGGGCATCAAGGCGCTGGTGTACTTCGAGGTGGTGACGACGCTGGCGCTTGGTGTTGGCCTGCTCGCGATCAATGTGAGCAAGGCGGGCGTTGGGTTGAGCATTACTGCGGCGGCGGGCACGGCGCAGATTGGTGCTGTGCCGGTGGCCACGCATTGGGACGACGTTCTGCTGCACATCTTTCCGGAGAACCTCGCGAAGAGTATTGCGGAGGGACAGATTCTGCAGGTCGCGGTGTTTGCGGTGCTGTTTGGGCTTGCTCTGGCGACGGTGAGTGAGGCCAAACGCGCGCCGGTGCTGCGGTTGTGCGAGAGCCTGAGCGAGGTGATGTTCCGGTTTACGAACGTGGTGATGTACTTTGCGCCGATCGCGGTGGGAGCGGCGATGGCGTACACGGTTGGCCACATGGGGCTGGGCGTGCTGGTGAACCTGACCAAGCTGCTGCTGACGCTGTATGGCGCGCTGGTGGTCTTCGGGGTATTCGTGCTGCTGCCGGTGGCGTTGCTGTTCCGCGTTCCGGTGGGGCGGTTCCTGGCAGCGGTGGCGGAGCCGGCGACGATCGCGTTCGCCACGTCGACCAGCGAGGCGGCGCTGCCGAGTGCGATGGAGCGGATGGAGGCGCTGGGCGTTCCGCGTCGTATTGTGGCGTTCGTGATTCCAGCGGGGTACAGCTTCAATCTCGATGGATCGACGCTATATCTGGCGGTCGCGAGCATCTTCGTCGCGCAGGCTGCTGGGATTCATCTGTCGATTGGGCAGCAGTTGGTGATGATGGTGACGCTGATGCTGACGAGCAAGGGCGTTGCGGGCGTTCCGCGAGCGATGCTGGTGGTGCTGCTGGCGACGGCTTCGACGTTCCATCTGCCGTATGAGCCGATCTTCGTGATCCTGGGCATCGATGCGTTGATGGATATGGCGCGGACGACGGTGAATGTCGTCGGGAACTGCCTGGCGAGCGTGGTGGTCGCGAAGTGGGAGGGAGAGTTTGGCACGGAGCGGGTGAGCGAGGTGTTGCTCGAAGGCGCCGACGCGTAGGGGTGGAGAAAAGTTATTTTTCCGGGTCCCGAGAACCCTTGAGATAGGCCCGCAGAGTTTGAGGTAATCTTTCGAACCAACCAACAACAGTAAACGGCAACGGCAAGGGGCAGCGGTTACCAGCAGTTCGGGTCGGTGGATGTGCTGGAGTTGGTGGTGGATGAGGGGTTGGTGGGGCGGCCGGGGGGAGGCGGCTGAGGGATGGGGCAAGGTGTGGCGGCGGCGGCGGGGTTGGAGCCGGTGCTGTGCGGCAGCGGTGGAAGGATGTGGATGGAGCGGAGCCAGGTGGCGGCGAGCAGAGGCCAGTGCTCCTCGGGAGAATCGATGGGGTTCATTCCGAAGCCGTGGCCGCCGGTGGCATAGTAGTGCAGTTCGGCGGGGATGTTTGCGTCCATGAGGGCGCGGTAGTAGACGAGAGCGTTCTTGCCGTAATGCGTGTCGTTCTCGGCCTGAATGAGGAAGGTCGGCGGAGTGAACTGGTTGGGCGTGTAGACGGGGTCGAGATCGGCTTGCTCGGGAGGAACGGCGAGGTAGGCCGGGTAGACGAGGATGGCGAAGTCGGGGCGAGCGTCGATGTGGGTGTCGACGTCGGGCGCGGCGGGGGTGGATTCGACGTGGTGGTCGTCGGGATGCGTGCTGAGCAGGACGGAGAGATTGGCGCCGGCGGAGAAGCCCATGACGCCGATGTGGGTGGGGTCGATGTGCCACTCGGCGGCATGAGCGCGGGCCAGACGCATGGCCTGTTGCGCGTCTTCGATGTCGGATGGGTTGGCGGGATAGTGGCCTTGCTCGGGGACGCGGTACTTGACCAGGAGGCAGGTCATTCCGAGGGAGTTAAGCCACTTGCAGGGATCGAGGCCTTCGCCGTCCCAGGCGAGTCGCACGTAGGCTCCGCCGGGGAAGACGAGAGCGGCGACGCCGGTGTTGTGGTCGCGCGGCGGGTAGACGCTGAGCGTCGGCAGGGTGACGTTGGTGAGGCGCGCGGAGCGATGGCCGCTGATCAGCGCGTCGGTGGGTTTGGTGACGTCGACTTCGGGCTCGGTGGTCTGTGCGGGCTCGGGGGCGGCGTGGGGCCAGAGCGGAAGGACAGTCTGCTGGGCTTGCGCCGTGGAGACGAGTGCGGAGGATGCGAGGCCGAGGGTTAGGGCGATCCTGAGAACGCGGAGATCCATGTGCAACATGGTAAGCCGGGCGATGAGATTGCACGAGGATGCGTTGCATCGCTGCGGGAAAGCCTACTCCAGGGGCTAGAGCCCAGGTCTTGTTCTGCCCTATGGGACTCAAGCAAGCCTAAAAGGCTTCGGGTACCTGGAGGCGGCTGCGCTGGCTTGGGTGGGCTGGAGACGCTGAGCTGGCTCGGGGGGCTGGAGGCGCTATTGCGCTGACTTGTTGCACGCTATTTGAAGAGGCGAGGTACTGGCGATGGGTACTGGCGATGGGTCGCGAGGGTACAGCCCGTGCAGACGCATACGCCTTTGCCAGCCGCTCCTTGTTGCAGGGGAGGTTGGTACACTGGAGAGATGGGGTACGCGTCCTATAAAGATGAGGTTGTTGCCTCTGTGGGTTCCGAGTATGAGTGAGTATCTAAGCAGGATCAAGTCGCCGGCCGATGTGAAGAAGTTGAGTATCCCAGAGCTGGTGCAACTGGCAGAGGAGATTCGCGAGCGGCTAATCTTGGGCGTGGCGAAGACGGGCGGTCATATTGGTCCGAACCTCGGTGTCGTCGAGTTGACGATTGCAATGCATTATGTGTTCGACACGCCGCGGGACAGCTTCGTCTTCGATGTGAGCCACCAGAGTTATGTGCACAAGCTGCTGACCGGACGCGAGAGCCGATTTGAAACGATTCGGCAGCCGGATGGGTTGAACGGCTTTATGCTGCGGACCGAGAGCGAGCACGATTCGTTTGGCGCGGGACACGCGGGAACGGCGTTGAGCGCGGCGCTGGGTATGGCCGTGGCTCGCGATATGAGCGGCGGCGATGAGCACATCGTGGCGCTGGCCGGCGATGCGGCGTTTACGAACGGCATCAGCTACGAGGCGCTGAATAATATTGCGTCGACCAAGCGGCTGATTATTGTGCTGAACGACAACGAGTGGTCGATCGATAAGAATGTCGGAGCGATTGCAGAGTATCTCCATAAGATTGTGACCAACCCGATGTATGTGAACATCCACGACCGCGCTGCGGGGCTGGTGGAGAAGTTCGGCGGCAAGGCGGCGTTGCACATTGCGCGGAAGGCGGAGGAGGCGGCCAAGGGTATTGTTGGCCGCGGCATGATCTTCGAGGAGTTTGGGCTCTATTACTACGGGCCGGTGGATGGGCATAACCTGCCGATGCTGATTGAGACGTTCAAGTTTTTGAAGCGGCAGAACCGGCCCGTCGTGCTGCATGCGGTGACGCAGAAGGGGCGTGGGTTCCAGCCAGCGCTGGAGAAGCAGAAGAAGTTTCATGGGCTTGGACCGTATGATCCGGAGACGGGCGAGACCAAGCCGGCTGGACAGAAGACGTACTCGGAGATCTTTGCGGAGAGTTTGACGAAGCTCGCGGACTCGAACGATAAGGTCGTGGCGATTACGGCGGCGATGCCGAATGGGACCGCGCTCGATCTGTTCCGGCCACATCATCCGAAGCGGTACTTCGATGTGGGGATTGCGGAGGAGCATGCGGTGCTGTTTGCCGCGGGCATGGCGACCAAGGGATATCGGCCGTTCTGCGCAATCTATTCGACGTTCCTGCAACGGGCGTTCGACCAGGTGCTGCACGATGTCGCGCTGCAGAATCTGCCGGTGGTGTTCTGCATGGATCGTGGTGGGCTGAGCAGCGATGATGGGCCGACGCATCATGGGCTCTTCGACATCAGCTATCTGCGCGGCGTTCCGAATTTGATCCATATGGATCCGAAGGACGAGGACGAACTGCAGGACATGATGTTTACAGCGCTACAGCATGCGGGGCCGAGCGCGATTCGGTATCCGCGCGGGACCGGGCCGGGAGCGATGGTGAAGCAGCAACCGGTGGCGCTGGAGATCGGCAAGGCCGAAGTGCTGCAGGACGGACGGGATGTTGCCGTGTTTGCGCTGGGCGCGATGGTCGCGGAGGCGGAGCGGCTGGCGAAGCTGCTCGAGGCCGAGGGGCACAGCGTCGCGGTGATCAACGCGCGCTTTGCGAAGCCAGTGGATGCGGAGTGTATTGCGCGGTATGGCAGACACTGCGAGTTGATTGTCACGATGGAAGATCATGTGCTCGCCGGCGGTTTCGGGTCGGCGGTGCTGGAGAGCCTGAATGTGCAGGAGATCGATATTCCAGTCGTGCGCGTTGGATGGCCGGACCAGTTTATCGAGCACGGCAAGATGGAGTCGCTGCGCGCAAAGTATGGGCTGACGGCAGAGGCTGCGATGGAAAGCGCACGACCGCATCTGAAGAGGGCTGTTGGGGTGTAGTGAGTTCGGTTTCGCGACCTGAGGACATTGGCCTGCGATGAGGTTGATTGCGGGCCATTTGTTTTGCGAGGAGTTCGAGGGGGAGGCGCGTTCCAGAGCCGGCGGCTCCCAAGAAAAAAAGAAGGGTATGCAGCGCTTGGAGGGTGGATACAGCAGTCGCGGCAGCGGGGAAGCGCCGGCGTCGACAAAGCAGCGTTGACAAAGCAGCGGGGCAACCGTCAACTGGAAGCGAGACCATGCAGATTCAGAACCCGTCGCGAGGGATATCTAGAAGGAAGAACGCCCGATCAAGGATGGGGCGTGCGCAGCCGAAGATCGGCCATGAGCGCGGCTTGCAGTTGGTGGGGGTGCTCAAGCTGAGTAAGGCACTCTTCTTCACCGCGGTTGGAGCAGGAGCTCTGCACCTGGTGAATAAGAATGTCGGCGGTGTGTTGATGCACATCATCGATGCCTTGCGGATTGATCCCGAGAGCCGCTTTGTAGGCATCCTGATGGATAAGGTGGGCCTGATCAATAGCCACGAACTGCGACGTGCGGGGCTGCTCTCGATTCTGTATGCGGCGGTTTGCGTGGTGGAGGGCACGGGGCTGGTGATGGAGATGAGCTGGGCGGAATACTTCACTGTGATCCTTACGGCAATGGGGCTGCCGTGGGAGAGTTATGAGTTGCTGGAGAAGTTTTCGCTGTATAAGGTCGGCCTGCTGGTCATCAACATGGCGGTGCTGCTTTACCTGCTGTGGGTTTTGAAGAAGAAGAAGGACCAGGAATCGAATGGGAGAGATCCGAGGATCGGTTAAGGGGACTTTCGCTTTTATTTCGCTTACAGGAAGCTTTGTGGGGTGGCAAGTGAGTAGGTGGGGACGACTCAGTTGAGATAACACAAGATGTTGTGGTCATGCAATCATCGAACCCTATATGCTGGATTTTCCACATTTCCAGCGGAAAACAGGGAACAAAACCTCGAGATTTTACTTGCTATCCTGTGCATCGCGCGACATTCTTAGTGGAACGAAGTGGAAGAAAGTGGTCAAAAGGGTAAAGTAACTTCCCCTCTGAGCCGATAGTAAGACAACAGGGGGGCAGAAGCGAGTCTTTGGATAGATACCCCGTTGAGGTTTTGGAATGTTTCGCGGCAATCACCCAACACGTATCGATGAGAAGGGCCGGCTGAAGGTTCCGGCGGACTTCAAGCGTCGTGTGGATGAGTTGTATGGGCCGCAGTTCTTTATTACGAGCATGGACGGCAAGCGGGCTGAGCTGTACCCGATGAAGGAGTGGGAGCGGATTGAGGATGCGCTGGCGAAGGCTCCTTCAAGCGCGGCGAGAAAGTTTCTGGACGTGACGAACTACTACGGCCAGGTTGTGGAGATGGACGCGCAGGGAAGGTTGTTGATTCCGCAGTTGCTGCGCGAGGCGGCGGCGCTGGCAGGCGATGTAGCAGTGCTGGGATTGCAGACGCACCTGGCAGTTGCGAACGACGAGAAGCATAGAGCGCGTCTGGCGGAGAATCCGTTGACCGACGCCGATATGGACGCGTTGGGAGCGGCAGGAATTTAGGTTTCGAGTCCCCGAGTGGGACGCATGAGGCGGACGAGATGGCTGAACCGCAACATGTACCGGTTCTTTTGGAAGAGAGTCTGGAATATCTAAATGTGCGTCCAGGCGGCGTGGTGGTTGACGCGACGCTGGGATTTGCGGGTCACTCCTCGGCGATTGCGAGGAAGCTCGGAGCGAAGGGCAGGTTGATCTGCTTCGATCGCGATGAGCAGGCGATGGCCAAGGCGAAGGCTCGGCTGGAGGCTTTGGCTGAGGAGCTGGGAGCCGAATCCGAAGGCGGGATGCCCACGGTTGAGTATGTGGCGCGGCCGTTCTCGGAGATCGCTGAAGTGATCAGGCCCGGAGAGCTGGATGGATTGCTTGCGGACTTTGGCGTGAGCAGCATGCAGCTGGGTGAGGCGCACAGAGGGTTTAGCTTTCGGGCCGAGGGGCCACTGGACATGCGGATGGATCCGCGCAGCGAGCTGACGGCCGAACAAGTGGTAAATCAGGCGGACGAAGAAGATCTCGCGAACTTGATTTACGAATTCGGAGAGGAAAGGAGGTCGCGGAGAATCGCCAGAGCCGTGGTTAGGGCGCGGCCGATATCAACGACAGCGGAACTCGCTCGAGTGATATCGGCCGTCGCCCCATCCATGAAAGGCGACAAGATTCATCCGGCGACCCGCACCTTTCAAGCGCTTCGGATTCGAGTGAATGATGAGCTGGGAGAGATTCAATCGCTGCTGAAGAGCGCGGGATCTCTGCTGAAGCCGGGAGGCAGGGTGGTGCTGATCAGCTTCCACTCGCTGGAGGACCGGCTGGTGAAGGACAGCTTTCGCGCAAGTGCGAAAGCCGGTGTCCTGAAGATTTTGACGAAGAAGCCGGTCGTGGCAAAAGAGCAAGAGGCGCTGAGAAATCCAAGGTCGAGAAGCGCCAAGCTGAGGGCCGCGGAAAAAGTTTAGAGATCGGGCCGGGGTTGTCCTGCCGCGCTTTCAGGCGAAAGACAACCAACGTACGAAAAAGTCCCTTCCCCCATCAGCAACCCCGGCCCGGGTTGCACTCGCAAAGACGAGTTGGGCGGACGAGGCTTGCAGAGTTGGAAGAGTTCAGGCGGAGGTAGCGCGATGGCAACGATGGCAATGGCAGGACGAGAGATGGCGGAGATGCAGGCACGGCCAAACCAGCGCCGAGGGCTGGGCGTGGCCCAGCGCAACCGCGAGCTGTTCGAGCAGCAGCGCGCGCGGCGGCGCGGACCGACACCGGAGATGTTCTTCTCCAAGCACATCGACAACAGCCGTATCGTGAAGGCCGATGATCCGGAACGGCGGCGGGAGATGCGCAGCTTTACGATTGCGATGACGCTGTTCTTTGCGCTGACGATGGTGTATGTGTGGCAGCACTTTTCGGCGATCGAGGTGGGCTACCGGGTGGAAGCGCAGAAGACGCAGGTGGAGCAGTTGCGCGAGGAGAACCGGCAGCTGCAGCTGAACGAGGCGCAGTTGAGCGATCCAGGGCGTATCGACCATATTGCGAAGCAGTTGGGGCTGGATGAGCCGCTGCCTGGACAGGTCGTGAGGCCGGATGGCATGGACGGAACAACAGCGGTGATGGCACAGGCGCACATGCCCGTTCTGGCCGGGAATTAGCTGATCGCAAAGCCCTTCGTGAGTCGCGGAGAGCATTGCCAGAGAACAGGAATTCCAGGATGAAACAGTCGTCACGGCAGAAGCTGACCGCACCCATTCGCCGGGTGCGGTTTGTCTACGTAGCGATGTTTTTTTGCGTTTGGTCGGCGGCCATCGCTGTTCGTCTGAGCTGGCTGCAGGTGGTGCGGCATAGTGAGTTCGTCGATCGCGCGAAGCAGCAGCAACAGCGGACGTTCGAGGTAGCGCCACACCGGGGCGTGTTGTACGACCGCAATCTGCGCGAGTTGGCGATGACGGTGCTGGTGGACAGCGTGTATGCGGTGCCAAGCGAGGTGGGGGAGAACCGTGCGGACGATGCGGCGCTGCTGGCGAAGATCGTGCATGTCGATCCGCAGGACCACTTCACGACGGAGCAGCAGATCGATGCGCGGTTCAATGCATCGCGGCATTTTGCGTGGGTGGCGAGGAAGGTCGATCCGGAGATCGCCAACCGCATTCGCGAGTTGAATCTGAAGGGGATTTATTTCCAGAAGGAGTTCAAGCGTTTCTATCCGAATGGCGATCTGGCGGCGCATGTGCTGGGATATGTGGGCACGGATGACGATGGACTCGGCGGCCTGGAACGCAAGTTCGACGATGAGCTGCATGGAGAGCCGGGGCACGAGCTGACGGCGATCGATGCGAAGCGGCATGTGCTGGGGTCGGATGAGAGCGATCCGATGCCGGGTGAGAACCTGGTACTCACGATCGACTCGAATATTCAGTACATGGCGGAGCGCGCACTGGATGCGCAGATGGCCAAGGTGAAGGCATCGCATGGAACGGTGGTGGTGCAGGATCCGCGCACCGGGCAGATCCTGGCGCTGGCTGTGAGCCCGCGGTTCAATCCCAACGACTCACGGCATCTGGATGCGGACTCGCTGACGAATCTGGCGGTGAGCGATGTGTATGAGCCGGGGTCGACGTTCAAGCTGGTGACGTACTCGGCGGCGATCGATGCGGCGGGCGTGCAGCCGACGGACATCGTGGATTGCCAGGGCGGCGCGATGACGATGTACGGCCGCACGCTGCATGACGACAAGGATGATCATTTCGGCAAGGTGACGGTGCAGTATGCGCTCGAGCACTCGAGCGACGTGGGCGCGGCGAAGATGGCGCTGAAGCTGGGCCCGGACAAATTCTACTCCTACATCAAGGCCTATGGCTTTGGGGAGCGCTCCGGCATTGAGCTGCCAAGCGAGACGAAAGGGCTGTTGCAGGCCCCACACAAGTGGGGAGCGACGAGCATCCTGTCTATCTCGATTGGGCAAGAAATCGCTGTGACGCCGGTGCAACTGGTGACGATGGTGTCGACGATTGCGAACGGAGGCGTGTATATGCCGCCGCACGTGCTGCTGCAGTCGACTGACGAGATGAAGGGAGATCCGCGGCTGCAGGCTCAGCCGTTTCA
>PLHC01000006.1 GCA_003138795.1 Granulicella sp. | reverse complement strand
GCATTCTGAGGGCAAGGTCAGTTCGCCGCCGCCTAGCCATGTTCCGCAGGCTAGCCAATACTCGTAGTTGATCAACCAGAGTGATGTCCATTGAATGATCGTGTCTGCGATAAATTGGTCAGGCGTCCATTGTTCGTGGAGGTGAAGACATAGACCTCCATGTCGGAATCGGTGGAGTTCTAACCATTTATCGCGCGGTATCCGAAGCTCCGGTTCCAGTACCCACACTAGCGGCCGTTGGCCCGATAATGCGTTGATCCTCACAAGGTAGGTCGCACACGCTTCGGAAGGTCGGAATCGGCCTTCCCATATGGCTTCGTTACCTCTTCTGGTTGCGGTGAACTTAGGATATTTGACTGTCATATCGCGAATCTGCGCGATCGCAGTCAACTTCTTGACCTTCGTAGGCCGAAGATTAGGAGTACTAGACTTACGTCTACCTCTCCCCATAAAAGGTGTTTCTAGGAATTGGCACGGTTGCGGCCGAGGACAATGCCACTATGCCGTTCCTTTTCTCGGTGCCCATTTTTTGAGCGTCCCGGTATTTCTGTAGGGTCTCCCCCTGCTCCTCAAAGGCCTTCTTGATGAACTTCTCTCCGAACATCCGTTGCAGCAAGACAGATTGTTGTCCCATGTCCTGGGCTTTCGACAATTCACTCATTTGCCGACGGAATTCGTGCAGGCCAACGACGAACGCCGCATAGGCTTTCGGATCTTCCCATCGTTCGCTGATGTCTTCCTGCACATGAGACGGATTTACGACGACGAGTCTGCCGACTGTGGGCAGTGAATCAATAATGGACTGGACAGAGTTAGCAAGATTGAGCGATACGGACTGTTCGCCATAATAGTGATCGCCCATCAGAGTCGTGAGGACAATCGAAACAGGTGCCAATTCGCCGTTGTTTGCGTAGTGTATATCTCTCCATCGCTTGAACAGCTGGACTGAAAGTTGAAGCGTATTCTTCTGTTCTGCCGTTTCGGGTTGTGGAAGTGGGGCTGTCGCATCCTTCGCCATTGCCCTTCCGTCCGATCGTGAAGGTGGCCGAAGTGCGCCTTTGGTTTTGAACCATTTGATGAAGCCTTTAGGGTTGCTAGCACGCCAACAAACGTCGTCTCTGTCCGGCACCACCAGACAATTCGGTCCGCTTCCGGGGTCTGGGCACGCGGGAAGAATGTCCAAATGAAAATTGTGCTCGTAATTGACCCGGAGGCAGCGGCGCTTTCGCTCAAGCCTGCTTCGGTAAATTTCGCTTTCACGCATCCTCTTTTCGATTAGGTCGAGGAGGACTACAGGTCGAGGCACGCTATTGGGATCGACCGCTAATTCGCAGACCAAGTCCACGTCATACTCTTCTCCTAGCTGCGGCTTGACCGTTGTACCCAATGCTACAGACCCTTGGGGGTAGAGTTCCGGGTGGAACCTCTTGAGTGGACTTTCGTCACGGTCGAGCCAGTCGCAAATAGCGTGATAGTGGTTCTCGGCTAGAAGAAACTGTGTTGAGTTGAGCTGCAATATGCTGCAAAGCCGCACTAGAACATCGTCTGTAAGTTGGCTGCGACTTGCGTTCAGTAAATCAGGTGCCGTCAATGTTCCCATCTAGCTATCCTTTCTTACTCGCGTTTAGCAACTCAACGTGACTCTCCACTCTCGGACTAATCCAGTTCCTCAGGGCCAACCCCAGGCCCCATAAGGACTTTAGCCTTATGGGGTACAACTTTAGCCTTATGCGTAAACCCACATCTCACCTTATGCGTAAACCCACAACAGTACTCCGCCGACAGAATTGAATTTTAGCTGCAGCCGCTGGTGGAGCCGCATTCCATGCAGCGGTAGCAGGAGCCGTTGCGGGTCATGATGCTGCCGCAGACGCTGCAGCTGGGGGCGTCGCCCATGTCGTACATGGACTGCATGGCCGAGGCCGTGTGGTACAGGCTGCGGTCTTCGGTGGTCTCGAGAGGGCTGCCCTGCTCGATGCCGGAACGAGCATTGAGGTCCGGAGCAATGCCCTCGGCAGGAGGCCTGCGGTCGTTGCGCGCTGACTGATCGAAGGCTTTGCCGTGGAGCTCGTGGGTGGAGGGTTCCGAGGTTGAAAAGGCTCCGGAGGTCTGGGCAGGGCTAAGACCTTCGGGGTCCTTCGACTGCGCGCTGCGCGCTGCGCTCAGGATGACAGCATTTCTTTGTTCGCTCAGGATGGCAGCATCTCTTTGTGCGCTCAGGCTGGCGGTGGAGAGAGAGGCGGCGAAGGTGGGCTGCTTGAGGCTGGCGAAGAGGTCGAGCTGCTGGCCGCTGAGGAAGCGGAGCTGCATCCAGCGGAAGATGTAATCCATGATGGACTTGGCGTAGCCGAGCTCTTCGCTGCCGGTCCAGCCGGAGGGCTCGAAGCGGGTGTGGGCGAACTTCTCTACCAGGACCTTGAGCGGGACGCCGTGCTGGAGCGCCATGGAGATGGCAGTCGCGAACGAATCCATCAAGCCGGAGATGGTGGAACCCTCCTTGGCCATGCGGATGAAGATCTCGCCGGGCTGGCCGTTGGGGTAGAGGCCGACGGTGATGTAGCCTTCGTGGCCGCCGATGCCGAACTTGTGGGTGATGCTGGCGCGCTCGGCGGGGAGACGGTTGCGGACGGCGCGGGGTGGGGCCTGGGAGTCGAGCGCGTCGGCGTTCTGGGAGGTGGCCTGGATGAGCGCGGCTACCTGGGATTGGGCGGCGGCGAGCTCCTGCTGCAGGACGCTGAGCTGGTCGGCGAGGAGCTGCCTGGCTTCGATGGCCGCGGCCAGCTTCTCGGCGGTGGCGTCGACGCTGGTTCCCTTCTTGTCGGCGTCGGTCTGCGCGGTGACGTTGAGGGGCTGGGTTCCCTTGGAGCCGTCACGGTAGATGGCAACGGCCTTGAGACCGAGACGCCAGGATTCCATGTAGGCCTGGGCGATGTCGTCGACGGAGCAGTCGTTGGGAAGATTGACGGTCTTGGAGATGGCGCCGGAGAGGAAGGGCTGGGTGGCGGCCATCATCTTGACGTGGCCGGTCCAGGCGATGGAGCGGGTGCCCTTGGCGGGCTTGAAGGAGCAGTCGAAGACAGCAAGGTGCTCGGGCTTGACGCCGGGCGCGCCCTCGATGGTTCCGGTGGCGTCGATGTAGTTGACGATGGCTTCGACTTCGGCTTCCTTGTAGCCGAGCTTGAAGAGAGCTCCGGGGACGGTGTTGTTGACGATCTTGATCATGCCGCCGCCGACCAGCTTCTTGTACTTGACGAGGGCGATGTCCGGCTCGACACCGGTGGTGTCGCAGTCGAGCATGAAGCTGATCGTGCCGGTCGGCGCGATGACAGAGATCTGGGCGTTGCGGTAGCCGTGGCGCGC
>PLHC01000156.1 GCA_003138795.1 Granulicella sp. | reverse complement strand
AGGCTGCGCTACGCCCCGACATACTTATGATACCAACTCAATGCCAGCCTGGCGCATGCAAAGAGTGCAATAACGATCCGCCTATCCACAACAGCAGTAGGAACGGCAGCATCGCAAGGGCTAACAATCCAAATCCCAGCAGCCCCATAAACAGCCAGTCGCGCCACGTATCCCGGCGCGACACCGCGAGGCTACGCTCCAGCAGATGATAATTCCTCCGGTTTGCTCGCCAGCCGATATCGAACAGATCCCCCAGGACTGGCACCAAACCCACCACAACCTCGATCGCCAAATTCGCAACCATGCGCGCGATCGTGATCATTGCCACGCCACGAAAGTACGCCGCCAGCACGATGATGCAGCTTGCCAGCCCGCCAAGAACATCGCCTATCCCCGGGATGAACCCGACAATTCCATCCAACCCGAAGCGAATATTCGTTCCCGGAATACGAAACCATATATCCAGCACCCGCGACAGCAGATCCAGATTCTCATCGCTAAACGCCCCCCCGCCTCCGCCCATGCGTGGGCGAACCCCATCGTGCGGAGTGCTCCGTCCCGCATCTGGCGGCAAAATCTCCGGCTGTGTCGCCTTCACTGTCATCATCCATGCCCCCTCTTCGCTTCTTCATCCGTAGGATGCTACAATCAACTTCGATACGGCGGCTATAGTTCAGTGGCAGAACGCCGCTCTGTGGCAGCGGATGTCGTGGGTTCGACCCCCACTAGCCGCCCCAATCCTTCCAGCAATCGCTCACCCCAATGCGCCGCGCACCACCGCGCGCGCGACATCCTCAGATTGCACAGCGAGTCCTACTTGCAGCGCGCATCTAAAGCCATCGCCATCGCCGCTGCCTCGTTCCAAGCCGGAGCCCGCGAATGACCTCCGGCTCCCTCGCAATCGCTCTGCCCCCCGCACAAATCGCATGGCCTGAAGGCTACCCTCCCTTCCATCCGCGCCCATGGCTCGTGAACGGCCATCTCCAGACCATCTTTGGCAACTTCCTTCCCCGCCCAAGCGCTCTGCCCGCGCCCGTCGCCCAGCTCGTCGAGGTCTCCCCCGCGCGCGGCTCGCAGATATCCAGCCAGGTTCTCTGCGAGTGCCACTGGCAGCCACTTCTCGAACGCCCCACCCGCCCCACTGCCATCATCCTCCACGGCCTCGAAGGCTCATCACGCTCGCAATACGTCATCGGCAACGCCAACAAGCTCTGGCGCGCCGGCTGCAACGTCATTCGCATGAACATGCGCAACTGCGGCGGGCGCAACTACGGTGACATGGCGAGCCGCTCACCGACGCTCTACCACTCCGGCCTCTCCACCGACGTCGACCGCGTCCTCCGCTTCTTTATCGACACGCAAGGCCTGCAATCGGTCGCGCTCATCGGCTACTCCATGGGCGGCAATCTCGTCCTCAAGCTCGCCGGCGACCTCGGCGCCTCCGCTCCTCCACAACTGCGCTCCGTAGTCGCTGTCTCCCCTGCTGTCGATCTCGCCGCCTCCGCTGACGCGCTCCACGAGCCCCACAACCGCCTCTACGAGCGCAAGTTCGTACGCGCTCTGCTCAAGCGCTTCCGCCACAAGGCCCTACTCTTTCCCCGCGCCTTCGATCCCTCGCGCGCCGCACAGATCTCCTCTCTACGCGAGTTCGATGACCGCATCACTGCGCTCTACTCCGGCTTCCGCTCCGCCGACGACTACTACTTCCGCGCCGCCGCCGCGCGCGTCCTCGACCGCATTGCCGTCCCCACGCTCATCATCCACGCCTCCGACGATCCCTTCATCCGCTTCACCGAAGAAACCCGCGCGAAGATCGCCGCCAATCCGCACATCACGTTGCTCGAAACCGAACACGGCGGCCACTGCGCCTTTCTCGCCTCACCCAATCGCGCCTCCGGCAGCGCCCGCGGCAACGATGACGACGGCTATTGGGCCGAGCAAACCACTCTGCGCTTCGTCCTCGCTCACGCCTGACGTATCCTAATCGTTGATGCTCTCTGAATGGACCGCCGAGTGTTCCCACGATGCACCGACGCTGATCGTCCCCTGGTCCGACGCTGAAACCGGAGCGCGCTTCCTCGATCTCCGCGCCAACCCCTACGACATCGCCGAGATCCCCGAGGCCGAGCACAACCCGACCCTCGCCCGGGCCCTGCGCTCGCTCAACGCCACACGCTCCCCCTTTCTCACCGCCAAGTGCGACACCTGGTCGCTCTCCGTGTCCGACCACGCCGAAGCCCTCGAAGCCCTTCGTCTCGAGCTCATGCTCTCCGACGAGGACGCGCTCTACGGCTTCGCCAGCTACATCGACCTGCTCTGGCGCGAACGCTCCGTCTTCGCCTCGGCCCACCAGCAGCAGGACCGTCTGGACCGCATCGTACGTCGCGCCCAGCGCCTGCAGCATCCTGAAGCCGCGCTCGAATGCGTCCTGCGCCCCGCGATCCTCGATCTCACTGGCCCGCTCGAAGGCTTCGCTGTCACTCTCTACCTCAGCGCCGTCGGCCCCGATCCCGAGACCGCCCGCCGTCGCTGGGAGTTAGCGATGGATGACATCGTCACACTCCTTCGCAGCAAAGAGCTCGAACTGGGCCGCGGCTCCGCTACAATCGACTCAACGGATGCCTATCCCCTGCGCGTCCGTCACCTGGGGTAGCGCAACTCCCTCACGGGCGAGTAGCTCAATTGGATAGAGCACGGACCTTCTAAGTCCGGGGTTGCA
>PLHC01000063.1:10487-10752 GCA_003138795.1 Granulicella sp. | reverse complement strand
GCGCGCCCGGTGGCGCTGGGTTTGGTGGGGCCGGCGCTGGCGCCGCGGGACGCGGTGGGCGCGGGCAGGGCGTTCCGTTCGATTTTGAGGGATTCGACTTCTCCGGGTTTCAGGGCGGAGGCAAGGCGGCCTCGCGCGGTGCGAGCGAGGGATTTGGCGGGAGCTTTAAGGATGTGTTTTCGGGGATGTTCCATGGCGGGCGGCAGGCGCGTGGGCCGCAGCCAGGGACCGATCTCGAGTACCAGGTGGAGATTGATTTCTGGAC
>PLHC01000063.1:0-10457 GCA_003138795.1 Granulicella sp. | reverse complement strand
CGGGCGGATGAAGTTCAATATCCAGTGCCCGCGCTGCGGCGGATCGGGTAAGGTGCAGAACGCTTGCCATACCTGCGAGGGCGCGGGCGTGGTGGCGAGACGCGAGCCGCTGCAGTTCAATATCAAGGCAGGGACACGCGATGGGCAAAGGATTCGGCTGGCAGGCAAGGGCAATGCAGGGACCGAGGGAGCTCCGGCGGGCGATCTGTATTTGATCATCAAGGTCGGCGGGCATAAGCTGTTTCATCGCGTGGGCGATGATATTCATATCACCGTGCCGGTGACGGTGATGGAGGCGGCCCTGGGCGCGAAGATCGAGGTGCCGACGGTGGATGGTGTCGGTACGGAGTCGGGGCGCGCGCAGTTGAAGATTCNNTGGCGAAGCTGAACCCGGAGGACCCGCGGGCGGAGATGCTGGCGGAGGTTTAGGTGCCGGGGATCTGGGGATTCAGGCGCTGGTTGGGGCCTTCGGCAGAATGTGCTGGTTGGTGAGGGCGTTGGCGAGTTGGAGGGTTTCGGGGCAGAGACCGCCGAAGCGGGCGGCGACCCAGGCTTGCGGGGAGATGGTGATCTCGGCGCGGCCGGATTCGACGGCGCGGAAGATGCGGTTGGCGGCGTACTTTGCGCTGACGGTGATGCCTGGGGTCCTGGCGGCGAAGTTGAACCAGCGGCGCTCGGCATCGATATTGCCGACGAATTGGGCGTGGTCTTCGCCGCCGGTGCGCATGAGGCCGGGGCAGACGGTGGTGACGCGGATTCCTTTGCTGCGGAGCTCGGCGTGCAGGCCTTCGGAGAAGCCGACCAGAGCGAACTTTGCGGCGGTGTAGGGAAGCATGTGGGGGAGGGCGATCTTGCCGCCGATGGAGGCGATGTTGACGATGGCGGCGCGCCGGGAGCCGGGCCTGGCTCCGGGTAGGGGTGCTTGCGTGCGCAGGTGCGGGAGCGCGGCCCAGGTGGTGTAGAGCGCGGCGAAGAAGTTGACCTGCATGGTGCGCTCGAAGATTTCCAGAGTTTGGGACTCGAGGGGGCCGACTTCGATCACCGCGGCGTTGTTGACCAGGACGTCGATGCGGCCGAAGTGGGCGATGGTTTCGGAGATGAGGCGCTGGCACTCTTCGGGTTTGGCGAGGTCGGCCGCGACGAGGTAGAAGTCTTCAGGGCGCAGCTGGGAGTGTCTGGCGAGGAGTGTGGCCTGAGCTTGCTGAAGTTGGGCGAAGTCGCGCGCAGCGAGGACGAGGCGGACGGGCGTTCGAGCGAAGCGCGAGGCGATGGCGAGGCCGAGGCCGCGCGAGCCTCCGGTAACAACGACGACAGCGCCGGGAGCGAGCTTCGTGGAGCGCAGGGCGCGGAGGGTGGCGACGGTCGCGACGGCGGCCCCGAGGGTGAGGGCTGCGGCGCCGAGCGTGGCGACGGTGGCTGCTCCGGCGGCGGCAGCGGCGACGAGGGTGATGGGGTGGATGCGGCTCATAGAGGATTATGATGCTTCGCGGCGGTGAAAGGCGGTATTCTTCTGGGGGGATGGCTACGAAACGAATGGCTACCAAGCGAAAATCCAAGGGCGCATATATGATCTCGGCGGTTGCGGAGATGTACGAGATTCATCCGCAGACGCTGCGACTGTATGAGCGCGAGGGATTGCTGCGGCCGTCGCGGTCGGAGGGAAACACGCGGCTGTACACGGATGAAGACCTGGAGCGGCTGGAGTTCATTCTGAGCCTGGCGCGCGATATGGGCGTGAATATGGCCGGGATTGCGATCGTGCTGCAGATGCGCGAGCGCATGGAGGAGATGAACCGGCAGATGCAGGGGTTTGTGAATTATGTACGGACCGAGATGCTGACGCGGATTCAGGAGCAGCCTACGCAGCCGGGGCTGGTTCCGTTTCGGAAGAAGCCAGCGAGTAGAGGGTAGGGAGTAGAGGGTAGGGAAGGGCTGTCGCGTAGACTTGTAAAGGTGCGGGCTGCGGTGGGTAGCCGGCACAATTCTGGTCTGGTCTGGTGCGATGAAGGTTTTGCTGCATATTCTTTTCTGGGTGGCGGCGGTTGGGTCGATCACCTCTTCGATCTACTGCGGCATGGTGCTGGCGGCGGCGGCGCGGTTTGGGCTGCGGAAGCGGCGTGAGCAGAGCGCGCCCGCGGATTTTCTGCCCAGCGTAAGCATGCTGAAGCCGTTGCACGGAACTGAATCGGGCCTGGAGCAGAATATCGAGTCGTTCTTCAAGCAGGAGTATCCAGGCGAGTTTGAGCTGCTATTTTGTGCGCGGTTCGATACGGATGAGGGGTTGCGGCTGGCGAGGGCGGTGGGGCAGCGCTATCCGCAGGTTGTGGCCAGGTATGTGACGTGTGGGGAGCCGACGCCGAAGTTCCACAATGCGAAGGTGTACTCGCTGGCGAAGCTGGACTCGGTGGCGAAGAACGATTTGTACGTGACCAGCGATGCGGATGTGCGCGTGGAGAAGGACTACCTGCTGCGCATGGTGCAGACGCTGAAGGACCCGCAGGTGGGGCTGGCGAGCTGCGTGTATCTGGGAACGGCGCATGAGGGTGCGGGGTTTGCGTCGCAGCTGGATGCGGTGGGCAAGAGCGTGGAGATGAGCTCGGGCGTGCTGGTGGCGGACATGATCGAGGGTACGAAGTTTGCGCTGGGAGCGACGATGGCCGTGCGGCGCAAGAGCTTTCAGGATGCTGGCGGGTTCGATGAGCTGGGACAGTTTTATGCGGATGATTTCGTGCTTGGGAACCGGCTGGCGGCGCAGGGTACGGGCGTCCGGATGGCGACGTACATTATTCGGCTGATGGTGCAGGACTCGCCGTTCTGGCTGAGCTTTCGGAATCAACTGCGATGGATGCAGAGCACGCGCAGGTCAAGGCCGTGGGGACATCTGGGCAGTGGGCTGACGTTTGCGATGCCCTTTGGGCTGCTGGGCTTGTTGTGGGGATTGCTGAGCGGCCACGCGGGACTGGGTCTGTTGTGGCTGGCGGCGATGGTGGTGAACCGGTGGCTGCAGGCGGGCGCGATTCTGACCGTGCTGGGCGATCCGGATCGGGTGCGAAACGCGCTGATCTATCCGCTGCGGGATGTGCTGGGGTTTGCGCTGTGGGTGGGGAGTTATGGTGGGGAGAATTTTTATTATCGCGGGAAGGTGTACAAGCTCAAGGACGGCGGCCGGGTCGAGTCGCCGGAGTAGGGCAGGGATTGGGGATTAAGAAGAAGAAAGGCCCGGGGCTGAAGCCCTTCTCGCGGAAGTCTGTATTCAGTGGCCTAAAGGCCACTGCTCCCTCCGCAAAGGCAATCAGCGGTTGGTGAGGATGGTCTTGCCGCCGGAGGTGGCGAAGGTGTGGACGGTGCCGAAGGGGGTTAGATCGGGGGTGCGGCTCTCGGGGTGATAGGTGAGCAGGAAGACGCGGTGGGGGCCGGCCCAGAGCTGGTGGAGCTGGGCGTCGTCGGGGAAGATGGGTGGGGCGTCGGGCCAGAAGCTGCCGAACCAGGGGCCGTTGATGCGGCCGTTGACGAGCAGGATCGGCGCGGCGCCCTGGCCGGTGTAGAAGAGCAGCGTGGAGCCGGCGGTGAGTTCGCCGTCGATGAGGAGGAGGTCGCCGGGGCGGCGCTGCGCGTCGATGGCGAGAGCGAGATCTTTCGATCCGAGGATGGGATAGAAGCGGACGAGGCCTTCGTGCGCGGCGAGCAGGACTCCGGTCATGGCGGCGGCGACGACGAGGTTTGCGAGGAAGGTGCGGCGGCGGCGGATGATGTACGCGATGGGGCCGAGCGCCAACATGCAGAGAGCAACGGTGAGGAGTGGGCCGCGGAAGAAGCCCATGGCCTGTCCGGTGAGGTCGAAGACGTGGCCGAGCGAGAGGTTGTAGAGCGCGGGGTTGGAGCTGAGCACGTCGTTGAGCGTGACGCCGGGGTGGGGCGTGGGAGCGGTGAGGGCGAAGTATCCGCAGACGAGGAAGAGCAGCGAGCCGAGCGGGACGAGGAAGAAGAGCGAGCCGCGCAGGGCTTGCTTTGCGGCGTCCTGGTTGGGGAGGTGCAGGCGGAGCGGAAGCGCGGAGTAGGGGGAGTGGCTGGCGCTGCGGCCGGTTTCGGAGACCTCTGAATCCGCTGCGGCGAGGAGGCCTCCGACGAGGAGGGCGAGGGCGGGTAGAGCGGGGAGGTGGTAGTACTCCTGACGCGAGGAGAGGGTGAAGAAGCCGAGGATGATTCCGGCCCAGAGGAGACAGGCGAGGGCGGCTTCGCGGTCCTGCGCGGACGGCGAGAGGTCCTGCGCGGACGGCGAGGGTTGGCTTTGCGAGGATGGGGTGGGGGACTGGGAGAAGGAGAAGTCGATGTCGGAGTCGAAGCGGAGGGCGGCGTCATTGTGGGGGGAGCGGAGCTGGCGGACGGCGTCGATGAGCGCTGAGGGGAGGAAGGCGACCCAGGGGAGCAGCCAGAGGAGCAGGAGCAGCCAGAAGAGGGGGATGGGGACCTGGCCGTAGTCGTGGGGGATGCGGCGGCCGAGGAAGCGGGCGACGTGCTCGTTGTAGAGATAGAACCAGGCCCATCCGGCGCGGGCGGGGAGACCGACGCCGGAAGGCATTGCGATGGCGGGATTACGCAGCGCGGCGAGGATGTGCCAGGGGGCGGCGATCGCCAGGAAGACGAGGGTGGAGGGGATGAGGTGGAGCCTGGGGAGGAGCTTGAGGCTGCGGGTGAAGGCCAGGTAGAGAAGGACGAAGCCCAGGGGGAAGACGATTCCGATGAGGCCCTTGGTGAGGAGATTGAGGGCGGTGACGGCGGCGAAGCCGAGGCAGGGGAGGAGGGCGGAGTTCGTTGTGAGAAAGGGACGGGCGGTTGAGGTGGTACGGAGATCGTCGGGGTCCTTCGACTGCGCGCTACGCGCTCCGCTCAGGATGACAGCATTTGGCGAATTGGCGGAATGGATGCGGTCAAGGGCGATGAGGAAGAGATGGACGGAGAGCGTCATCCAGAGCGCGATAAGGATGTCCGGGATGTAGAAGCGCGTGTAGAGATAGGGGCCAAGGCAGGTGGCCATGGCCAGGGCGGCATAGAGGCCGCCGCGGTCGGGGTGGGTTGTGGGGGAGACGGCGGCGAAGAGGCGGTTGCCGAGGGCGTAGACGGCAAAGAGAAGGGCGAGGACTCCGAGGGCGAGGGGGAGACGGGCGGCCCAGTCGTGGACGCCGAAGAGGTGCATGGAGCCGGCGGCCATCCAGTACATGAGAGGCGGCTTGTCGAAGAAGCGGATTCCGTCGATGGTGGGGGTGACGAAGTCGTGGCGCTGCAGCATCTCACGTGCGATCTGGATGTAGACGGAGTCGACGTCGTCGAGCAGGCCGGGGGTGAAGAGGCCGCCGATCTGGAGGATGGCCCAGGCGATGAAGAGGATTGCAACGGAGGCGGGGCGCCAGCGACGAGCGGGCGCAGTGGTGGTAATCGAGGTGGAGGACGCTGAATTCATGAGAGGTGGGTGGATTTTATCGTCCTTATGCATGGATAGGGGTGTCAAGGGTGCGAGTTTCAATGGGAGTCGAGTGGGCGGTCGGTGATGAGGGCTTTGCCGGAGGTCTGCTGGAGGATGATCTGGCGCTGGCCGAGGAGGTGATCGACGGCGTCGCGCTTCTCGAGCGGGACGAAGAGGAGTTTGCGCGGGCCGCTGCCCCATTGTGCGAGGAGCTCGACGGGAGTGAGGAAGATGGCTGGGGCGTCGGGGAAGGTGCTGCCGAAGAGCATGGAGGTAGAGCGGCCATCGACGAGGAAGACTGGTTTTCCCTGGCGGCGATGGAGATAGAAGGGGATCGAAGAGCCGTAGGCCTGATCGCCGAAGAGCAGGACTTGGTTGTTGGGGGAGATGCGACCGGTGCGCTCGAGGGTCTGGATGGTGTCGGCGAAGTTGGCGGAGGAGAGCATGGGGCCGAAACGGACCAGCGCGATGTGTGCGGCGGCGAGGAAGACAGTGCTGGTGAGTGCGATGGTGAGCATGGCGGGAAGGGATCGGCGGCGCGTGTGGAGGAACCATGCGATGGATGGGCCGAGGAGGAAGGCGACGGCGGCGAGGGTTGCAGGGAGTCGCAGGGCGGCGAAGGATGGGCCGGTCAGGTCGAAGAAGTGCGACATAGAGAGGGTGTAGTCTCCGACGCCGCGATGGGCGAGGAGGTCGCCGATATCGGGGATAAAGGGGAGGTGGCGCGCGCTCCAGAGGCCGTAGGCGAGCGCGATGGCCACGGCGAGGCCGATGGTGGTGAGGGCGGCGAAGCTGACGGTGAGGGCGCGGCGGAGGGTGGGGTCGGGAGGGTTGCGCTCGATGGCGGCGAGCGCGGCGGCGAGGAGCATCAGGAGGGGAAGATAGACGGGGAAGGTGTAGTACTCCTGGTTGGTGGAGATGGAGAAGAAGAGGAGCACGAGGGCGGAGAAGATCAGCAGCACGAGGATCGTCTGAGAGGTGAAGGAGGCGGGTTCTTCGCGGACGAGATGACCGCCGCTTTGAAGGGAAGGCATACGCCAGCGGCTAAAGCCGCTTTTCTCGGCGGGCATATGAGACCCAAGGCTAAAGCCTTGGGGTACCCGTTCGTCGCCGTGGGATTGCGGATCGTCGCCGTGGGATTTCTGGTAATCGTCATGGGGTTTCTGATCGTCGCTACTGGATAGGTGATCTTGGCGTTGAGGCTCTGGATTGCTGTGGTGAGGTTTGCGGTTTCGCCAAGCGTAGATGAGGGCTGCGGGGGCGAAGAGGCTCCAGGGGAAGAGCCAGACGAGGTGCAGCGACCAGTAGAGCGCGGTGGGGAGCTTGTTGTAGTCGCGCGGGATGCGGCGGCCGAGGAAGCGGAGGACGTGCTCGTTGATGAAGTAGAACCAGAAGAAGCCGTGGCCGTTGGCTCCGCCGGTGTTGCGCAGCCCGGCGAGGATGTGCCACGGCGCGGCGACGGCGAGGAAGAGCAGCGAGCCGGTGATGGGGCGGAGGCGTCGCCAGTGGCGGAGCTGGTTTGTCCAGAATAGGAAGACGAGAGCGGTGCCGAAGAAGAAGACCAGAGAGATGAGGCCCTTGGTGAGGACGGCGAAGGCAAGGGCGAGCCAGAGAGCGTAGGCGTATAGGCGGGAGGGCGATAGCGTATTCGGCTGAAAGGTTCGAGCGGTTGTGGTGAGCCTGGGAGCGTCGGGGTCCTTCGATTTCGACCCGCGATAAGGCCGCGAGTCTCCGCTCAGGACGGCGGACTGTTGCGGGTCCCCGGCACCCGAATTGGTGGTGGAATTGGGGGTGGGTTCGAGGGCGCGGAGCATCGCATAGAGGGCGAAGGCGAGCAGGAGGGAGAGTAGCGCGTCGGGGATGAAGACGCGGGTGAAGAGGAAGACTCCGGCGGACGTGAGGGTGAAGATGGCGGTGTAGAGAGCTGCGTTGTTTCCAAAGTGCGGGGGGCTGAAGGCGCGGCGCGACCAGGCATAGCCGAGAAGAGCGAGGCCGAGGATGGTGAGGGCGAGCGGAAGATGGATGGCGAAGGCGGCTGCGCGTCCGTAGGGTGCGCTGTGGGGTGCGAAGAGCTTCAGGCTGAGGGCGTCGATCCAGTAAGGAAGCGGGGGCTTTTCGAGGTAGCGGATTCCGTCGACGTGCAGGGTGACCCAGTCGCCGGTGGTGAGCATGGCCTGGGCGGCCTGGGCATGGGTGGAGTCGGCGTCGTCGAGCAGGGGCGGGGTGGAGAGTGCAGCGACGAAGATAACGAGCCAGAAGCCAAGGATGATGAGGAGATGGGAGAGTGGCCAGCGTGCGCGGGACCGTGCGCGGGACGAGGGGTGTCCTGCGAGTGGAGATGTTTGTGGTGGCGAGGTGTCGTTAGCAATGGTTCCCATGGTTCCTGATTCGGGTCGGATAGGAGGGTTGCAGTATGCAGTAAAAGCTACAGCAGATTCCCTCCCCACCGCGCGGGAGGCAAAGAATGCCTGACGGGGGTCCCGACCGTGGGAATGACAGAAAGAAAGGCAATAGCAAACTCTTCAGAGACAAAGACAGGTGGTAAACCAGCACCTGGATTCAAGCATAACGAATCCGGGTTCCTTCCATATTCACAGGTGCGGGTTGCGAACATGTATCGTGCTACTGAAAGATGTTTGTAACGAACGACGTTCAGGAGCCTCATGCCAACTTTCGCAGCCATTGATATCGGATCGAATTCGTGCAGACTGGCGATCGCGTCGGTGCAGCAGCATCGGCTGAAGACGCTGGTTGAAGACCGCGAGGTAACACGGCTGGGCGAGAGCGTCTTTGAGACGGGCGTGATCTCGCCGGAGGCGATGGCGAACACCATCAAGGCACTGAAGCGCTTTCAGAAGGAAGTGCAGGCGCAGGTGGTGGACAAGGTGCGCGTGGTGGCGACGAGCGCGGTACGCGAGGCGAGGAACTCGGAGGCGTTTCGCGCTTGGGTGAAGTCGGCGACGGGATGGACGGTTGAGGTGATCTCGGGGCTGGAAGAGGGCCGGCTGATTCACCTGGGCGTAGCGACGCACGAGCCGGGAGCGCAGGGGCGATGTCTGCTGATTGACCTGGGTGGCGGGAGTTGTGAGGTTACGGTGTCAGATCACGGGCGCATCCAGCAGATGGTGAGTCTGCCGCTGGGCGCGGTGCGTTTGCAGAGTGAGTTTCTGCGGGTCGATCCGCCGGGCAAGGAGGATATTGCCCGGTTGCGGAAGTTTATCGACCGCGAGTTGGGACGAGCGCAGCGGAAGCTGGGGCAGCCGAAGGTTGGTCTGGTGATTGCGACGTCGGGAACAGCGGCAGCGGTGGCGGAGGCGAGCAACTCGCTGGAGATGGGGCTGGAGAAGAGGAGGAACGCCAGGGCGGTGATTGGAAAAAGCGCGGCCAGAAAGACGGCGGTGAAGCGCATCAAGATCCTGGCGGCAGAGACCGGCGCGGTGCGCAAGCTGGCGGATCGGCTGCTGAAGCTGAACAATGAGCAGCGGGCGGCGGTTGCGGGGATCGGGCCACGACGGTCGGAGATTATCTCGGGCGGAGCGCAGGTGTTTGCGTCATTGCTGGAGCGGATGCATTTGAAGGGGTTTCGTTACTCGCGGCTGGGGCTGCGCGATGGCGTGCTGGCGCAGATGCTGGCGGATGCGGATGTGCGCACGAGCGCGCACCGGACGATGGAGGCCGAGCGCTGGGAGGGTGTGCTGGAGGTATGTCGCAGATACGGCGTCGATCCACGCAAGGTTGAGCCGGAGCGGGAGCACAGCGTGCAGTTGTTCGATCAGTTGCAGGCGGTGCATCAGCTGCCGCCGGAGTACAGGCTGTGGCTGCAGGCGGCGGCGATGATGCAGGAGGTGGGCAAATATATGAACCACCAAGGGCATAATCGGCACACGCAATACATTATTGCGCACTCGGAGATCTTTGGATTTTCGCCGGTGCAGCGGGCGATTGTGGCGGCGATCGCGCGCTATATGGGGAAGAGCCGGCCGGAGCCGATGGAGCGGCCGATGCGGTATGTCCCGGTAGAGGAGCATGCGCATGTGGAGCGCGCGGTGGTGCTGCTGCGGCTGGCGGAGGCGCTGAACCAGGACCGGGCGACGGCTGCGGTGCGGGTGCGGACGAGGGTGTATCCGAAGCGCGTGGTGCTGGAACTGATTCCGGCGCGGGGTGGAGCGGAGCTGGAGCAGTGGTCGCTGAAGAAGGAAGCGCCTTACTTCCGCGAGGTCTTCCAGCGGGAGCTCTTGATCGAAGTGGCGTAGAGCGCACGCACGAGGCGGGGGTCAATCAAGGACTGAAGGACGGCAGAACCACGCTGCAGGCTGAGGCGGGCGAGCGAACCTTTGCGCAGGCGGACGCGTACAGGAGCGGGATCGGTAGCGGGATCGTCGGCCGTTCCGACACCGAGGAGTTGCCCGAGAAACGAGGTGATGTTGGGGTTGTGGCCGACGACGAGGACGTTCTCGTAGGAGGAGCACTCGTGCAGGAGGCGCTGGAACTGCGCGTAGGTGGCGGCGGGGGCGAGCGCGTTGGAGAGGAGGATGCGCTGCTCGTAGCCGGTTTCGGTGGCGACGAGCTGGGCGGTCTGCTGGCTGCGCTTGAGGGGGCTGGAGACGACGAGGTCGAAGCTGGTCTTGAGGGCGTTGAGGACGTAGGCGAGCTGCAGGCAGTGGCTCTTGCCGTCCTTGTCGAGAGGACGTTTGATGTCGAGGAGCGGATTGGCGCGGCGGACGCCGGCGCTGGCGTGGCGAAGGATAAAGAGGTTCATGCGTTCTTATTCTTTAGATGCAGGTCGAGCTGGTTTGGGTGGCGCGGGTTCGCGGCGGAAGACACCGGGGTCGGGACAGGGCAGCGAGGGCACCGAGGGCTCGGGGTCCGGCTGCGAATCGTTGACGGGTTGGATCGGCGGTTGGTCCATGGTGATCGTTGGATGATGATTCTACCGCTGATGCCAGATTTCTGTGTAAATAAGCCCGCGGAGGAGCAGGGCCGACGCATATCAAAT
>PLHC01000160.1 GCA_003138795.1 Granulicella sp. | reverse complement strand
AGAATGCGACGGAGCTCGTCGTTGATGGAGGCGCGAACCTGCGTGATGCGCGGATCGAAGTCGCGGGCTGCCTTGTTGGCGCGCTCGATGAGTTTGAGCTTGGCTGATATCTCGGCGTCGGCGGTAGCCCCGGCGACGGGGTAGAGCGAGGGCGTCCGGGTTGCGTCCAGATTCGCAAAGCCCTGAACGCGCTGGGTCTGCGGGCCGCTGGCGATGAGCGCCGCGGTGCGTGCCGCCTTGAGTAGCCGGTCGGGGCTGAGGTCGTCGGTGTAGGCGAAGCCGGTGCGCTCGCCAGAAAGTACGCGAATGCCGCAGCCGACGCTGATGCCCTGCGCCGCGGTCTTGACGATGCCCTCGTCCATGCCGAGGGAGGTGGAGGTGACGGCCTCGAAGTAGAGATCGGCGAACTCGCCGCCAGCCGAAAGCGCCTCACCGAGGCAGCGTTCGAGCAGCCGTTCGGTCAGGCCGAGATGGGTAAAGAAGTACCGCTTGTGGTCCGGAGTCTCGGAATGGAGTAGGTTTGGAGCGGCTGCCATTAACCTAATTGTAGTCTTATATCACCGCGGAGCCCTGATTGGGATCGGAATCACCACCATCCTGTGGAGATTTTTTGATTTAACGGCCGTGCGATGGGTCGGCGCTGCTGGCCAGGTCCATGTCGAGGAACGTGGTGGGGAAGCCCGGTGCATAGCAGTTGCCGTCGGCGGCGTAGGTCTTGGCGCAGGACTTCGTCAGTGATGGCCGGCGCGGCGACTGGGCGTACTGCCACGCGACCAGCTCGCCGCCAGCGTTCAGAATGGGTTCGCCGCTGGCGGAGAGCGGCTTGGCCTGCACGGTGCAGCCGGGCGCGGGTGGGCAGGCGTCCTGCGCGTCGAAGATGGCAATCTCGTGCAGATGCACTGCGTTTACGCGGGAACGAATGTCTCCAATCGTCGTGCTGGTCTGGGCTTTGCCGGCGCGAGGCGGGCCGTTGGGGACGGGCTGGCCGCTGGCATATACGCCCGGACGATAGTCGCTGGCGGCGACAGCCTCGGTCCACGTGAGCAGATAGGCGGCCTGCTCGGCGAGCAGATTGCCGCCCTCTTCCTGATCGAGGAAGAGGATGGTGTGCGCCGGGAAACCCTCGCTGCGCGCTGCGGAGACGGCGAGGGCGGCGTCCTTGCGCGCGAGGTTGGCGGGGGTGGTTCCGAGTTTATTGGCCTTGAGTATCTCGGCGTCGAGGTGGCCATTGGCCAGCACGAGAAAGCCCCATCCTTGCTGCCGGAGCAGCGCGCGCTTGCCCAGCCACGAGTTCGCGTTCTCGCCGGGAGGGTTGGTCAGCCAGTAGCCCGTGAAGGCGAAGGTGTTGTGCAGGGCGGCCATGGTGGCGTCGCCGGGATAGTCGTTGCGATCGAAGCCGCGGTAGCCCCCGGCTACGGAGCCAATGGACGGATCGACCTTTGCGTTTGGCTCGACCTTCGCGTTTGGGTCGACCTCAGCCGCCGGGCGGGGAGCGGCGGCGCTCACCGTACTGCGGCCGCGCGAACAGCCGCAGACAGCCAGAGTTGCAAGCCCAAGACCCAGAACCGCGAGACGCATCGCCAATACCCCCAACCTCAGCTTACAACTTCACAGAGCACTGCTGGAAGCGCTGCTTCGGTCTACAATCGCAGTGACGCAGCGGGCCAGGTTCCATGGATTCCATTTCGAAATCAAGGACTTGCACTATGTCAGACGCTCCAGATCCACGCTATCCGATTGGCAAATTCACGCCGCCCACAACGATCTCGTCGAAGGACCGCCGTGCCGCGATCCTGACGATCGAACAGATGCCGGAGTTGCTGCGCAAGGCCGTGCGCGATCTCGACACCGACCAGCTGAACACGCCGTATCGCGAAGGCGGATGGACGGTGCGGCAGGTCGTGCATCATCTTGCGGACTCCCACATGGCCGCGTTTCACCGCCTGCGCCGCGCGCTGACGGAGGACTGGCCTGTGGTCCAGGGCTACAACGAAAAGGCCTTCGCAGAGCTGCCGGATGGGATCGCGCCGGCGGAGTGGTCGGTGGAACTGGTCGAAGCCGTACACGCGCGCTGGGTGCTGGTGCTGCAGGCGCTGACGGAAGAACAGTGGCAGCGCGGCTTCAAACATGCGGAGCGCGGGCCGAGCACGCTCGAAGCGGCGACAATGCTCTATGCGTGGCACTCGCTGCACCATGTGGCGCACATTACGCAGCTGCGCGCTCGGCGGGGCTGGTAAAGTCGAGTCGGTTCAGCCTGCTGGCAGGAGTTCAACTCGCATGCGCGAGCGCAGGGCTGCGAGACCGTTTCGCTGGACTCGGGCACGCACCGGCGCGAGGCGCACGCGTTCTATTTTCGCGAAGGCATGCGCATCGCGAGCTTTCACTTCGCGCTGCCGTTGAGGTAGCCGATTCCGCTGCGACGGCGGCAGTCCTACTCTTCGGTCTATGTCGCCGCCCCGAGCTTCTTCCGCGGACCAGCAAGCCATGCAGCCGAGTGCTGCCCAGAGCCCTGTCCAGATTGCAACGCAGATCGAAGAGTTCCTCGCCCAGCACGCCGAGGCCGCGGTGCTGGAAGACGGCAAGGTCGCCTTCGATTTGCGCTCGGCGAAGGCTTCGATCAGCACCGAGCACGGCCGCTGCACGCTGCATCTCTGGAGTGAAGAGCGCAACCTTGTGCGGCAGATCGTCTCTGTGACCGAGCGCTCGGGTTCGCTGCGGCTGGCGACGCAGCGCTTTGGACAGGCGCAGACAAAGCTGTTGGAACTGGTGAGCTCGCGCGATCGGCGAACGCCGACAACGAGTGACACGGCACGGCAACGATATGTGCAGGTGCTCGAACGCGTGCTGGGACGGGTGTTTCCGGATTGGACGTGCGACGGCTTTCGCACCGCGATGGACCTCGAGCGCAGCTTTGGGCCAGCGTATGCGCGCGGTTCAGTGGTGCGCGGTAGTGCGGCCTGGGCTGTGATCGGCGTCAATGAGCAGGAGAGCGCGACGACGATCGATGGTGTGCTCACGCTGGGAATTCTGTGGCTGCACCACTGCCGCGAGCAGGCCGGTGGGCGACGGCTGTATCAGGGTTTGAAGATCGTTGTGCCGCGCGGGTCGTCGCTGCTGACGCTCTCGCGCATGGCTTGGCTGAATGAGGATGCAGCGCAGTGGGAGCTGTGGGAGCTCGAGCAAAGCAGCGAGGAACTGACCCAGCGCGATGCGGCCGACCAGGGCAATCTGCGCACCCGGCTGGTGCATCTTCCCGATGAGCAGGTGGCGCGCGAGCGCTTTGCAGCGGGCGCGGAACAGGTGATGCAGCTGGTTCCCGTGGACCAGCGGCATCGCGTCGAACAGCGGCTGCGCAGCACCGCGGAGCTTGCGTTTCTGCTGCATGGCATGGAGTTTGCGCGGGTGCGGACTGGGTTCGCGCCGAACAGCTTTGCGCAGACGCTCGAGATCACGGCAGGTGTGGGCGCGAGCGAAACACCGCTGACAGAGGGCAATCGTGCGCAACTCGCCGAGACGGTTGCGGAGTTGTTCGCGCGGCGTCGCGCGGTGGAGGCACCGGGCGTCTTCGCACGTCGAGGAGCATCGCCTGCGCGGAGGATTGGTGAGGCTTCGATGGCTCCGGCGCATGCGCGCATGCAGGTGAGAGCGCGGCGCGGCGGCAGTGCTGTGCAGGACCCGCTGTATCGCGCCGCGCCGGAGCGTTGGCTGGAGTCGATGCTGCTCCGCGATCTTGCGCCGCTCACGCGCAGCCTCGCGCCCACTGCGCAGATTGCAACGCGACGTCATGCGGAGGCGTTCGCGAACGAGCGTGATCCGGACACGATCGGCAATCGCGCGGACGTTGTCGATACGCGCCCGCGGGAGGTGGATGGAAATTTGTCGGGTGCTGCGGCGCACGAGAGCCGCGTCATTCCGCGACTCGATCCGCAGCATGTGTACTCGCAGGTTCCGGCGATCGCCGGCGCCAGCGATCGCGGGCTGCTCGATCTGCTGGGCGTGACGGCGGATGGACGTCTCGCGGTGATCGAGCTGAAGGTCGACGACGATCTGCACTTCGCATTGCAGGGGCTGGATTACTGGATTCGCGTGCGCCATCATCACCTGCAGACGGCCGATGCGGCGACCGGTCTGGGCGAGTTCCAACGGCATGGGTAATTTCGCGGAGTGCAGCTCTCGGCGCTGCCGCCGCGGCTGTATCTTGTGGCTCCGTCGCTGCACATCCATCCTGCCACCGAGACGATCCTGCGTTATCTTTCGCCGCGCGTGGAGTGGAATCTGCTGGCGCTCGATGAGCGCTGGCGGCAGCAGATACGCGTGGTCTGGCGGAAGCAAAATGGCCGATAATCGGCGCTGAATCGTGAACGCCGCAGTTGCCATCAAAGAAGACCGAGGAGATCAGACGATGGCAACTGCGACAGCGGTACAGAAGACATTCAAGTTGGGCGGAGAGCTGGAGATCCATCGCCTGGGTTATGGCTCGATGCGCATCACCGGCCAGGGAATCTGGGGCGAGCCGGCCGATCGCGAGAACGCGAAGAAGGTGCTGCGCCGGGCGGTGGAGCTGGGCGTGGACTTCATCGACACCGCCGACAGCTACGGGCCAGCGGTGAGCGAGCGCCTGATCGGCGAGGCGCTTGCGCCCTATGCGAAGGGCACCGTGATTGCGACCAAAGCCGGGCTCACGAGGCAGGGGCCGGACCAGTGGTTGCCCGTTGGACGGCCCGAATATTTAACGCAGCAGGTAGAGATGAGCCTGCGCTGGCTCAAGCGCGATCGGCTCGACCTGTGGCAGCTGCATCGCATCGACGCCAAGGTCCCGGTCGAGGAGTCGCTGGGCGCGATCAAGACCTTGCAGACGGCGGGCAAGATTCGCTTCGTCGGTCTGAGCGAGGTGACGGTCGAGCAGATCGAGCAGGCGCGGAAGGTCGTCGAGATCGTCAGCGTGCAGAACGAGTACAACCTCGGCAACCGCAAGAGCGAGGCGGTGCTGGAGTATTGCGAGCGCGAGAACCTTGCGTTCATCCCGTGGTTCCCGGTGGCGGCGGGCAAGCTGGCCGAGCCGGGCGGCAAGCTCGATGCGACGGCGAAGAAGTTCGGTATAACGGTCGCGCAACTCTCGCTGGCGTGGCTGCTGCACCGCTCGCCGGTGGTGTTGCCGATCCCGGGCACATCGTCGGTGGCTCATCTCGAGGAGAACCTGAAGGCTGCGGATGTAACGTTGAGCGATGCAGAATGGCAGATGTTGGAAGTAGATTTGGGCTTGAAGAAGAGCAAAACCGTGGCAAATGAGCTGAAACAAGACGAGGACCGGGGGGTTGTACCGGTTGGGGCTGGTGATGCACTGGCGTCCGATGTGGATCTTGACCCCGAAGTTTCGGTTGGAGGCGAGGCGGTTGGCGGATTAAGAGACGGCGGCGAAGTGGCGAAGTAACGATGCGATGAACGAACCACTCACAACCAATTTGGAGGAACTCTTGAGTCTTACCCTGAATCCAAAGTCCACCGCCCTCGTCCTGATCGATCTGCAAAAGGGCATCGTTGCCCGGCAGCTCGCGCCGCACAGCTCCAACGACGTTGTGTCGCGTTCGGCCGCTCTGGCCAGCGCTCTGCGCGCCAGCGGCGGAACGGTCGCGTACGTTCATGTGCTGGTAGGCGAGACCCTTTCGCTTCCGTCGGACAGGCCCATGCAGCGTCCAGCGGAACCTCCGCCGGCATCCGCGTCGGAGTTGGTGCCGGAGGCCGGCTTTCGCGAGGGAGACGTCCTGATCACCAAGCGGCAATGGGGCGCGTTCTACGGAACGGATCTGGATCAGCAGCTGCGCCGCCGCGGGATACGCACCATCATCCTGGCCGGAATTGCGACCAACTTCGGCGTCGAATCCACCGCTCGCGCGGCGCACGATCAAGGCTATGAGCTGGTCTTCGCGGAGGACGCGATGTCCAGCATGAGCGCGGACTTCCACCAGTTCCCGGTGCAGAACATCTTCCCGATCATGGGTCGCGTGCGAAGCTCCGCTGAGATTACGGAGGCGCTCAAAGGCGCGTAGCTGCCAGGTATTCGATCCAGTTAGCCCATCCAGGCGGGTGCGGCGTTCAGTTCTGTGTCCGGTTCTGTGTCTGGCTCAGGAGCGAAACTCTCTTGCGCCTCGGCGCGCTTCGTGAAGAAGGCCTCGACCTTGTCGATCACCTGCGCGCCGCGCCTGGCCTCGAAGATCTCGCGGCGCAATGTGGCGCCACCGGGGACGCCGTGCGTGAACCAGCTCGCGAACTGCTTCATGCGTCCGATGGCGTCGCGCTGCGCGCTCTCGTGGTTGCGCTTGAGGCGCTTGTCGACGTCGCTCTCGGCGGGGCCCAGCACCTCGGGGTGCTCGGCGACCTCGGCCATCAGGCGCTCGAAGTAGTCGCGGATCATGCGGTAGCGATCCATGTCGGTGGGCTTGTCATAGCAACCGATTCCGTTGGCGTGCTTGGTCGCCGTGTACTGGGCTATCTGCCGAAAGAGCCAAGGGTTGGCCGGGGCCGCGCGGCCGATCATCACGGCGTCGCAGCCCGTGGCCTCGACCATCGCGGCAGCGTCCTCGGGGGTGCGGATGTCGCCGTTGCCGATGACCGGAATGTTGACGGCATCTTTGACCGCCGCGATCCACTCCCAGCGCGCGTCGCCGGAGTAGCCCTGCTCGCGCGTGCGGGCGTGCAGCGCTACGGCGTTCAGCCCGCAGTCTTCGGCCATCTTCGCGAGCTCCACGCAGACGATGTTGCTATCGCTCCAGCCCATGCGGAACTTGACGGTGAAGGGAATCGAGACTGCTGCGCGCACGCGTTCGAAGATGGTCTTGATGTGCGGCAGATCGCGCAGCAGGCCGCTGCCACCATTGCAGGAGACGACGCGTTTGGCCGGGCAGCCGAGGTTGAGGTCGACGAGATCGAAGCCCGCATCCTGGACGATGCGCGCGGAGTCGGCGAGCGTCTCGGGATTGGAGCCGAAGAGCTGCGCCGAGATGGGGTGCTCGTCCTCGTAGTACGTGAGGTAGCGCTTGCGCTTGGTCTCGCGCATGCGGCTGAGGCCGTCGGCGGAGGTGAACTCCGTCATGATGAGCCCGCAGCCGGAGACCTCGTTGGTCGTTGCCGTGTCCACGTCCGCAGCGGAAGTGGGATCCGTAAACGCGGCCTCGGGCTGGGCGAACATGGACGCGTTCTTGATGAAGCGGCGGAAGACCGTGTCGGTGACGCCGGCCATAGGAGCGAGCACGGTTGCGGGCGCAATCCGCACGCCGCCGATGTGCAACTCCGCGGGCACGCGAGCCTCGTGTGGCATCGTGCGCGTCGCTGTGAGCGCGTCGGAATTCTCCGTGTTGTCCCAGCTCTTCTTCATGTACGTGTCGCGTTCCAAGGGGCCTGCGATCTGTCGGGCGGTGCAGGGCGCGGGATTCAGGATTCCGTGTGCAAGAAGAAAGGCCTCCGCTCGTCGCAGAGGCCTCTCGGTTTCGTTGCTGCGAGAGTTACTTCGCGTCGTGAGCAGCGATCTCGGCCTTCTTGGCATCGGTCGCGGCGAACTTGCGACGGAAGCGCTCGATACGGCCGGCGGTGTCGACCAGCTTCTGCTTGCCGGTGAAGAACGGATGGCAGGCGGAGCAGATTTCGACGACGATCGGGCCCTTGTTGGTCGAACGCGTGTCGAACTCGTTGCCGCAAGCGCACTTGACGTGCGTGTCTTCGTAGGTGGGGTGAATTCCTGTCTTTGGCATGATGTTTCCTTCTAGCATTCCCGCCGCAGAACGGTTCGCTTGCGCTGGCATTGAACTTCAGTCTTGCTGAAGAGCTAGTGGCTCAGTACATCGATGTTCCTGTCGCGCTGCGAGCTTGGGCCCCGACTCCCGGGGCTTCAGGCGCTTCTCCTAGTTTATCACCGACTGGCTGGAAGCTGAGGCGATATTGAGGGTCAGCGCAGGGGAATCGCATTTCAAAA
>PLHC01000109.1 GCA_003138795.1 Granulicella sp. | reverse complement strand
CTCGGCCATGAAGTGGACGCCGCAGAAGACGATGGCCTCGGCGTTGGGGCGGGTGCGGGCGGCCTGGGCGAGCTGGAAGGAGTCGCCGATGAAGTCGGCGTACTGGACGACCTCGTCGCGCTGATAGAAGTGGCCGAGGATGACGAGGCGCTCGCCGAGGGAGTGTTTGGCGGCGCGGATGCGGAGGTCGAGATCGGCGCGGGTGGCGTTGCGGTACTCGGCAGGAAGGCCGGGCTGGCGCGGGGAGCTCGCGGGCAGGTGGTCGCCCATGGAGGCGCCGGGGCCGTAGGTGGGCGCGGCGTCGAAGAACCAGGGCGCGTCAGCGAGCGCTGCGCTGCAGGTGGTGGGTGCTTCGATGGACTGCTGCTGGGTTCCTTGCTGTTCGCTGATGCGAATCAGCTGGATGGTGCTGTCAACAGATGGCAAGGCCGACTCCTTGATGCGGCTCCTCTGGTCTCCGGGGGCGGTAGGCCGAGGGTAGGTATTGGATGCAACTCTACCTATATAGGTTACAAGGAATGGGCGGAATTAGGAGTGGGGGGTGGTGTTTGGGGGCTAAAAATTGGAAGGCTGGGATGTGCCGGGGCTGAATTCGCTGGCCGGGAGTTAGCGTGGGCCGACCCCAAAAAGGACGGCAAAATAACTGCTGGAGCTCCGCGCTATAATCTCCGCTAACGAGTTGGTGAACGTATGTCGATGCTTAGCAATTCGACGATGGATCTCCAGAGGATGCGGCGGGATGCAAAGACACACGAGAGTGTGTGCGTGCATTCGCGTGCTATCCCGAGCAGCCTAAGGCCCAATCTCTTCTCCGGCGATTAATTCTTCGGCAACGCTCTGTTGTTCGCAATGTACGTGCGAAGCTCCTTCGATCCAGTCAAGGTGAGCTGATCCAGTCAAGGTGAGCGTCGCGTGCACGTCTCTCAAGACGATACGGTCTACACCCAGGACGACAAGGCTCTGCATCCGTTGCAGAACCAGAGGAGAGATTCCAATGAGCACCCTGACGCAGGAGTTCGCCCGCGTGGCTACACCCGAGATGCATGCGCGTTTTGGCCCGAAGCTCACCGCTATAGTGCCCGGCCCACGCGCGCAAGAGATCGTGGCCGAAGACGATCGTTATCTGTCGCCGAGTTATACGCGCGGATATCCGCTGGTGGTGAAGCGCGGCTATGGATGTCGTATCGAAGATGTCGATGGGAATGAGTTTCTGGATCTCACGGCGGGAATTGCAGTGACCTCGACGGGGCATTGCCACCCGGAGGTCGTGAAGGCGGTGCAGGAGCAGGCGGCGCAGCTGATTCATATGTCCGGGACGGATTTTTACTACGACCTGATGCCGAAGGTGGCAGCGCGCTTGTCGGCGATTGCTCCGATGCCGGGGCCGCACCGTATCTACTATGGGAACTCCGGCGCCGAGGCCGTGGAGTGCGCGATCAAGCTGGCGCGCTATCACACGGGACGACAGAAGATCATCAGCTTTGTGGGGAGCTTCCACGGACGAACCATGGGCGCGCTTTCGCTGACGGCGTCGAAGGTGCAACAGAAGCGGCGCTTTGGGCCGTTCGTGCCGGGAGTGACGCATGTGCCTTATCCGTATGCGTACCGCGGATGCAGCGGAGGGCCGCAGGAGCAGGAGGCCTACGCGCTGGACTGCGCGCGCTATATCGAAGAGAAGCTCTTCAAGACGTTGTTGCCGCCAGAAGAGGTCGCGGCGATCTTCCTCGAGCCGATTCAAGGTGAGGGCGGTTACGTCGTGGCGCCGAATATCTTCCTGGAAGAGATTCGGCGGATCTGCGATCGCCACGGCATTTTGATGGTCGTGGACGAGATTCAGTCGGGCGCGGGACGCACGGGTAAGTGGTGGGCGATCGAGCACTCGGGCGTGCAGCCGGACATTGTTTGCATGGCGAAGGGCATCGCGTCCGGCATGCCGCTGAGTGTGTGCCTGTCGAAGGCGGAGATTATGGATTGGGTGCCGGGCTCGCATGCGAGTACGTTTGGCGGAAACCCACTTTGCCTGGCGGCTGCGCTGGCGACGATCGACATCATCGAGCGCGAGGCGATGGCCAATGCTGCGACAGTTGGAGCGGCGGCGCTGAAGCGCCTGGGGACGTGGGTGGCGAAGCATGAGATTGTCGGCGATGTGCGCGGCCGCGGCCTGATGATCGGCGTCGAGATTGTGGAGAACAAGCAGACGCGCGCCGCCGCTGGCACGCTGCGGGAGCGGATCGTCGAGCTCGCGTTCGAGCGCGGGCTGCTGCTGCTGGGTTGCGGAGCGAGCACCCTTCGCCTGTGCCCGCCGCTGATTGTGTCGCAGGCGGAGATGGATGTCGCGCTCGATTTGCTGGAGGAGTGCGTGGTGCTGGCGACTCGATAGCAGCGCTCGCGTGTTTGCGAACGGGATGATGAAGGAGATGAGAATGGCAACGGATACGACTGCGTTGAACGATGAGGTGCGCGAGTTGCTCTCGCGGTTGGGTGTAGACGAGAGCAACTATACGGAGGGAGAGCTGGTGGTGCGCACGCCGATTACGGGGCAGGTGATTGCACGCGTGGCGAAGACGCCGGAGCCGGCGGCACGTGAGGCAATTGCCGCTGCGCAACGTGCGTTTCTGACCTGGCGCAGCGTCCCTGCTCCGCGACGCGGAGAGCTGGTGCGAGCGCTTGGGGAAGAGTTGCGTGCTGAGATCTCCGCGCTGGGGCGGCTGGTGACGATCGAGACGGGGAAGCTGCTGTCGGAGGGCTGCGGCGAGGTGCAGGAGATGATCGATGTCTGCAGCTTCGCGGCGGGGCTCTCGCGACAACTGGCCGGGCTGACGATCGCGTCGGAGCGTGCGGACCACCGCATGATGGAGACGTGGCATCCGCTGGGCGTGGTCGGCGTGATTTCGGCGTTCAACTTCCCGGTTGCGGTGTGGTCGTGGAATGCGGCGCTGGCGCTGGTCTGCGGCAATGCCGTGGTGTGGAAGCCGTCGGAGAAGACGCCGCTGACAGCGCTTGCGACACAGGCGCTGTTTGAGCGCGCAGCGGCCAGGGTGGGGAATGTGCCCGCGGGACTTTCGGCGCTGCTGGTGGGGGATGCGCAGATGGGTGAGTTGCTGGTGGATTCCGCGCAGGTGGCGCTGGTGTCGGCGACGGGTTCGACGGCGATGGGGCGGGCGGTTGCGCCGCGGTTAGCAAAGAGGTTTGCGCGATCGATCCTCGAATTGGGCGGGAACAACGCGGCGATTGTGTGCGCTAGCGCGGATCTCGATCTTGCGCTGCGAGCGATTGCGTTCTCCGCGATGGGGACGGCGGGCCAGAGGTGTACGTCGCTGCGGCGCCTGATTGTGCAGGAGACGATCTACGACGATTTGGTGGAGCGATTGAAGCGGGTGTATCGGTCCGTTGGGGTGGGCGATCCGCGCGCTAGCGGAACCCTGGTCGGGCCGCTGATCGATGCGCGGTCGTTTGCGGGAATGCAGGCCGCGCTCGACGAGGCGAGAGGCGCTGGCGCGATTGTCACCGGCGGAGAACGCGTGGTTGTCGATGGAGCGGAGAAGGGAGAGGGGAATGCGTTCTATGTTCGACCGGCGTTGGTGGAGATTGCGGAGCAGGCAGCGGTGGTCAGGCGCGAGACGTTTGCCCCGATTCTGTATGTGCTGAAGTATCGTGACCTCGACGAGGCAATCCATCTACAGAACGATGTTCCTCAAGGACTGTCTTCGTCGATCTTCACGTTGAATGTGCGTGAGGCGGAACGGTTTCTGTCGGCGGCTGGATCCGACTGCGGGATTGCCAATGTCAATATCGGGACGTCGGGTGCGGAGATCGGCGGAGCCTTTGGCGGCGAGAAGGAGACGGGCGGGGGGCGCGAATCCGGCTCCGATGCGTGGAAACAGTACATGCGCCGGGCGACGAACACGATCAACTATGGAACGGATTTACCGCTTGCGCAGGGAGTAAGTTTCGACATCACGCTATAGTCGGGCGAGCGCGTTCTGGACGAGAGCTCGCCTAGAAGCGAAGAGGTTGCTTTCTCTCAAGTGGCGTAGAGAGGACCATGCTGGTCGTGGGGCTGCCGTAGGGCAGAAGCTTCTCGATGAGGTCTTCGAGTTCGGTCATGGAGGCCAGGATGACCTTGAGCATGAAGGCGTCGTTGCCGGTTAGATGGTGGCACTCCTGCACGGCGTCGAGCGTTGGAAGGAACTTGAGGAAGGGCTTGTAGCGAGTGCCCTCGCAGGTGAGCCGGACGAAGGCCGTGATAGTGAAGCCGAGAGCTTGAAGATTGATGTCGGCTCGATAGCCGCAGATGATCTCGAGGCTCTCCAGACGGCGAAGGCGCTCGGCGGTGGCGGAGGGGGATAGGCCGATCCGCCGTGCAAGCTCGGCTATGGCTAGACGAGCGTCGGCGCTAAGCTCGCGGAGAATCTTTCGGTCGATCGAGTCGATTCCGGTGTGCAAAAGCATGCGGCTCTCCTTCGTAGTATCCAGGCTGCCATCAACATCATCCAGGTTGCCATCAACATCATCGAGCGCAAAAATAGGTGTCAGCCGTCGATTGCAACCATATTAGTCTATTTCGCCATTGAATCAACGGGACATGCGGGCTATAACCGCTGGAGCAGTGTTCCTCCCGGGGGGCTCACTTCCATAGGATTACAGCATGATTACTTTAGATGGTGCGTCGCTAACGATCGAAGACGTGGTGGCCATTGCCGAGGGGCGTGAGTGGGTACGGATTGCCGCCGAGGCCGTGGGCCGTATGCAGCGGTCGCGCGACCACGTCGAGGTTGCGATGCGGGGAACAACGCCTGTCTATGCGCTCAATACCGGCGTAGGCCTGTTGGCCAACATCCGGCTTGAAGACCATGAGATTGAGCAGATGCAGGTCAATCTGATTCGGTCGCACTGTTGCGGAGTGGGTGCGCCGCTGCCGGCGACGGTGGTGCGCGGCATGATGCTGATCCGGGCCAATGTGCTGGCGAAGGGATTGTCGGGGATTCGTGCGGTTGTGGCAGAGCGCATCTGTGGGTTGTTGAATTGCGGGATTACTCCCGTGGTGCCGTCGCGCGGAAGCGTGGGAGCGAGTGGAGATCTGGCGCCGCTGGCGCACATGGCGTTGGTGCTTATCGGTGAGGGCTGGGCGGAGTATCGGGGCGAGGTGCTTGCCGCGGCGACTTGCATGGAGCGTGCTGGAATAGAGCCGCTGATGCTGCTGGGTAAAGAGGGAATCTCGCTGCTCAATGGGACGCAGGCAATGCTGTCGATTGGATGTCTGCGGCTGAAGGAGTTGGAGGATCTTTTCTATGCAGCGCAGACGACAGCGGCCTTGAGTATCGAGGCGCTGCGAGGAACGGCTGCGGCGTTCGATGCGCGATTGCATGCGGCGAGACCGCATGCGGGGCAGGTGTTGAGTGCGAGCCATCTGCTGAGCCTGCTGGAGGGAAGCACGATTCCGAGGACGCATGGCGAGGGCAGCCGGATTCAGGACGCGTACTGCCTGCGCTGTATTCCGCAGGTGCATGGAGCGGCGTGGGACACGTTGCAGTACGCGCGGGGGGTGTTCGAGATTGAGCTGAATAGTGCGACGGATAATCCCCTGGTGTTTGACGACGCGATTGTCTCGGGTGGGAACTTTCATGGAGCTCCGCTGGCGTTGGCGCTGGATTATCTGGCGATTGCGGTGTGTCAGCTTGCGGGGATCTCGGAGCGGCGCACGGAGCGGCTGATGAATCCGAGTTTGAACGAGGGGCTGCCTGCGTTTCTCGCGTCGCGACCGGGGATTGAGTCGGGCATGATGATGGCGCAGGTGACGGCCGCGGCACTGGTTGCGGAGATGCGCGTGTTGGCGTCGCCGGCGTCGACGGGATCGATTCCGACGAGCGGAAACCAGGAAGATTTTGTCAGCATGGGAATGACGTCGGGGCTGAAGCTGGAGCAGGCGGTGGATTTGGCGAGGATGGTGATTGCGATCGAACTGCTGGCTGCGGCAAGGGCGATGGATCTTCGCGGAGATACGAGCACACCGCCGCTGGAGCGGGCGCGGAGCAGTTTTCGAGCTCGGATTCCGGCGTGGCAGGAGGATTGTGTTCTGTCGGTGTGGATGGAAGAGGCTGCGAAGTTCTTAGCGGATTGTGGATGGAAAGACCTTGGGGTGGAGCAGGTTGCGATGGAGGAGGCAGTTCGATGACGCAAGGATATTCTCCGGTTCGTGCAGCGCGTGGCAGTACAAGAACGGCGAAGGGATGGATTCAGGAAGCAGCCAAGCGGATGCTGATGAATAATCTCGATCCGGAGGTTGCGGAGAAGCCGGAGGAGTTGATCGTGTATGGCGGGCGGGGGAAGGCGGCGCGCAACTGGGAGTGTTATCACACGATTGTGGAAACGTTAGACCGGCTGGAGAATGACCAGACGCTGCTGGTGCAGTCGGGGAAGGCGGTGGCGGTGCTGAATACGCATCGGC
>PLHC01000088.1 GCA_003138795.1 Granulicella sp. | reverse complement strand
GGGCGGTCATGCTGGGTAGTGAACATTCGCATGATGGCAGCAGAAAAGTTGAGTTTGGAAGCGATTGGCCGGTTTGTCGAGGCCAGTGAGGAAATCCAGTTTGAGGCCGAAAACCGCCAGCAGCTTTACGCCTGGGTGGAACGGGTGCTGGTCGGGCAGGAGTACGCCCAGTTGGGCAAGGCGGCGCGGGGCCTGCCGCGACAATCTGATGAGGTCGAGCCATGAACCATCTCGTTTCTCTTTCCCCACCCACTCGCTCCCATGCTCGCCGCCCTGGCCGCCGGACGCCGCCTACCGCCGCTTCCGTCATTGTGGCTTCGCCTGATGCGCCTCGAACCACTTCCGCGCCCGTTCCTGTGCGCGGGCCAACTCGTCTGGCGTCAGGTGTGACGCGGCTTCGTCTCGGTCTGTTGCAACGTCTTTCGCATTCGATAGCTTGCCAGCAGTCGCTAGATCAAGCCAAAAGTAGGCTTCCGCAAAATTTCGGGGCACACCCAGGCACTGGCCCTTGTTATAGGATTCGCCAAGCAAGGCCTGCGCGCTGGCGTCGCCCTGCTCATCCCCACCGCCGGACGCCGCCCCGTGCGCAGCAGAAATTTACCCAGCCGGTGCCGAGCTCGCAACTGATCCTGCTTGGCAGCCTCGCGTGCGCGCACCAGATCGCGTAATGCTTCCGAGTCCCCGTCCGGAACCCACACCGCCGTCAGATCGCCGGAACGATGACTGCGCGCCAGCTTCTCCGCATCCCGCAGGTCCGTCTTCACCCGGTCGCCGGCTTTGGTCGGAACCAGCGTCGGCGCCACGACCGCGCACTCGACGCCCAACTGCGTCAACTGCCAATACAGCACATACCCAGCCACGCAGCGAAGTCCCGGCCCTTGTGGAAGGCGGCGCCGTTGCCAATGGCAGCAACGATGGCAGTGGCGACAACTGGTCCGATCCCTGGGATCTGACGTATCTCATCATGGCCAGGAGACACATCTCCACAAACAGGCCGGATACATTGACGCAGACTTTCTTCATCCCTCAACTTTTCCCTTGCAGTCGGGCGGCGGACCATACATTTCTGCAAGTTCGGGATTTGGACGCCCCACGTGGCCGGGTGTTGCTCTAAGTGCCGTAATCCCCGCCGTCCGTCTGCTGTTCAGACATGGATCATGTGGCGGATGGTATCGAGCTTTTCATGTGCGAGGCCGCGCAATTCGTCTTCGTCCAGGCGAAGGCCGCGAAGCAGAGTGGCGAAGACGAGGAGCAGGTCAGAGTAGCGGAAATCGAAGGTACGGTCGATACGTTGGCGCTGCTGGCGAGCCAGTCTTCCATTTCCAAAGCTCCGAAGCTTGCCTGATCCGGTCGGATGCGCTGCACGTTTTAGGAGGTCTGAGTTTTCGCGGATCGTCGCGGATAATGTTGTCGATTGATGCCATTTAATAGGTGATTCGCGTAGAATCCTTGCCAAGATCGGGTTACAGACTGCAGATCGTCGCTACGAGGGCTCCGCGTGGATATCCCGGACAAAAAGATTCTTCAGGGCTGGAAGGAAATCGCGGAGTACGTTGACCGAGATGAGCGCACCGTAAAGCGTTGGGAAAAGCAGCGCGAATTTCCAGTGCGGCGGATGCCCGGCAATGGTCGCGCGAATGTCTACATCAGCGTATCGGATCTCGAGACCTGGCTGAGTAATTCGGAGACTCCGCAGGAAGCTCCAGCTGCTGAACCGACGGAGCTGCCTGTGCAGGCGTTGGCTGTTGAGCCAATGAAGCCTGTCAGTTCGTGGACGATGCCTGCAGTACTGATGATCCTGTTGCTATGCGCTGGGGGTGCGGCGATTGCGCTGCATGCTCATAGGAAGCCATCGCGTGCGGCGCCTACCGCTTCCGCACGCTATCACTCGAAGACTCCGGGCGTGGATGAACTCTATCTCCGCGGCGTCTATTTTTGCGAGCAGCGACGACCTGACTCACTGCGTGCGGCCGAGCACTTATTGCAAGAGGCTATCGACAAGGATCCGAATTATGCGCCAGCCTGGTCTGCGTTGGCGGTCACGCACAATTTGCTGCGCGAGTATGGATCGATGCCGTCGGCAGAAGCCTACGCAAAGGCGCGAATCGAGGCGCAAAAGGCCATTGCTCTGGATCCAACACTGTCGGATCCGCATGCGGCGCTGGCTTACGTTGAGTTCTTCTGGGACTGGAACGTGCCCGCATCGGAGCACGAGTTCCGGACGGCGATCACGCTCAATCCCAACTCGGCGTTAGGACATCATTGGTATGGCTCGATGCTGAGCCATGAAGGCCGTTTCACGGAAGCGCTGGAGCAGTTGGATATCGCGCAGCGGCTGGAGCCGGACTCGACGGCGATCCTCAATACGCGAGCCATCGCGGAGGGTTTCAGCGGGCATCGCGATGAGGCGCTGGAGCTCCTGCAAGAGGTTACCGAACAAGACCCGAACTTCAGTGCGGCGCACTTGAGGCTCAGTGGCCTCAGCCTCTTGCAGCCTGCTGACATACCGCGCTTTCTTTCTGAGTATCGGCGTTGGGGAGACTTGACGCATGATGATGCGGCTCTGAAGTTGGAGGCGACCATGGACCGTGCCTACAAGGCTCATGGCGAAACGGCGATGTGGCAGGCGTTGCTGGAGCAGGGGAGGGCGGCGAGCCCTGGGAATCCGACGATGCTGGCGGCGCATGCGGAGGCGGCACTGGGTGATTCCAACGCTGCCTTCGCTGAACTGGATCAACTGGTGAAGCGGCACGACATGGAGCTGATCGGCATCAATCTCACGCCTGAGTTCATGCCGCTGCATCGCGATCCTCGCTATGGTCGGCTGCTGGCGGAGATCGGGCTGCCTCCGCTGCGCTAGGGGGCACACAGCGCAAAACTTTGTAGACAACGAAGGACGTTTGGTGTTGAGGTGAGGCTCAGACTCAACGAGTCCTTCGCGCCCTCGATGGCACGAGATTTCTACGGGTGCAAGCTTTAGTCACTCACGATTGCGGACATAGGTCACCGTGGTGCTATGTGGAGGACAGCCATTGGTCACCGGCACACCGTGGTGTCCCAATTTGTCCCATTGCCACCCTTTTTCGCCCTTTGACAATCCCTCGTTCCGGGGAGACGCTCACACAAACGAACGCCAAGGCTGCACACACTCGTCGCTTCGGAGTGTGTGACTCCGCAAATCCTTAAAGAAGAGGTCCTGTCATGTCTGCTCCCCGTCTCCTAGCTTCCATCCTGCTGCTCGCTCCCACATTGATCCTTGTTGGCTCACCTCAGGCGCGGGCTGATTCTAGTCTGTGCGATGCCGTCGCAGGCAACCTGATTCAGAACTGCGGCTTCGAGGGGAGCCTGACGAACGGCCCAGGCAGTGTTCCTACCGGCTGGACCGTTAGCCAGTGGACCAACGCCGACGGGGTGTTCGGCCTGAACTACCCAGGCTATGCCGGCTATGTCAATAGCGGCTACTATGCTCTCCAGATCGGAAACGACCGGGTGAGCCTGGTTATCCCCTCTTCGATGGCGCTGCGATCGTCTCGCAGTCCTTCACCGATACACCCGGCGATCTTCTCACCTTCAGCTTCTACCTGCTGAACGGCGAAGCCGTTAACGACGCGGACGATGAATTTCAGGCATTCTTCGACTCAACGTCGGGCACACCGCTCCTTCAGATACTGAACAATAGCGGCCCCCAAGGTTACACGGAATATTCCTACCAGACCACCGCCACCGGAGCGGATAGCATCACGTTCACGGCCACCAACGGTCCCAACGATTTCTACCTCGACGACGTCTAGGTGGTTGAAGACGGTTCTCCTACCCCTCCGGTTACAGGTGTCACGCCTGAGCCCTCGAGCCTGATCCTGATGGGAACGGCCGTGCTTGGGCTCGCGGGTGCAGTTCGTCGCAGAATGCATAGCCTGAGCTGACCCTGAAAACTAAACGAAAGAGGCGTTGAAGGAGTGCT
>PLHC01000106.1 GCA_003138795.1 Granulicella sp. | reverse complement strand
TTTGGGACAAGCTCGAAGAGGCGGCCAACACCAAGACCCCGGTCAAGGGCATGGTCGTTAGCCGCGTCAAGGGCGGCCTGACCGTCGACATCGGCATCAAGGCGTTCCTGCCCGGTTCGCAGGTCGAGGTTCGTCCCGTCCGCAATCTCGACGGCTACATCGGCACCGAAATCGAAGTCCGCGTCATCAAGCTCAACAAGAAGCGCGGCAACGTCGTCATCTCCCGCAAGGAGATCCTCGAAGAGGAGCAGAACGAGAAGAAGGCGGTCACGCTTTCGACCCTCGAAGAGGGCTCGGTCTTCACCGGCGTCGTCAAGAACCTCACCGACTACGGCGCGTTCGTTGACATGGGCGGCCTGGATGGCCTGCTCCACATCACGGACATGAGCTGGGGCCGCCTGANNAGGTGCTCAAGTTCGACAAGGAAAAGCAGCGCGTCTCGCTTGGCTTCAAGCAGCTCTCGCCTGATCCATGGCTCGACGCCACCGAGCGTTACCCGGTTGGCGCCCACGTCAAGGGCCGCGTCCTCTCGGTCACCGACTACGGTTCCTTCGTTGAGCTCGAGCAGGGCATCGAAGGCCTCGTCCACGTCTCCGAGATGACCTGGTCGAAGCGCATGAAGCACCCGTCCAAGCTGGTCAAGCCCGGCGACGAAGTCGAGACCATCATTCTCTCGGTCAACCCGACCGACCGCCGTATCTCGCTCGGCATGAAGCAGCTCCAGGAGAATCCCTGGGAGCAGCTCGAGGACAAGTACCCCGTCGGCGCTGTCATCGAAGGCCGCGTCCGCAACCTCACCGACTTTGGCGCCTTCATCGAGATCGAAGACGGCATCGATGGTCTGGTCCACGTCTCGAACCTCAGCTGGACCAAGCGCATCAAGCATCCCTCTGAAGTCCTCAAGAAGGGTGAGAAGGTCAAGGCTGTCGTCCTCGGTGTCGAACCCGAGAACCGCCGTCTCTCGCTGGGCGTCAAGCAGATGCAGCCCGATGTCTGGGACACCTTCTTCGCGCAGCACCGCGTCGGCGACGTCCTCAAGGGCAAGGTTCTGCGTACCGCGCAGTTCGGCGCCTTCGTCGAGATCTCCGAAGGAGTCGAGGGCCTCTGCCACGTCTCCGAGGCAGTCGACGAGACCGGCAAGCAGCTCAACCTCGAGGTTGGCGACGAGCACGAGTTCAAGATCGTCAAGATGAATCAGGAAGAGAAGAAGGTCGGTCTCTCGATCAAGGCCGTTGGCGAAGAAGCCAGCCGCGCCGAAGTCGAAAACTACAAGGAGTCGAACAAGGGCAAGGGAGGCAAGAGCCACGGCAGCAGCAGCTCCTCCAGCTCAAGCAACTCCGGCAGCACGACCCTCGGCGACCTCCTCAAGTGGAAGCAGTCCGAGAACGAAGACGCCGAGTAGTTCGTCTTCGCTCCCGCAACCAACCAGCAAAGGCCGCCCACCCGGGCGGCCTTTGTCATTTATGTAACGCCCGGAATACAGCGCGGCTGGCGATTGGGACGTCTAACCGGTGATGTCCAATGGCGCGGAGGCGTTTTAGCGATGATCGAAACCCTGAAGGAAAGTCACGGCCCTGCGTTTGGCTTTAAGGTCGTGGGCAATCTCACCACCGGCGATGTCGCCGAGCTTGTAACGCGTATTGACGCAGCCATTGCATCCCACGGCGGCAAGCCCATCGGTCTGCTGGCTGACCTGACGGAGATGGAAGGCGCAAGCTGGGCAGCCCGCTGGGGCGAGATGCACTTTCTGCATCGTCACTCCTACTTTATCGCCCGGATGGCGGTAATCAGTGACATTGATTGGCAGGAGGTCGCCGAGATGGTCGTCGCCACGGCCAGCGGCCTGGAGGCCGAGACGCGTTACTTCCACTCCACCGAGATCGCCCACGCCTGGCACTGGGTGAGAATGCATCCGCACGATCAGGGCATGCCCGTTCGCATCATGTATACCGGCACAGGCTTGTTCGCGGATTACACCCCGGAGTACGTCGGAATCTAAATTCCTGTCTTGCGGTTCCTGCCTGCGCACCAGTGCAGGGCACAGTAATCTACCCGCGCTTGCTCTTCCGCTGGCGAGCCTTCGCCTTACCACTTACCTTCTTGTCCTTCGCCTTGCTCTTCTTCGCCTCACTCTCCCCCCTCCGCAGCGAACCCTTCGCCGCACCCGTGTTCGCCTTCGGCTCGGTTCCCGGCAGCAGCGCAAACTGCAGCCGCCGTTGCTGGCGATCGATGCGGTCGAGCAGCACATGGACCCTCTGTCCCAGCGCGAATATATGCCCCGTGCGCGCGCCGACGATCGTGCGATCCGTATCGCGGAAGGTGTAGGAATCGCCCACCAGCGACGCCAGCGGCACCAGCCCCTCGATGAACATGTCATCCAGCTCAACGAAGAAACCATACTTCGTCACCGAAAGGATCACGGCAGCGAAGTCGTCGCCAACCTTATCCTCCATGAACTTGATCTTCTTCCACTCGATCAGCTCACGCTCCGCATCCGCCGCGCGCCGCTCCGCCTGCGAACTCTCCACCGCGATGTCATTCAGCTCATCCGCCGCCATCGGCCCAACCGTCTCGGCAACTTTTTCGGTGGCCCATTCATGCGCAGCGATGGGGGTCCCCCGCGAGCGGTCTTTGCTCGATGGGGTGATAGCGCGCAGGGGTGGGGTTGCAGCATGTTTCCCCCGCGACCGCGCCAACTCCGTCGACCACGGCTGCGCATCATCCGACCGGATCGCACCACCCCGCGCATCCGCGCCACGCAGGAGCATCGCCCGCACCAGCCGATGCACAATCAGATCCGGATACCGCCGGATCGGCGACGTAAAGTGCGTGTACGAAGGACTGGCCAGCGCAAAGTGCCCCTCATTCTTCTCCGCATACCGCGCCTGCTTCAGCGACCGCAGCATCAGGTAGGCGAGGATGCGCTCTTCGGGCGTTCCGCTGATCCTGCGCACCAGCTTCTGATACATCTGCGGCGTCACCGGAATGCTCTCCGGAACCTCATGCTGCTGCGCCGCCCGTGAATCCCTCCCGCGCGCCGACCGCTGCTTCGAGTCGCGCCGATCGGATTTCATCGTCAGCTTTCGCACCGGCAGATTTCCCAGCCCCAGCGAGTGCCCAAACCCCGCCGCGGTCTCCTCGAAGTCGACGATGCGCTTCGGGTCCGGCATCTCGTGGATGCGATAGATCGACGCAATCCCCTGCTGCTCCAGCCAGGTCGCCACACACTCGTTGGCCGAGAGCATAAACTCCTCGATCAGCCGGTGCGCCCACCCCCGCTCCGATCGCACGATGGCCTTCATGTTCCCATCCGGATCGAACTCGACGATCGGCTCCGGCAGATCGAAATCAATCGACCCCCGACGGACTCGCTTCGCGTTCAGCCGCAGCGCAAGGTCGAGCATGGCGTCGAAGGCGGCCGGAAGCTCAGGATGCTCGAGGTCGATGCGCTCTCGCTCGGCGATATCCTCGGAAGTAGGCTGAACAGGTTCTCGCGCAGCACGAAAGGGGGTTCTATGTGCACTATTTTCCCCCAATTCCCCGGCGTTGATGCAGTGCTGCACGCTCGTATAGGTCATCCGCCGCGCGCTGCGAATCACGCCCTCGGTCACGCGATAGCCCACGATCTCACCCTGCGGATCGATCTCCATAATGCAGCTAAGTACAAGCCTGTCTTCATTTGGCAGCAGGCTGCACAGGCCGCTGGAGAGCGCATGCGGCAGCATCGGCACGGCGCGATCGGGGAAATAAACACTGTTTCCGCGCAGCCGCGCCTCCATATCCAGCGCCGACCCCGGCCTCACATACCAGCTCACATCGGCGATATGCACCTGCAACTCGTTGTTTCCATTGGGCAAACTGCGCACAAGGACGGCGTCGTCGAAGTCTCTGGCCGTCTCCCCATCGATGGTGACGATAGGGAGATCGCGGAAATCCTCCCTGTTTTCAAGTGATTCCGGTTCAATCGACGCGACGGTTTCAAGCGCGCGGTCGGCTGCCTCAGCGAGCACTGGAGCTGGGAAAGTGTGTGGAATGTGGTGCTTACGGATGATGATCTCAACATCGACGCCGAAGGCGTCGGGCGGTCCAAGCACTTCGATCACGCGGCCACGCGCGGGGCGGCCTGGCGAGGGGAAGCTGGTGATCTCGACATCAACGGCAAGGCCTTCGAGGGGAGAGCGAGAATCTTTGGAATCAATGGCTTGGAGGGTGCGGCGAGCTTCGTCGCCGAGCATGCGGTGCGGCGAATTTGCGCCGTCCGGGACCTGCTCATTGCCCTCGGCGATGGCGATGGCGCCGCCGATGCGCTCGTCGAGGGGCGTTACGTAATTGCTCGTAAGTGCCATGGAATCAAAGCGATGGTGTGCCCGAGCGTAGTGGAAGATGCCGACGACGGTGGGATTGCGGCGGGTGAGAATGCGGGCGATGCGCCCGGAACGGCGTCCGTCACGCCCTGGAAGTGCTTCATCTACAAGGACTAAGTCGCCATGCATGGCGCCGTTGATCTCATTGGGCGGAATGAAGATGTCTTCCTGTTTTTGGGCTGCATTCAACCCACTTTCGTGCTGCGCAGGGGCACCTTTAGCTACGTTTCGTGCTGCGCTGGCGTCGGGGCGGACAAACCCAAAGCCGTCGCGATGCAGATCGAGCCGGCCGCTGACGAGCCGGTCGCGACCTCCGCGGACAGCAGCCTCCATGCCGTCCCATCGACCGGCAGGGTTGCCGGGCTGGCTTGTACGGCGAGGAGCTTGGGTGGGGGCGGGTTCGCGCTGCGGGATCGACCACATCTCGTCGCCGGAGCGGGCGAGGTCGCCACGGGCAACCAGGCGGGTGAGCTGTTCGAGCAGGAGGCGGCGTTCGCGGCCACCGCCGAGGCCGAGCTCGCGGATAAGCTGTTTGTATCCTGCCTTGCCACCTGCGGAGCGGCTGATTCGTGCCAGCAGGTCGCGGTCGCTGCGGGCGAGGAGATCGCGATTACTGCGGGGATAAGGGGTCCGGGCCATGGTCTAAGACGAGCATACGCGGGGAGCTGAGATATCGCTTTGATGGCGGGAGCCAAG
>PLHC01000002.1 GCA_003138795.1 Granulicella sp. | reverse complement strand
AGAGAATGTCGAAGCCGGTGACCAGGACCTGCGTGGGATAGAAGGCGGCGAGGTCGGGGTTCGCGGCATCGGTGGCCGGATCGCCTGTCCAGTCGAAGGCAGTGAAGGGCAGCAGGCCGGAGGAGAACCAGGTGTCGAGGACGTCGGTCTCCTGTACCAGCTCCGTGCTCGCGCACTTCGCGCAGGCCATAGGAGCTTCGCGTGAGACGTTGATCTCGCCGCATGCACTGCAGTGCCACGCGGGAATGCGATGGCCCCACCAGAGCTGGCGCGAGATGCACCAGTCGTGGATGTTCTTCATCCACTCGTCGTAGGTCCTGCGGTAGTTGTCGGGCGTGAACTTGATGTAACCCTTGTCGACGGCCTCGATGGCCCGGTCGGCGAGCGGCTGGATCTTGAGGAACCACTGCATGGAGAGGCGCGGCTCGATGATGGCGCCGGTGCGCTGCGAGATGGGCAGGGTGAGGGCGTGGTCCTTGATGTCGATCAGCGCGCCAGACTCGCGGAGGTCTTCGACGATGCGCTTGCGCACTTCGAAGCGGTCGAGACCGTGGTACGGAGAGCCGGGGAGGTCGATGTGGGCGCGGGCGTCCATGATGCTGGGCGAGGGCAGGTTGTGGCGCTGGCCGATGGCGAAGTCGTTGGGGTCGTGCGCGGGCGTGACCTTGACGGCGCCGGTGCCGAACTCGGGCTGCGCCCAGTCGTCGGCCAGGATGGGGATGCGGCGGTCCGGCTTTCCAGCCGCGGCGCTGAGTGGCAGGATGAGGAATTTGCCGATGAGGTGGATGTAGCGCTCGTCGGTGGGGTTTACGGCGACGGCGGTGTCGCCGAGCATGGTCTCGGGGCGCGTTGTGGCGATGACGACGGAGGCTGTGCCGTCGGGTAATGGGCCGTCCGCGAGGTCGTAGCGGATGTGGTAGAGATGGCCAGCGCGCTCCTCGGACTCGACCTCGAGATCGCTGACGGCGGTCTGGATCTGCGGGTCCCAGTTGACGATGTAGGCGCCGCGGTAGATGAGCCCCTGCTCGTAGAGGCGGACGAAGGATTCCTTGACGGCGCGGCTGAGGCGCTCGTCCATGGTGAAGTACTCGCGCGACCAGTCGACGCTGGCGCCGAGGCGACGCATCTGATCGGTGATGGCGGAGCCGTACTGCTGCTTCCAGGCCCAGACACGTTCGGTGAAGGCTTCGCGGCCGAGGCCCTGGCGCGTGGTGACGCCTTCGGCGGCGAGCTGGCGCTCCACCATCATCTGCGTGGCGATGCCGGCGTGGTCGGTGCCGGGAACCCATACGGCGGTGTCGCCGGACATGCGATGCCAGCGCGTGAGGATGTCCATCTCGGTCTGGTTGAGCATGTGGCCCATGTGCAGGCGGCCGGTGACGTTGGGCGGCGGGAGCAACTGGACGAAGGGCTTGATGGCGTCTGGTTTGGTCGCGTCTGGAGATGCGGGGGTGGGGACGGCGAAGATGCGCTCGTCGACCCAGAACTTCGACCACTTCTCTTCGATCAGCGATGGATCGTATGCTTTGGGCAGTTCCTGACTCATAAGTCTTAAGGGTAGCAGCAAGGCAGAGGATAGAGGATAGAGGGTAGAGTGTAGAGCGTAGAGAGAAAAACGGGAGCAGCTTAGATGGCCACTCCCGTTTCGCTTCTCACTATCCTCTACACTCTATCCTCTACACTCTGCTTCTAAAACGGGTTCAGCTTGTCGAGGCCCTTCTTGGGCTTCTTCTTGCTGGAGCTCTCGTCGGTCTTATCTTCCTTGGGAGTCTTGGTCTTCTTCTTGGCGTTGGCGGCCTTGGTTTGAGCGGCCGGTTCCGGCTTGCCAGCGGCGTCGTTCACCTGATCGGGGGCCGCGGCGGGCTTCTCGACCGGAGGCAGAGCGGTGATCTTCGCCGTCGGCGTGGCCAGGCCGAAGTTGGGATCCTGGGCGCCAGTGGCAGCGGGCAGACTGCTCGCCGATGTTCCAATGGCAGGTGCGGTGCTGCTGACCCCAGGCGTCAGAATTTCAACGCCCAGCGATGCGCCCGGGGCACTGGCGGCTGGGGTTGCCGGCTCTTCCTCGGTTACAGTCTTGGTCGAGGTATCCGTCACGCCCTCACCTGAGGAGGGGACGTCCGAGAGCGCCGGCGGCGCTGCGGAGACCGGTGGTGCAGGCTCCGCGCCGGGCGCTGCGCCTGTACCGGCTTCGGCGGATTCCGGGGTGGCTGCCGCTCCATGTGCCCCGGCGCTATTGGGATTGTAGGCAGATGCATAGTCGGCGGTCAGCTCTTTGACGACGGTGGGGGCGACGGTCGGCAGTGGATCCTCGAGCGTTGGCACGCCGGTCCGGGCCGCAGTGACGGTGTCGGGCCGATGCAGGAATAACAGCTCGATGCGCTTCTGCAGGTTGTACTGAGCGCGGCTGCCTTCCAGCTCGTCGCTGGCGGCGAGCTGCTCCTTGGTCGGCGTGGGAATGGGCAGGCTCATGCTGGCGAGGCGCTCTTTGGCATCCTCGACGTGGGGAGCTGCGGAGTGCTCGAGCACCACCTTGCGGTAGTCGTCGGCGGCCTTGCCGTCGTACTCCTCGAGAAGCCTTGCCTTGGCGCCCTCGGGGATGCAACGGACATGGGGCGTGGGCTTGGTGGTGCAGACAAGCTGCACGCGGACCAGGGTGGCCTCAGCCTCGTAGGCGTCGCCCATGCCGATCAGCACGTCGTCCATGTGGCTGTAGAGCGGATAGGTGTCGATGACGGTCTGATAGCGCGCGATGGCGGCCGGCCAGTTGGCGTGGTTGGCGTAAAAGGCACCGAGATTGGCTTCGCGCTCGGCCATTACCTCCTGCACCTCGCGGAGCTTCTGGCGCGCCTCGTCGATCAGTGGCTTGGGAGCGTCAGGATACTGCTTCAGCATGGTGCGGTACTCTTCCTCGGCGTGCGTGCCCTTGGAGTAGTCGCGGTCCGGGACGTCCATCTGCTTGAAGTAGATGTCGCCGACGCGCAGCTGGGCTTCGGCGGCCTCCGGGACGTTGGGGAAGAAGGTGATGAAGTCCTTGTACTCCTGCTCGGCCTCGGTGAGCGCGGCGCTGCCACTCTCCCTGTACCAGGCGTCGGCGACGGCGAGCTTGGCGCGCATCATGTACTGCGAGTCAGGATAGGTGTCGAGCAGGGTCTGGAGGTCGAGGCGGCCGATGTCGTAATGGCCGCTGTGGATCTGGGCCATCGCCTTGTCGTAGAGCTGCTTATCGGGCAGCTGCGCGTCCTTGCCGATCAGGGGGTTGAACTTCGCTTCCTTCTTGAGCTCGGCCTTGGTGTCCTTGGTCTTCTGGATGCGGTCGGACTTGGCGACCTTTTCTTTCCTGGTCTTTGGGGCGGGAGAGTTGCTCAGCGTTGCCTCCGCCTGCGCGGGTGGTGCGGCGGACGGGGTCGTCTGCGCAGCCGGCGGCGGTGCGGCTGGGGCGTCCTGCGCCCTGAGCGCCGGGACGCCAGCGAGAAGTGCGGCGACCGCGAGGCCGGCGATGAAACCGGTTCGATCGCTGGGGAAAAAACTCCGAATCTTCATGCGCATCAACAACTCCATTCGCCCTGCGGCAGCGCCGCCAGGGCAACTTCTATTCTAGTGCAGTTTTCCCGTTACGGCGGACCGGGCGAGGGATGAGAGTGCCGTTGTTCTTAGGGGAAAACGGTGTTTCCAGCTATTAGTTTCGATATCCCCCATCCGCCAAGATGCTCCAGCTGCGGGAGGCGGAAAACCGCATCCGTGAGCCTGTTTCATCGCGTGCGTCAGATCGCGGCGCGGGCCACACGCAGGAACTCGCGCGCGTTCTCTTCGGTCTTCTGAGGTTGCCCAGGAGCGAAGATGGCGGAGCCGGCAACAAGCATCTCCGCTCCTGCTTCGACGACGCTGGCCACCGTATCGTGAGCAACCCCTCCGTCGACCTCGATGCGATAGTTGAGACCGAGCTCATGGCGCAGGCGGCGCAGGTGGGCGATGCGTTCCACAGAGCGGGGAAGAAACTTCTGGCCGCCGAAGCCGGGATTGACGCTCATGACGAGCACGTGATGCACCATCGAAAGGACTTCGGAGAGCGCCTCGACGGGCGTGGCGGGGTTGATGACGACGCCGGGGAGCATGCCGTGGTCGGCGATGAGCTGCAGCGTGCGATTGAGGTGGCGGCAGGCCTCGACGTGGACGGAGACCATGTCGGCGCCGGCTGCGGCGAAGGCGGGGATGTACTCGTCCGGGTTCTCGATCATCAGGTGGCAGTCGAGCGGGAGTTTGGTGAGGGGGCGGATGGCCTTGACCACGGGTGGGCCAAAGGTAATGTTGGGGACAAAGTGGCCGTCCATCACGTCCACGTGAACGATGGTTCCGCCGCCGTGTACGGCGCGGTCGATCTCGTCGGCGAGATGCGCGAAGTCCGCGGAGAGAATCGAGAATGCAAGTTCAATCACAGTGCTGCCCTCGGCTGTCAGAATTGAGACAAGTTTAGCAGCGCGGGAGGAGGTTATTCGGCGACGTCCGCCGGGGTGATCGCCTTGCGGGTGCGCGAGCGCCTGGGGAGCACGGGGACTTCGCGCTCGACGCCCTCGCGTCCGGCGTGGATGATTTTGGTTTTGAGGGCTTTGGCTGCTTCGCGGTCGACAGCCGGTGCGGGTGCGGGTGGGCCGAGGACGACGCGCGCGGCTCCGTTGAGGATGCGGCGGATGGGCCAGGCGCCGTCCCCGTCTTTCGGAGAGATGACGGGGAGGAAGATCTCGCCCACGCGTTGCTTCTCCGGGCGGTAGTACCAGCGGCGGAAGAGCGAGAGGTTGTCGCACAACTCGGCGATTTCGGTTGCGGAGCCGGTGCGGGCGCTCAGGGCTGCAATGGCCGCCCGTGCGCGGTCCTCGGGGGCGAGCGTGGAGGTGGAAAAGGGGCTAGAGGCTGGGGTGGGAATTGCATCCTCGGGGGCCTTCGACTCCGCGCTGCGCGCTGCGCGCTGGATGACAGAGTTTTCAGGCGCGAGCGGGACCGGCGCGAGCATCAGGGGCTGCGCGAAGAGGCTGCTGCCGACGGCCGTCTGCTCGCGGACCGCGCGAACGCCGAGCGTGGAGAGGAGCTCGGGGCCAACGATTCGGCCGTTCTGGAAGAGAAAGACGGCGGCCTCGTCGGTGCGGGACTCGTCCTGATCCTGGACGCTGCTGTCGCGGACGCTGCTGTCGCGGACGCTGCTGTCGCGGNNATCGCGCGGAGATCGGCGACCGGGCGCACGAGCTCGTCGGCGAGCAGGGTGGTGGCGCGGACCTTTTCCCATTGCTTGTGCAGCGCTGCGGCGGCTTCGAAGTCCAGGCCCGAGCTGGCAGCCTCGCGCTGCGCTGCGACATCGTCGAGCAACGACTGCCCGCGCGTCGCGAAGAACGCGAAGACGCGCTGGGCTTCGTGCGCATACTGTTCGGGCGTGCAGGCCTGCTTGCCCCCTTGTTTGCAAGGCTCCATGCACTTCTTCATCTCGCCGTAGACGCATCCGGGGTGGTCGGGATAGGGTTCGAGGTCTTCGTGGCAGTGGCGCAGTTGGAAGAGGTCGAGCACGGCATCGCAGTAGCGCTCGGCGGCGGCGCGCGAGGGGAACGGCCCGAAGGATTCGGGTAAAGTTTTTTTGCTCAGGCGGTTGGTGGAGTAGACCCGCGGGTGCTCGTGCGACATGGTCACGCGCAGGAGGTAGGGCGGGTGCAGGCGCAGACGGCGGCGCGCTTCGTCGGGGCCGAAGGCGGCACGCGAGGCTCGGTAGAGGATGAGTGTGGACTCGAAGTCGGAGCCGGTGCGGGTCCACTCGATGAAGCGGACGCGCTCGCGCAGATTGAGGCGCCTNNGCGCAGAGCGAAGACGCCGGGGGCGGCTGGGATCGAGCGCAGGAGGTCGTCGGAGTTCTCGGGCAGGAACTCTGCGCGATGGTCGAATTGGAAGTCCGGGGCCACAGCGAGATTGTAGCCCGGGCCTTCGAGGACTAGCGCAGTGAAGCGGGATGCATAGCGTGGAGCAGATCGACGGATTGCTTCTCGTCGATGTTGTGGCGGCGGCCGTCCTTGCTGGTGGTCGCGCCGGCGACGATCAGATGGATGGTCTGGACGGGCGTCAGTTCCGGATCGAGCGCGATCAGCTTGGCGGCGAGATTGACGGTGTTGGGCGAGGCCATGGAGGTTCCCGAGAAGCGGACCTTATAGCCGCCGGGCAGCACGGATTCGACCTGGTAGCCGTCGGCGTCGACCAGGACGGTGTCGCCGTAGCTAGTGAAGCTGGCCTCGTCGCCGGCCTGGTCCACGGCGCCGACGGTGAGCAGGTTCGGCAGCTTGAAGGAGGAGGGAATCATCTCGTTGAAGCTGCTGTTGCTGTCAGCGTTTCCAGCCGCGCAGATGAAGAGAATCCCGGGCGCGCTCTGGATGGCGTGGTATAGGCCGTTGCGCTCGATCGTGAACAGCTTCGTTGCGATGGCCTTGCGCTCGGCCGCGTCCTTGCCGATACCGTTCTTCTCGAGCGCCGTTTCGTAGTCCTCCGGTCCTCCGCCCCAGCTCATGTTCACCACGCGGATGTGGTTGGAGCGGAACCAGTCGACGTAGGCCTGATCGTCCGCGGCGGTGCGGCGGGAGAGCTCTTCGCTGGGGGCCAGGGGAATGTTGTGCCAGTCGAAGGTGATGCGGCCCACCGCGAGACGAATGGCCGGGTTGCCGCGAGCGGCGATGCCCGCAACGTGGGTTCCGTGCGAGTAGATGCTGAAGAACTCGAGCTGCTCGATGAAGGCTGGGATTTGAGCCGCGGACATGCTGGCCAGCTTCTGTTTCAGTGCCGTAGCCTCGGTGCTGTCGATGGAAAGCTGAAGATCGGAGAAGCCCTTCAGCTCGTCGCGCATGCCCGGATATTGCTCCTGCTGCGGTGCGTCGAGCGGCAGAAGATAGCCGTGCGTGGGAAAGCCCTTGAGGTCGAACGCCAGGTCGTTCGGATCGCCTCCCGGCGCAGGGTGAGGATCGCTATAGACACGACCCGGGAAGAGCGAGAGATCGGAGCCGGAGTCCCAGATGGCGACCTTGACCGGGGTGAGCTTGCTGGCCGCGGTGAGGGTGACCTCGCGGGCCTCCCAGATGTCGGGCTTTTCGACGTTGTTGGCGGCGACCTCCTGCGTGAGCACGGCAACGGTCTCGGCCTTGAGCGGGAGGATGTCCTGCAGCAGGAGGCGGTCGCCGATCAGTCCCCAGGCGAGATCGTTGCTGAGCTGATGCGACTTCGCCAGCGCGGGCTCGATTGCGGCCTGAACGCTGCCCAGGATCAGGGCTGGAGTGATGATCTCCGCGCTGCTCTTGGCTTCCTTGATGCGGTTGCCGACGATGGCCCACGGCAGCGGTTTCAGGCTGGCCGCGTAGTCCGTGGCAAAGGCCTGTTCATAGGCCGGGCCGGAGGTCTGGCCGGTGGCCGCGTGGGCCTCGATCATGGCGCGGGTTTGAAGGCCGCTGAGCAACCTGGCGTCGGGCTTGTCTTCGAGATCGCGGATCCTGGCGGCGGTTTCAAGCGCGGCCTTGTCTTCATTGCCGGCCAGAAGCTGGAGCTGCAGGCGAACGGAGAGCAGGCGGCGCAGCGTGGCGCGGTCCTGGATCTCGTAATCGCTCAGAACGGAGTCGACATCGGCCTGCACTTTGGCTGCGAAGACGTTGAAGGTGGCGTCGTCGGAGGTCAGCAGCGCGGTCGCCGTGCCGGCGATGGGGTAGTTGAATCGCGGCAGGTCGTCCTGGGTCTTGACGACCTTCTTCGCGGAGGACTGGGCGAAAGACTTCGCTGTGGGACTGGTCAGGATCGTCGCGGCAGCGAGAGTGAAAAGTGCGAGGCCCGCGATCTGGCGGAGGGCGCTGCGAGTCATTAGCTTGCTCCAGGAGAGGATTTTGTCTCGAGGGTAAGTGTAGACCCGGTTTGCCATTTTCACGGGCAGCAAATCGCACGCGCACGCGATGATTCGCGCTGCGGCGCTGCGGCGCTGCGGTCAGGATCGGGCGACGATCAGGAGCCCGCCACGGTCATGCCTTCGACGCGCACGGTCGGCACAGCGCCAGAGCCGCGGAACTCAAGGTCGTTGCCGATGGCCGAGACGTTGCGGAAGATGTCCTTGAGATTTCCGGCGATGGTGATCTGTTCGACGGGATAGGCGAGCTCGCCGCCTTCGATCCAGAGGCCGCTGGCGCCGACGGAGTAGTCGCCGGTGACCAGGTTCACGCCATGGCCCATTGTCTGCAGAACATAGAGGCCGGAGGGTACGCCGGCGATGATCTGACTGGGCGTCTCGGTGCCGGGTTCGAGGAAGTAGTTGCCGCCGCCGATGCCCGGCGCACCCGCGAGTCCGCGGGAGGCTTTGCCCGTCGATTGCATCGCGAGCTTGCGTGCGGTGTAGGTGTTGAGCATCAGCTCTTTGAGGATGCCGCGCTCGATGACCACGGTGCGGCGAGTGGGCAGGCCGTCGCCGTCGAAGGGCGAGGTGCCAAAGCCGCCGACACGCAGCGTGCTGTCGTCGGGAAGCACATGATCGAAGACCATCGTGCCGTCGTCGATCATGGTGATGTTTTCGCCGGCGACCTGTTCGCCGAGCTTGCCCGAGAACATCGACGCGTTGCGATAGATGGAGTCGCCGTCGGCGGCCGAGAGCAGGTTGCCCAGGAGGCCGCGCGCGATCTCCGGAGCGAAGACCACCGGGCAGTGCTGGGTTGCGACGCGGCGCGCGCCGAGGCGGCGAAGAGCGCGATCGGCGGCCTTTCGCCCGACGGCTTCAGGGCTTTCAAGAAGCTTTGCCGTGCGTGCGCTGGAGTACCAGAAGTCGCGCTGCATTGCGCCGCTGGCGTCCTGCGCGATGGGCGTGACGGAGAAGCCGCAGTAGCTGCTGCGGTACTCGCCGGAGAAGCCGCGCGAGTTCACCATGATGCGATGCAGGCTGCTGGCGTCGAAGTCTGCCCCGGAAGAGTTCTGAATGCGCGTGTCGTGATTGAGCGCGGCGGTTTCACAGCGGCGGGCGATCTCGATGCGTTCAGCGGGCGGGATCGCGTCGACGTCGTTGAAGTAGAGTGCGAGCGCATCGACGTCATTCGAGCCGAAGGCCGCGCGGTCAGGCAGGCCGGCGAAGGGATCGGCGCCGGTGACCTTGGCGAGCTCAACGGCGGATTCGATGATGCGCGTGACGCCACTGGGCGAGAGGTCGCTGGTGGAGGTGCTGGCGGTTCGCTGGCCAGCTTCTCCCGAGGAGCCGCCGGCGCTTCCCGAGGAGCCGCGGGCGCTGGCGGCGAAGAAGACGCGCAGGCCGAGTCCGCGCGAGCCGGACTCGATGAGCTGCTCGACCTGGCCAAGGCGCACGTTGACGCGGAAGTCTTCGCTTTCGACGGCGACGGCTTCGGCATCGGTTGCGCCAAGCCGCAGCGCGCGCGCAACCGCCTCTTCTGCGAGTTGCCTCAGGTCAGTGGCGTGTGCTGCGGTAGTCGCTGTGCCCAAGGTCGCCTCCTACGCTACAGGGGTGCCGGAGAGGCGCGTCTCGCGACCGTCGGTCGCGGCATGGAAGCGCGCGCCGACCACGCAGTGTTCGGAGTCGCTCTTGAGCTTGTGCTCGACGTGCGAGACCGCGCCGGGGGTGTGGCGCTTGTGCAGCTTCAGCGCACCGTGGCACTCCTGGCAGCGGAACTCCGTGTCGCCATCGAGGATGGCATCGGCGACGCTTTTGATCTTCCAGAACGGCTCGTAGCCGCCACTGGCACGCACGCGGCGGCGCTTTACTTCACACTCGAAGAGTTTCTCGGGAATGCTTGCAATTTTGGTAGCCATGGTTTTCTTTCTTCGTGCGGTTGGTGATGCGTGTGCGGTTCTAATCCGTGTCGAAGAGCGTGCTCAGTGGCCTGTCCCACCGACGGTCATGCGATCGAGCTTGATGGTGGGCATGCCAACCCCGACGGGAACGCTTTGGCCAGCTTTGCCACAGGTGCCGACGCCCTCGTCGAGAGCAAGATCGTTTCCAACCATCGAGACATATTTCAGCGCTTCGGGGCCGTTGCCAATCAGCGTTGCGCCCTTTACCGGAGCTGTGACGACGCCGTCTTCGATGAGGTAGGCCTCGCTGGCGGTGAAGACAAATTTGCCGCTGGTGATGTCGACCTGGCCGCCGCCGAAGTTCACGGCGTAGAGTCCGCGCTGGACGCTCTTGATGATGTCGGCGGGAACGTCGTCGCCGTTGAGCATGTAGGTGTTGGTCATGCGCGGCATGGGGATGGATTGGTAGCTCTCGCGGCGGCCGCTGCCGGTGTTGGGCATGTCCATCAGCCGCGAGCTGAGCTTGTCGGAGAGATAGCCGCGGAGCACACCGTTCTCGATGAGGACAGTCTCCTGCGTGGGGTTGCCCTCGTCATCGACGTTGAGCGAGCCGCGACGGCCTGGCATTCTGCCGTTGTCGACGACCGTGACCTTGCTGGACGCGACCTGCTGGCCGATGAGGCCGGCGAAGGCCGAGGTCTTCTTGCGGTTGAAGTCGGCTTCNNCGTGCAGCAGAACGCCGGGCCAGCCAGGACCGAGGACGACCTGCATCTCGCCCGCCGGTGCGGCGATGGCGCCGAGTTGCAGGATGGCCGTGCGTGCGGCCTCGCGTGCGAAGTATTCGGGTGATTTATCTGCGTCCCCTGGACCGCTGGCGCCGCTGAAGAAGTCGAGGGTGACGCGCCCGCCGCCGCCACTGGTGCCGCGCGCGGTGTTGATTGCGTCTTTCGCGATCACCGAGACGTTGAGGCGCGCGAGTGGCTGCGTGTCCGAGGCGAATGTGC
>PLHC01000041.1 GCA_003138795.1 Granulicella sp. | reverse complement strand
AAGATGGGCATCGACGCCACGCGCAAGTGGGCCGCCGAAGGCTTCACCCGCCAGTGGCCCCAGATGCTCACCATGCCCAAAGAGGTCAAGTCCAGGGTGGATGCGATCTGCAAGGACCTCGGGCTGTAGCGCGGACGATATACTGCTCAAGGCGCACTCACGCGCACAGCTCGTATCGAGGAGACAGGTTTGGCGAAGGCAGAGATTGGCATTATCGGCGGCAGCGGGCTGTACAACATGGACGGGCTATCCGATATCACTGAAGCCCGCGTCGAAACCCCCTTCGGCGACCCCAGCGAGGTCTTCGCCCTCGGCACCCTCGAAGGCCGCAAGGTCGCCTTCCTCGCGCGCCACGGCAAGGGCCATCGCATCCTTCCCAGCGAGCTCAACTTCAAGGCCAACATCTACGCCATGAAGAAGCTTGGCGTCACCAGCATCCTCAGCGTCAGCGCCGTCGGCAGCCTCAAGGAAGAGCACAAACCCACCGACTTCGTCATCCCCGACCAGTTCATCGATAGAACGTTTGCCCGGTCGAGCACCTTCTTCGGCGACGGCGTCGTCGGCCACATCGGCTTCGGCGATCCGGTCTGCCCGATCGTCAGCGAGGTCTTCGCCAAGGCCTGCGCCGAGGTCGGCGTCGTCGGCAAGCGCGGCGGCACCTACGTCTGCATGGAAGGCCCGCAGTTCTCCACCCGCGCCGAGTCGAACCTCTACCGCTCGTGGGGCGCTGACGTCATCGGCATGACCAACCTGCAGGAGGCCAAGCTCGCCCGCGAGGCAGAGATCAGCTACGCCACCCTCGCCATGGTCACCGACTACGACTGCTGGTTCGAGGGCCACGCCGCCGTCACCGTCGAGCAGATCATCGCCGTCATGCATCAGAACTCCAGCAACGCGCAAAAGGTCGTCAAGGCTGCTGTCCGACTGATGCCTGCGGACCTCAGCGCCAGCCCCGCCCAGACCGCCGCGAAGTTCGCCATCATGACCGATCGCGCCGCAATCCCCGCAGAGACCAAGCTGAAGCTCGACCTGCTCTACGGAAAATACTGGTAGCCGCTGAAACCCACACGCGCTCCTGCATCGCATCACAACAACACAACAACGAATGATAAAGAGGGAAGAGCTTGGCAATTCTAGTCGTAGGTTCGGTAGCGTTCGATTCCCTGGAGACGCCCAGCGGCAAGCGCGAGCGCGTGCTCGGCGGGGCGGCGACGCACTTCGCCCTCGCCGCCAGCTTCTTCACCGAAGTTCGCGTCGTCGGCGTTGTCGGCGAAGACTTCCTGCCCGAGCACGAGGCCGTGCTCACCTCCAAGGGCATCGACACCGCCGGCATCGAGCGCGCCCCGGGCAAGAGCTTTCACTGGACCGGCAGCTACGTCAACGACCTCAACGCCGCCCAGACCCTCGCCACCGACCTCAACGTCTTCGCCGAGTTTGAGCCCAAGATTCCTGCCAGCTACCTCGATTCCGAGTATCTCTTCCTCGCCAACATCGATCCCGTGCTGCAATCCCGCGTCCGCGCCCAGATGCCTCAGGTGAAGATGGTCGCGGGCGACACCATGAACTACTGGATCGGAGCGCATCGCGACAACCTGCTCAAGGTCCTCCGTGAGCTCGACGTCCTGCTCATCAACGACGCTGAAGTCCGCATGCTCAGCGGCGAATCCAACGGTCTCCGCGCCGCCGAGAAGGTGATGGACCTGGGCCCCAAATCCCTCGTCGTAAAACACGGCGAGTACGGCTCCACGGCCTACCTCTCGTCTCGTAGTTTCACGGACAGTCCAAAACGCAAGGCCTTCCGCGCGCCCACCCTGCCGCTCGGCGAGGTCGTCGATCCCACCGGCGCAGGCGACTCCTTCGCCGGCGGCTTCTACGGCTACATTGCCTCGCAGCCAACCCTCACACCCGAGGTCCTCCGCAAGGCCATGTTCTACGGCAGCGTTCTTGGCTCCTTTGCCGTCGAGCGCTTCGGAACCGAGCGCCTGCAGTCCACCACCCGTGCCGAGATCGACGAACGCTTCCAGCATCTCAAGGAGATCTCTCACCTGTAGAGGTCCACTATGGCGAGATCGTTGTCAGAGAGACGTGCCGGCAAAGCCGGCAAACCCGGCGCCCCCCCACAGCTTGGCCGTGTCAGCAGCCGCAAGGGCTCCTTCCGCCAAGCCCCCGTCTGGGTTCCCGGCGATCCCGAAGCCGTGCGCCCAGTCGTTCCCGGCGAGACCTATCCGCTCTTCGTCGCGGGCATCCTGCTCGGATTCGTCGCGCTCTACGTCTGCTACCACAAGGGCTACATGCTGCTCTACGGCGACGCCGTCGCGCATCTCGCCATCGCCCGCCGCATCCTCGACGCCAAATGGCCGGGGCTCGCACAACTCGGCGGCGTCTGGCTGCCCCTTCCGCACATCCTCATGCTGCCGTTCATCATGAACATGCAGATGTGGCAGACGGGCCTCGCCGCAGCGCCCATGTCGATGCTCAGCTTCGCCGCCAGCGTCGCCGGCGTCTGGCGGCTCGCGCGGCGCATGATGCGTCTCCGCTGGGCGCTTGTCGCCACGGCGTTCTACGCCCTCAACCCAAACCTGCTCTTCCTTGCGACCACCGCAATGACCGAAGCGCTCTTCCTCGCGCTCCTCATCTGGTCCGTCGTCGCCACGATGGAGGGCATCGCAGCCCTGCGCTCCAACGATGCAGTTACCGCCCGGGCGCGCATGATGCTCGCCGGCCTGCTCATCCTCGGCCAGGTCTTCACCCGCTACGACGGCTGGATCGTTGGCGCGATCATCTGGGCCTGCTTCGCCTGGGCCATCTGGAAGAGCGACGCAGAGCTGCGCCGCCGCATGCGCCCCTGGCTCATCGTCTTCACCGCGATATGCGTCGCCGGACCGCTGCTCTGGTTCTGGTATAACCACCGCTTTGAAGGCGACTGGCTGGACTTCATGCGCGGCCACTACTCGGCCAAGCAGATCGAGCGCCGCACCGCGCCTCCGGGCCAGCACTATCGCGGCTGGCACAACCTGGGCTGGGCCGCGCTCTTCTACACCCGCACCGCCCAGATTGATGCCGCCGCCTGGGAGACGGGCTTCGCGCTCATTGCCGCAGCCTTATACGGCCTGTGGCTTTCGTGGAAGCGCCGGGCCACCGCCGCCGTCCGCGCACGCGCCGAATCCTTCGCCCTTCTACTCTGGATTCCGGTCCCGTTCTACATCTACTCCGTCGCCTACGGCTCCGTCCCCATCTTCATCCCGCAGCTCTGGCCGCACTCGTATTACAACGCCCGCTATGGAATGGAGCTGCTCCCCGCGCTCGCTATCTACCCCACGCTGGCAGCCGAGCGCCTCGAGATCTGGTTCCAGGGCAAGACCTCCGGCTGGGCCCTCATCAGCGCGCGCCTCTGGCAGCCCGCCGCGATGGTCCTCTGCGTCGCCAACTGCATTGCGATGATGTATCTGATCCCTCCGGTCCTCAAAGAGGGCATGGTCAATTCCACAACCCGCATCTCGCTTGAGCACGCGCTTGCGATCTCGCTCGAAGAGATGCCCCGGAACGTGCCCGTCATGATGTCCGTAACCAACCACGTCGGTGCGGTCCAGATCGCAGGCCGCACGCTGCAAAGCATGATCAGCGAGAACGACGACCAGGCCTGGCAGGCAGCCCTCAATGACCCCGCGCATCAGGCCGCCTACGTCATCGCAATCGTTGGCGATCCGGTCGCCAGGGCGGTCGCCGAACACCCCAGCGGGCTGGGCGAGATCGAGGTCATCTGCACCACCGGCCAGCCCTGCGCCAGGATCTATCAGTCGCTGCTCTGGACTCCCACCCCCGCCAAATAGCCCCGCCAAACAGCCAAACCGGATCTCCATCCGTATCCACGCGGATGCCGCTGCCTCAACGCCGCTGCCGCTCCTGCATCGAGAGTAGTATTCTGGCTCGATGGTGGTTTCCGGCCATTTTCATTTTTCGTCGTTCGAACAGTTGGTCCTCTCCGGCTCGTCGATCCAGCGTCTGCTGGCGGCCTGCGGCCTCGGCGGCGTAATCGGCCTCGAGCGCGAGTGGCGCCACAAAGACTCCGGCCTCCGCACCAACATGCTCATCTGCATGGGCTCGGCACTCTTCACCATCATGAGCATCGTGCTCGCAGGAGATTCGACGCCCAACAAGGGCCAGGTCGCCGCCAACATCGTCCAGGGCATCGGCTTCCTCGGCGCAGGCCTGATCCTCCACACCAAGAGTCGCGTCCTCGGCCTCACCAGCGCTGCCACCGTCTTTGTGGTGGCGGCCATCGGAATGACGTGCGGTGCCGGTCTCTACATCGTCGCCGCCCTCGCAACCCTGCTAGTCCTGGTGGCACTGCAAATCATCGGTACATTCGAAAGCCGCCTCGGCTGGAAGCGCTATCCCATGATCTACGAAGTGCGCGCGAATGTAGGCGCATTGGTGTCCAGTGATGTCGTCGGTGCCGACCGCGCAGAAGCCCTCGCCGGTGACGTGGCCGCCGCACGCCACCGGATGCTGCTCGCCATTCTCAGGGCGCTCGATGCAGCCGGGCAGCGGCTCACCATACAGGACCGCGACAACCTCGCTGGCATGGAGCGGGTCTCGTTCCTCGTCACCACTACTGGCAAAGTACATGCGAGCCTGCTCAAAGAGCTGCGCGCCAATGACGCAACCGATCAAGTAGTCATGTTTCGCGACACGGAGGAAGAATGAGCCGCATTGGCTTTGTGAAGGCACACGCGTGCGGGAACGATTTTCTAATCATCGAAGAGAGCCTCGCCCACGGCAGGCACGCCGCCATGGCGCGCAAACTCTGCAGCAGAAACACCGGCATCGGCGCCGACGGCATCGAGTTCCTCGACCGAAAAAAAGACAGTAAAACTGTGAACGGACCAGCCGGCTCCTTCTTCCTGCGCCTCTTCAACGCCGACGGCAGCGAAGCCGAACTCAGTGGCAACGGCACCCGCTGCGTCGCCGCCTGGCTCGCCGCCAGCGAAGGCCTCCAACAGGTTGTGCTGGGCACGCACGGCGGCAGCATCACATGTCGCCTGATCCGTCGTGATGACGTCGATTATTGGCTCGAAAGCGACATGGGCATCCCCATCGTCTTGCCCCGCACCATCGAGATCCCCGGCGTCGACGCCCCCATCGACGGCGCAATAGTCAACGTCGGCAACCCGCACTTCGTCCTCTTCCCCGAGCAGGAAGACTTCAGCAGCCACGGTCTCGCATGGCAGGCACTGGGCGCAAAGATCAGCGTCGACCCGGCCTTTCCCTTCGGCACCAACGTCGAGTTCGTCCGCATCCTCGCGCCCGACCAGATCGCCTTCCGCATCTATGAGCGCGGCTGCGGCCCGACCACCTCCAGCGGCACCGGCACCTGCGCCTCCTCGGCTGCGTCGATGGTCCTTCACGGCGTCGCGCGCGAGCTCTCCGCCATCGCTCAAGGCGGCACCCAGCGCGTCGTCTGGCCCACCAACGACAGCGAGATGCTTCTGACCGGCCCCGCAGAGATCATATGCAGCGGCGAGGTGGATTTTGCCTGAAGCACCCACTCCCTTACTCAGGCCAAAGCTGCGGCAGGGAAGTCGCGTCGCCATCGTGTCCCCAGCCTCAGCCGCAAAGCCGGAGCTGGTCGAGCTAGGCCGTGCGCGCCTGCAGGCCTTCGGCTACGACACCATCATCATGCCCCACGCGCTCGATCACGGCCCGCTCTACTACGCCGGAACCGCCGCCGACCGCGTCGCCGATCTCCACGCAGCCTTTGCCGACCCAACCATCGAGGGCGTTCTCTGCACCCGCGGCGGCTGGGGTTCGGCCGAGCTTCTCCCGCTCCTCGACGCAACCCTCATCCGCGCCAACCCCAAGGTCTTCGTCGGCTACAGCGATCACACCTCGCTGCACGCCTGGCTCTGGAACGAGTGCCGCCTCCCAACCTTCTACGCTCCAATGGTCGCAGCCGACTGGTCAAACCTAGACGGCGTCGACTACCGAACCTGGCGCGCCGCCCTGCAATCCGCAGCCCCCTGGAGTGTCGGCGCAGAGGACGGTCTCCGAACCCTCCGGGCAGGCCACGCCGAGGGGCGACTCCTCGGCGGCTGCCTCTCCATCCTCACCGCAGCCCTCGGTACTCCTTTCGCCCTGCGAATAGACGAGCCCACCATCCTCTTCCTTGAAGACATCAACACCAAGCCCTACCAATGGGACCGCATGCTCCAGCATCTGCGCTTCGCAGGCGTCCTCCAGAACGTTCGCGGCGTCGTCCTCGGCGACACCACCGCCAGCATCCAGCCCTCCGAGATGCCCTTGCTCGAGGCCGCCTGCCTCCACGCCCTGCGCGACTTCGCCGGACCCATCGCCATCGGCCTGCAGTCCGGTCATATGCAGCAGCACAACCGCTCCGTGCCGCTCGGCGCATGGGTAACAATGAAGGAAGCCACATTAAACGAGCGACGCCAGTGAGTATTAAGTGAGCGAAGCGAGTGAGACGAAGAGAGCCAACCAAGTGAACGACCGTTCTACCGAAATGACACAACCGAAGCACATCCACCTGATCGGCATCTGCGGCACGGCCATGGCCTCGCTCGCGGGAATGTTGCGCGCGCAGGGCCACCGCGTCACCGGCTCCGACACCGCTGCCTACCCGCCCATGAGCGACCAACTCCGCGCACAGGGCATCGCTATTATGGAGCCGTTCAGCGAGGCCAACCTCGACCCGTGCCCCGACCTCGTCGTCGTCGGCAACGCCATCTCCCGCGGCAACCCCGAGCTCGAATTCGTCCTTGATCGCCTCCCCGCCGAGCGCATCCCCATGACCTCCATGGCCGCGCTCATCCACGACGAATTCCTCACCGGCCGCGAGCGCCTCATCATCTGCGGAACCCACGGCAAGACCACCACCACCAGCATGCTCGCCTGGATCTACGAGGTCGCTGGCCGGCAAGACCCGCAGTTCACGCCCTCCTTCCTCATCGGCGGCGTCGCGGAGAACTTCGGCAACAGCTTCCGCGTCCACGAAGGCTCGCGCGTCTTCATCCTCGAAGGCGACGAGTACGACACTGCCTTCTTCGACAAGGGTCCCAAGTTCCTCCACTACTTTCCCGACGCCGCCATCCTCACCCACGTCGAGTTCGACCACGCCGACATCTACGCCGACCTTCCCGCCGTCAAGACCGCCTTCAAACGCCTGGTGAACCTCATTCCGCGTCGTGGCCGACTCATCGCCTTCGATGGCAACTCCAACGTAACCGAGTGCTGCGCCAAGGCCTTCTGCAAAGTCGAGCGCTACGGCTTCGCCCCGGACTCCTACTGGCAGGCGACGGCCGTGCAGCAGCAAGGCTCTGCAACAAGCTGGATACTTCTGCGCGGTGGGGAAGAGTTCGCCCGCCTCACGCTCCCGATGGCCGGCGAGCACAACGCGCTCAACGCAACCGCCGCCGCCGCGCTCGCCGCCGGGCAGGGCGTTCCCGTCAACGCCATCGTCGAAGCCCTTAGCACCTTCAAGAGCGTCAAGCGCCGCCTCGAAGTCCGCGCCGAGGTCGCCGGCATCACCATCATCGACGACTTCGCCCACCACCCCACGGCCATCCGCGAGACCCTCCGCGCCCTCCGCGCTGCCTACCCCAACCGCCGCCTCTGGGCCATCCTCGAGCCGCGCTCCAATACCCTCCGCCGCAACGTCTTCGAGCGCGAACTGGTCGACTCTCTCGCTCTCGCCGACGAAGTTGTCCTCGCCGCCGTCTTCAAGAGTGAGGCCATCTCAGCCCTCGAGCGCCTCGACCCCCAGCACGTCCTCGACGCCCTCATCGCCCGCAACGTCCCCGCCGTCCTCTGCGCCGACGCCGACGCCATCGTCACCGAAGCCGCCCCGCGCATGCGGGCGGGAGACGTCGTCGCCATCCTCTCCAACGGAGGCTTCGGCAACATCTACGAGAAGCTCCCCCAAGCCCTCACAGCCGTTGAAGTTCGCTAAATTCGCCGCAGAGTCTATCCCGGCCAGATCATAAACGGAAGCGCGCCTTCCTTGCCGGAAGCATTGTCAGAAGCCAGCACGCACCCCTCATCCGGATTCGCCGGGTTATATCGCACGTTCACCAGCATCCCCTCCTCCAACTGCCCTGAATCCGCCGCCCCTCAGAATCCGAGCAGGGAACGCTCCGCACAAACCCGCCGAAAAAACCGTCCTCGATGCTGAAGTAGTAAGGAACCTCCACTTGGCTATCCTGCACGGCCAAACCCTCCGCCAGATCATCTTTCATCACCAATTTCGAGGCCAGCAACTTCGCCGTCACCACAGGCCAAGCCGCAGCCTTCTGCATCCGTTCCCGGCGGCGACGCCCGCGCAACAATCGAGAGATAGCATCGAAGACGAAAAATCCCATGGCGGGATTCTAATCATGTTTGCCTTCGATTGGTCGCTTTTCCTCAACATCGCCACCCGTAACCAAGCAGTAAACTAGCCTTATGGCCGCTGAGTTCACGCATCTCCATCTCCACACCGACTATTCGCTGCTCGACGGTGCCTGCGACGTCGACAAGCTGGCCAAGCACCTGACCAAGATCGGCCAGACCTCGGCCGCCATGACCGACCACGGCAACATCTACGGCGCCGTCCACTTCTTCGACGCGATGAAGAAGAAGAGCCTCAAGCCCATCCTCGGCTGCGAGCTCTACATCTGCAAGGAAGACGACCACCGCCGCGAGTTCGCCGACCCCGACTCCAAGTACAACCACCTGCTCGTCCTCGCCGAGAACGAAGCCGGCTATCGCAACCTCATCCGCCTGACCAGCGAGGCCGCGCTGCACGGCTTCTACAAGAAACCGCGCGTCAGCAAGAACTTCCTCGCCAAACACACCGAAGGCCTGATCGGCTTCTCCGGCTGCCTGGCGGGAGAAATAAGCCAGCACATCATGGCAGGGAACTACGACCTCGCCAAGAAGTCCGCCGGCGACTTCGAGACCATGTTCGGTCGCGGCAACTTCTTCCTCGAGATCCAGGACCACGGCCTCGAGCCCGACAAGGCCGTCACCGAGGCCATGTTCCGCCTCGAAAAAGACCTCAACATCCCCCTCATCGCCACCAACGACTCGCACTACATCGAGGACCAGGACTCCCGCGCGCACGAGGTCCTGCTCTGCGTCCAGACTGCCGGGTCCATGAACGACCCCAAGCGCTTCAAGTTCGACACCCAGGAGTTCTACATCAAGACGGCCGACGAGATGCATCGTCTCTTCGCCCACGCACCCGAAGTCTGCACCCGCACCATGCAGTTTCCCGAGCGCTGCAACCTCGAGCTCACCAAGATCAAGAACCCCTTCCCCAAGTTCGACTGCCCCGACGGCATGGATCTCGACGCCTACTTCGAGCAGGTCTGCCGCGCCGGCTGGCGTCATCGTCGCGACACCGCCATCAAGCATCTCGAAGACACCGGCAAGCTGCGCTGCTCCATCGCCGACTACGAAGCCCGTCTCAATCGCGAGATCGACTGCATCAAGCAGATGAAGTTTCCAGGCTATTTCATGATTGTGTGGGACTTTATCCGCTACGCGAAGCAGCAGCAGATCCCCGTCGGCCCGGGCCGCGGATCGGCCGCCGGATCGCTCGTCGCCTACGTCATGGAGATCACGGACATCGATCCGCTGCAGAATAATCTGCTCTTCGAGCGCTTCCTCAACCCTGAGCGCATCTCCATGCCCGATATCGACATCGACTTCTGCATGAACCGACGCTGGGAGATCATCGAGTACGTCCGCCAGAAGTACGGCAGCGATCAGGTCGCGCAGATCATTACCTTCAACACCATGGCCGCCAAGGCGGCGATCAAGGACGTAGGCCGCGCGCTCGACATGCCCTACGGCGAAGTTGATCGCATCGCGAAGCTCATCCCGCCCACAATCGGCATCACCATCGAGCAGGCCCTCAAAGACTCGCCGCCGCTCGCCCTCGCCTACGAAGATTCCAAGATCAAGGAGCTCATCGACACCGCCCTCCGCCTCGAAGGCCTCATCCGCGGTGCCGGGATTCACGCCGCCGGCGTCGTCATCGCCCCGCAGCCCCTCACCGAGCTCGTCCCCGTCACCCGCACCAAGGATGACGCCATCGTCACCAGCTACGACATGAAAGCCGTTGAGAAGATGGGTCTTCTCAAGATGGACTTCCTCGGCCTCACGACGCTCACCGTCATCGACGACTGCCTCAAGCTCATCCAGTCCAATCGCGGCGACGTCGTCGACCTCTCCACCATCGCGCTCGACGATATGGAGACCTTCGAGAAGGTCTTTCACCGCGCCCTCACCTCCGGCGTCTTCCAGTTCGAATCCGGCGGCATGCGCGACGTCCTCCGCCGCTACAAGCCCACCACCATCGAAGACCTCACCGCGCTCAACGCCCTCTATCGCCCCGGCCCCATCCAGGGTGGCATGATCGACGACTTCATCGAGCGCAAGTGGGGCCGCCGCCCCGTTGAGTACATGTTCGACGCGCTCGAGCCCATCTTGAAGGAGACGCTGGGAGTCATCGTCTACCAGGAGCAGGTCATGCAGATCAGCTCCGCCATCGGCGGCTACTCGCTGGGTGGCGCCGATCTGCTGCGCCGCGCGATGGGCAAAAAAGACGCCGCCGAGATGGCGAAGCAGCGCGACACATTCATGGCTGGCGCTGCAGCCAGCAAATTCAACAAGGAGCGTGCCGGACAGCTCTTCGATCTGATCCGCGAGTTCGCCGGCTACGGCTTCAACAAGTCCCACTCGGCCGCCTATGCTCTCCTCGCCTATCACACCGCGTGGCTCAAGACGCACTATCCGGTCGAGTTCATGGCCGCGCTCCTCACCTCCGAAACATCGAAGCCCGAGAACGTCGTCAAGTACATCGGCGAGTGCCGCGAGCTCGGCATCGCCGTCGTTCCACCTGACGTTCAGGTCTCCGCCGCCACCTTCACCCCCACTGGCGACAGCATCCGCTTCGGCCTCGCGGCGATCAAGAACGTCGGCCACAACGCCATCGACTCCATCATCAAGGCCCGCGAAGAACTTCAAGCAGCAGGCAAACAATCCTTCGCATCTCTATGGGAGTTCTGCGAGAAGGTTGATCTCCGCCTGATGAACAAGCGCGTCCTCGAGTCGCTCTGCAAGGCCGGAGCACTCGACGCCTTCGGCAAGCGCGCGCAGGTCATGGCCGCGCTCGACAAGGCGATGGAGCGCGCCCAGCACGCGCAGCGCGACACCGCCTCCGGCCAGCACGGCCTCTTCGGCATGTTCGACGACGACGGCCCCGCCAACTCCCGGGCCAGCGACGACGCGCTCCCACCCGCGCCCGACTGGGACGAACACGTCCGCCTCCAGAACGAGAAGGACGTCCTCGGCTTCTTCGTCTCCGGCCATCCGCTCGACAAGTACCGCGAGAAGCTCCGCAACCTCAAGGTGGTCGACACCGCAACCGCCTGCGAGATGAAGCCCGAGCCGCAGGTCTTCCGTCGCGGCCAGGCCGAGCAGGGAAATGAGATCCAGATCGCCGGTGTCATCACCGGCCTCAAGGTCGCTAAATCCAAGCGCTCCGGCGAGATGTACGCCCAGGCCTCGCTCGAAGACGCCGTCGGCAAGATCGAGCTCATCGCCTTCCCAGCCAGCTACGAGAAGCTCGCCGAAAAGCTCCGCATCGACGTCCCGGTCCTCGTCCGCGGCTCGCTGCGTGGCGACGAAGACGCCGCCCCCAAGCTCGCCATCTCCGGCATCCAGGCCCTCGAAGACGTCAAGGTCAAGCTTCCCGAAGCCCTCCGCGTCCGCGTCCCGCTGCACAGCCCCGACACCGAGCTCCTCACCAAGCTCGACACCATCTTCCGCGCCGCCCCCGGCACCGGCAAGCTCATGCTGCGCCTCGAAGATCCCAGCCAATTCTCCGTTGACCTCGAACCCCAGGGCATCTCCGTGGCCGCCGACGTCGCCTTCATCGAGCAGGTCGAATCCCTCCTTGGCCACGGCGCCGTCCAGATCATCAACTAGCGCGTATCGACAAATGTTGATCGATAACAACAATCACTCATCCTGAGTGGAGCCTCACGCAGCGCTTCACCGCGAGAGGCAGAGTCGAAGGATCCCGAAGCTCTCGATTTCATAGATACCGCTCACCCCTTTTCAACCAGCAGTTCATCCCCGACCGAGCCCAAAACAATGTTGGAACTGCCAATCCGCACGATCTATTCGTCGCTGACCCAGCCAGGAGATCCGCTGGTGATATGCTCGGTCGAAGAGTTGGAGACCAATTGTGCGTGGGGCGCCGCTACATGCCTCACGATGGGAAACTAGCGATGGACGACATGAACCCAGTGAAACGTTGGTTCCGGTGGCTGTTATCTGAGGATAATCAGGATAAGCGGAAGGCTACACGGCACGCCCTACCCGGGCTGGTTGCCTATTATTGGGACGGCGCCACTCCGCAGCCGCACAGCATCCTGTCGATCAGTTCGACCGGGCTGTATATGATCACCGACCAGCAATGGTACCGGGGCACGCTGGTGGCAATGACGCTGCAAAGGACCGACGACATAGACGACGAATCTGAACGTTCGATCGCCATCCAGGCGAAGGTCGTCCGGTGGGGCTCAGATGGCGTCGGCGTCGCGTTTGTTTTTTCAAAGGTTCAGAATTCGCATCTTCCTCCTGCGGCCGATAGGAAGACGTACGATAGTTTTTTGCAGCGGTTCCTGGCGAGCCAAAGCAAGGCGTCATGTCCTGACGACGATCGCCGATCACCCCATCCCCCGCATCGAGGAGCTCTTGCCTTGGAACTTCGCCCGAAGTCTCCAACTGAAAAACGAACTCGCAGCATAGGCAAGAACGTCTCAAGTGAAAAAGTCGCCTTCGATCCCTCGTCCCTGCCCCACATCGCAGATCTGATCGACTACGGTGAGATCACCGTCGGCGTCATCGAGCCAGTCGGCTGCGTCGCCACCGCAACGGACGGATCCAACTGCCTGGCCAAGCTAGTGCGCCGCGACCAGGAGACCTGCAGCCAATTGATGATCCGACTCGACCTCGCCATCGCAAAAGCGTTCACCGACGACATCTTCACAGACGAGGTGAACGTACCTCCCCAAAAAAAGTAACCCACCCTTGTTTCCCACACTGGTTGTGTCCACTTCAATGACACAACCACTCTTCATGAGATAGTCAAGACGGCCAGCGATCTACGCTTACAAAACAATCGCCGCAGCATCCAATCCCACCATGAGCACCCCCACCGCCGAGCAGCGCCACGCCTATCTCCTCCTTCGCCTGATCACCGGCGTCAACTTCTTCGGCCACGGCTTCGCGCGCATCTTCACCGGCTCGCATCTCTCCGGCTTCGCGCAGGGCATGGTGAAGAGCATGGCCGCCGCACCGCTCCCACCCTCCCTCACGCTCGCCACCGGCTACACCGTCCCCTGCGTCGAACTCCTCATCGGCACACTCCTCCTCCTCGGCCTCTTCACCAGGGCTGCCCTCACGCTCGCGCTGCTCCTGATGCTGGTCCTGATGTTCGGCGTCACGCTCAAGCAAGACTGGCCCACCGCCGGCAGCCAACTCCTCTACGGCCTCGTACTGGCCATCCTCCTCTTCGCCCGCGAACGCTACGACCTCTCCTGGCCCAGTCTCTTCCGCCGCACCCAGCCGTAGCCCTAGCCCACTACTCACTACCCACTACCCACTACCCTCCACATTCCTCGCGTACAATCATTGAGGTTAACGAGATGGCAGAAAACATACCGCAAAAGCACGTTCACGCACCCGCACCGCCGGTTCCCGAAGCCTGGGTTAAGACTGAGCTCGCCCGGCATTCGCAGCGCCCCTATCCGATGGACTACATCGAAGCCCTCTTCACCGACTTCAGCGAGATCCACGGCGACCGGCTATTCGCCGACGACGCCGCGATGACCGCTGGCATGGCCCGCTTCCACGGCCAGCCCGTCCTCGTCATCGCCAATCGCAAGGGCCGCACCGTCAAAGAGCGCGTCGCCCGCAAGTTTGGCAGCCCCGACCCCGAGGGCTACCGCAAAGCTCTGCGCGCCATGCGCATCGCCGAAAAGTTCGGTCGCCCCGTCTTCACCTTCATCGACTGCGCCGGCGCCAACCCCGGTCTCGGTGCCGAGGAGCGCGGACAGGCCGAGGCCATCGCCCGCAATCTCCTCGAGATGTCCCGCCTCCGCGTCCCGACCATCGCCACCATTACCGGAGAAGGTGGATCGGGAGGTGCGCTTGCGCTGGCCGTCTCCGACCGCGTTCTCATGCTCGAAAACGCCATCTACTCCGTCATCTCGCCCGAGGGCTGCGCCTCCATCATGTGGAAGGACGCAGGCAAGAAGCAACAGGCCGCCATTGCTCTCCGATACACCGCCACCGACGTCATAAGGCTAGGCTGCGTTGACGAGGTCATCCGCGAGCCCGAAGGCGGAACGCACAACGACCCCGCCTCCGCCATGCAGATTGTCAACGAGCGGCTGGAGCACCACCTCCGCGATCTCCAGAGCCTCTCCCTCGACGATCTGCTCACCGCGCGCTATGCGAAGTTTCGCAACATCGCGCAGTTCTACACCACCGCTTGAGCTGACCCCACCGGCAGCCAGTGCCCCACTCAGCTGTGGTTCCACCATGCCAAGGAGCAGATCACGCCGTTGTCTGAGCCCTCATCCAAACCCACGTTCCCGCGAACCTTCCAGTTCGCGCTCTTCCTCTCGGGCGCCCTTTGGATCATCGCCGCTGGCGGCCTCGCCGCGCACGCCGCGCAGGGAATCGCCGACCGCCTAAACCTCGCCGTCCTGGATGAGACGCTGCAGCAGGCCTTCTTTGTCTTCCTCCTGCTCTGGGGCTTCGCGACCCTCCGCTGGATCGCCACCCGCACCGGCGACGTCCGCTCCACCAACGCACTGCCCAAGCGCCCGACCACGCTCGAGGAGTGGCAGCGCGGCGCGGCGCTCGGCTGGGCAATGCTGCTCGCCGCTATCCTCCCGATGATGCTTAGCGGCGCCCTGCATCCAGAGTTCGCGCTCGCTCCCCACAACTGGGGTCTCGCCCTCCTCTCGCTCGCGACCATCGCCTTATCCACTCTCGCGCTCGAACTCGCCTTCCGCGGCTTCCTCTTTGCGCGCCTCATCGACGCCACCAGTCCCGTCATCGCGACCATCTTCCTCTCGCTGCTCTACGCCACCATCTCCACCTACCGGCCCAACGCCACGCCGCTCAGCTTTTTGGTCACCTTCTTCCTCGGCGTCGTTTTCTCGATCGCCTATCTCCAGACGCACGCGCTCTGGCTCGGATGGGGCCTGCACTTCGCCTGGAACGCTGCCACAGCTATCCTCTTCGGCCTTCCCCTCGCCGGCTACGCGACCTACAACAGCCTCGTCTCCACCTCGGTCACTGGTCCCGACTGGCTCACCGGCGGCCTCTACGGTCCCGAAGGCGCCGCGCCCACCATCCTCATCCTCCTGGCCGCCATGCTCGTACTCTTCCGCATCACCCGCAACTACGCATGGGAGTACACCCACCCGCCCATCGTCTCCGCCGGCCATCCAATGGACATCGCGCCCCCTGCGGCGCACACCGCGATGGAATCCGCCGCCGCTCCCGCGCCCCTCGTTCAGATCCTCAGCACCACCCCCACCGCCTCCTCGACCCTCCCCGTCATCGACGAGCACCTTCGCCGCGAAACGGGCCGCGACATCGGCACCACTCCAAACGACTAATCGTGTAAACTTGCAGCAGAGCTTTACCCCGGCCCAGCGCCCTCGCGAACCTCCTGTTCGGCCCAGCCCACCAGCCCAGCCCACGGATCAAGCAAGGTCGGCCCGCGCACATCGCAACCGGACAAGCCCGCACATTTGTTTCAGGGAGATCATCACAATGGCAAAGATTGCCAAGACCGGCGACCGCAAAAAGGTCATGGATACACAGCAGAGCACCGATTGTCCCAAGTGCTCCAAGCCCACCCGCATCGTCAAGCGTGTCAAGGACCGCGAGCGCGGCGTTCCCGGCGGAGTCTACATCTCCTGTTCGGTCTGCGACTTCTTCGAGAAGCTCTAAGCCAGCTATCCGGCGGCCCAAATGCAGCATCCAAGACGAAAATTACAGCTCCATTAAAGGTTCGCCACCCGGCGGACCTTTTCTCTTGCTCAAGCGTCTTATCCCAGGGTTCCGTTATGGGAATAATGATTCCAGAGAGTAACCTTTCCCACTTGACGAATGTCATCTCGTGGGAGGACACTCCACAACGGTACTAGGGAAACAAATCATCATGGCTACAAGCACCGCTGTTTCACTCTCCGCTCCAAACGTCTTCGCCTCCACGCCCCAGTTCACCCGTCCCACCTTCCTCATGTGTCCGCCAGAGTGGTACGGCGTTGACTATGTCCTCAATCCCTGGATGGCAGGGAACGTCCACCGCTCCTCCCGCGATCTCGCCTTCGCCCAGTGGAAGGGCATGCACAACGTCCTCCGCAGCGTCGCCGATGTGCGTCTGCTCCATCCCGAACCCGGCTGCCCGGACATGGTCTTCCTCGGCCACGGTGCCTTGATCAGTCATGGCGTCGCTGCCGTCTCCAGCTTCGGACCACCCCAGCGCCGCGCCGAAACCACCTACCTTCGCCGCTGGCTCACCAGCCAGGGCTTCCTTATCTGGGAGACACCCCGCGAGACTCCCTTCGAGGGCGAAGGCGACATCGTCTTCAACGACGAGGGCACCACGCTGTGGGCCGCCCACGGAGTTCGCACCTGCCGCGCCGCGCATCGCCACATCGCCGACGCATGGCACGTCCCGGTCACCTCGCTGCACCTCTCCGATCCGCGCTTCTACCACCTCGATACCTGCTTCACACCGCTGGCCGGCGGCTACCTGCTCTACTACCCCGCAGCCTTTGATGCCCCCTCGCTCGCAGCCATTGAGCGGGTCTACCCAGCCGCCAGGCGCATTGCCGTCTCTGAACTCGACGCCACCCGCATGGCCTGCTGTGCCCTCAACCTCGGCCGCACCGTCTTCACCGGTGAGATCAGCCGCGAACTTGCCACTCGTCTCTTCGACGCCGGCTTCGACGTCGTCCAGCTCGAGCTCAGCGAGTTTATCAAGGGCGGCGGCGGCGCGAAATCCCTTGCCCTCCGCCTGAGCGATCTCCCCATCACCCACCGCCGCATCGGCCTCGCATAGCCGATACGGCAGACAGCAGAAGGCCCTGCAACTCCTGGCATATACGCCAGAGGTTGCAGGGCCCTTCCAGTTTTAGACTTCACTTTTCGTAGGAGCCGTTCGAGCCGTTCCGCCGCTGTGCGGTGGTCTAACGGTCTTCGATTCCCGGCATCGTGGGGGTCAGAACTCCAGCAACCAGCGGCTCATCGGTCGGTTGTACCCTCGCCGGATCCGGCAGACGAAGCTGAGCCACCATCTGCTCGGCCAGCTTCGGGTCCGACGGATTCACCTCTTCGATCCGTACCTTGGCCACTCCCTCCATGCCTAACCGTCGGGCCGCCGCGTACGACATATCCATAATGCGGCTCATCGGCACCGGTCCGCGATCGTTCACGCGGAGGAATGTCGACCTCTTGTTTTTCAGGTTCGTTACCAGAACCCAGCTTCCCAGGGGCAGCGTGCGATGCGCGCAGGTCAATGCGTACATATCGAACGTCTCGCCGTTTGCGGTCTTTCGCCCGTTAAATTTGCCTCCATACCAGGATGCTTTACCAATTTGAAACCAGTGAAGTTTCGCTATTGTCTTGCCCGACGGCGTTTTGCTGGGGACAACGGCGTTCTCTCGTTTCACCGGAGGACTTGCGACGAGGGAGGCCGTCAATCCCAGGGTTACGGCCAGCACGCCAGCGCGAGTACACTTGCGGCCTTTCTTCCCCTTCAGCACTTCCACACCATTCATCGTAGGTTCACTCATAGGTATATTGTCGCCTCCAGCATGGCCTAAGTCAAACAAATCAAAGGTACTTATTGTGTAATATGGGTTGTAATTTGCGCTCAACTATGATAGGGTTTTGACGTCTCGTGGTTGCCTCCATTGCCAGCTTTTTCTTTAGGTCCAGCCGCTCACGCCCGCACTCTCCTGACCATCGCCGGCCACGATCCCTCGAGCGGAGCCGGCGTCACCGCCGATCTCCAAACCTTCGCCGCCCATCGACTCTTCGGTACTTCGGCTATCACTGCCCTCACGGTGCAATCCACCCTGGGTGTCGCCGAGATCCAGACCGTCGCTCCAGCCTTTCTCCAGCGCACCCTCGAGCATCTCTGCGCTGACCTCCCGCCCGCGGGAATCAAGATCGGAATGCTCGGCTCCGCCGAAATCGCCGCGACTGTCGCGGCTTTTCTTGCATCGACCAACCAGCTAAAGGCGCCGGTCGTCCTCGACCCCATCCTCCGCGCCAGCTCCGGCGCCGACCTGCTCCCGCCCCAAGCCATCGCGACACTCCACCAGCAGCTTCTCCCGTCCGTCTCCTGGATCACACCCAACTGGTCCGAGCTCTCCGCCCTCACCGAGTTGCCCATTCAGGACCTCGCCCATGCCGAAGCCGCAACCCACGCCCTGGCTCACCGCCATCCCCACCTGCACATCGTCGCAACCGCCGGCGACCACTCCCAACCCACCGACATCCTTCGTCTACCCTCAGGCGAAATCCACCGCTTCTCCGGCGAGCACCTCGATACCACCTCGACCCACGGAACCGGCTGCGCCTTCTCCTCCGCGCTGCTCTGCCTTCTTGTCCTGCGCGACCCGCCCATCGAAGCCGTCCGCGGCGCAAAGCACTTCGTCGCCGAAGCCATCCGCCACGCCCCCAACCTTGGCCACGGCAGGGGACCACTCAATCTCCTCTGGCACCTCTCCTAACCTCAGGAAAATCGAGTGTAAGGAAACTGCGCAACACGAAACAGGATTGAGTATGCCTGAAATACACATCAAAAAATACACATCAAAAGAGCCTATCCGGCGCCAGATCCACGCCTAGACGTCAGCTGCAACAGAAGCTCTTCCCACCGTTCACCATACGTCGTCCATCCCCCCATCGATTGCACCCGCCGCAGCGCCGCCGCCCGCATCGTCCGCTGCAACTCCGGCTCATCCGCCAGCAATTGCATCCGATCCGTAATCGCTCTGGCATCGCGTATCGGAACAATAAATCCTTCTACGCCATCAGTATAAAGATCAGCCCCTCCAGTGTTGGTTGACCCAATCACCGGACATCCGCACGCCATTGCCTCGGCCTGCACCAGCGCCAGTCCTTCCTCGATCGACGGCAGAACCAGCACATGGCTGCGGCTCATCAGTTCCACCAGTTCCGACTGCGGCAACGGCCCCAGAAACTCAACATTCTCCTTGGGTAGTCGCTCCAGTACCGGCTTAAGGTCCTCTTGTATATATCCTGCGATCCGTAATGTTTTGCGCGTATGCTTTAGATAGGAAAAGGCTTGCAGTAAGTATGGGACTCCCTTGCGCAGCCCCGGAGGACCCGCGAAGAGCACATTAAACTCGCCCACCGCCGGCTCGGTCACTGGTCTAAAATTCTCCAGTCGCACCCCATACGGAATCGTATGCACCTTCTCAGCGGGCACGCCCATCTGCACAAACGTCCGCGCTACAACGCTGGAGGGAACCGTAATAGCGTCTGCTTGCCTATAGATAGCCTCCTCCCGAACAGTGTCTCGCTCATCGGAAACGGGTCTGGTGACACCCCACAGGGCATACTCATCCTCCACAATCTGCTGCTGATAACGCTGATGGGTCGAGCCCCGGTCACAGATAAAAACGCCGCCCTCCCGCTGCAGCCATGCACCCGTAGTCAAACTCGATCCGGAGATTCCAATCAACGCATCTGGCCTTTGTTTCAAACGCCTTAGCCGTTTTTCAGTCCAGCGGTCGAAGGCCAGGGCATTGGCGTAACCCAACTGATCGCTGAGCCACCGCAGGTCGATCGGACTCCGTCCTACGGCGTATTCCGCCACGTGCAGCCACGGATACGTCTCAACCAGACTTTTTGGCAGCCCCTCACGTTGCAACCGACGCCAGGGCCACGTCGAGTACACCCGCTCCAGATGCCCGCGCCGCTCCAACTCTCGCGCCAGGTTGAAGTGGTGGAAGACTCCGAAGACCGTCTAAACAATGCGCATGAAGGGAATTGGCTCCAGAAAGAAACAGGCAGAATATGAGTTCGTCGAGTCTAACAAACCCCAGTGCCCATCGCACCAACGGGGCACCAGTGCTTTACCTGCTACCCTTGAAACGTATGCTCGCAGCCCTCACGATTCAACTCAATGGCCAGCACCGCACCTTCTCCGAACTCACCCCGTCGGCGGACCTGGCCAGCGTGATCGCCACCCTCGGCTTGAAGTCTGATCGCATCGCGGTGGAGCACAACGGCGAGATCGTCTCCCGCACGGCGTGGGGACAGACCCAGGTGGCTGATGGTGACCGGCTTGAGATTGTGCACTTCGTGGGTGGTGGAACGGCGTTAGGCTAGTCCCGCTAAGCCGCAGATTTCACAAGCCTTGCGATCGAAATCGCCTCAAGGAGTCGATCCACGCCGTGTTCGTATGGTCTCGCCACTCCACCTTCCTGTAACGCAGCAACTGCCTCGGGTCCGCTCTTCGCCAGCCGTTCACGCAACTCCCGCGACTCATACAGTCGCAGCACAGCGTCCTTGATCTGCTCCACGCTGAATGGATCAATCAGCAGGCAATCGCGGTCGGGAACCAGGAGTTCCGAGGCGCTGCGGTTGCGTGTAGCAATCGATGGCACACCGTTGGCCATGGCCTCCACCAGCGACAGGCCAAAACCATCATCCACGCTGGGCAGGATGAACGCGTCACATTCGCCATAAAATGTACTGATATCAGGTACATAGCCTACGACGCTTACATTGGGCTGATCGGCGAGCAGTTGCATCAACACCGGGTACGTGTAGATCTCGGTGCTGGTGCGAATCTTGAGCTCTGCATGGGGCAACGCAAGTTCCTTCCACGCCTGGAGCAAGTATAGAAACCCTTTGCGCAGTGGTCCGCCACCCACGACTCCTAGCACGAAGGCTGACCCAACGGGCTTCGGCACACGAGGTGACACCTTGGAGCGGCCATAGAGTGGTGCGAGCACCATCTTTGTTACGCAGGTGCTCGGGATAGCTGCGCCGGCTATAGTCCGATGGCGAGAGGATAAAGTCGGCCTGCTCGTACTCCTCCACCTGGCGCTCGATAAACCACGGCGAGTTAGTGCGGAACGTGCCTCCGACCTTGCGTGCCTCCTCAACCACCATCTGCTGCTGAACCCGTATATCCGGGCAGGCGCGATCCAGGACGAATGTAGCACCCATCCGTTGCGCAGCCTTTCCAGTCGCCAGACTCGAAGTTGAAGCCCCCAATAGCAGGTCGCAGTCTCGCAGCGCAACCGCGGCCCAGCGGTCAAACAGCGTCGAGTCCAGCTCATCGAGGACGAGCGGCGTCGGAATATGGGTAAGCGCATTGAACACCGCCACCGGTGCCGGAACCCACGTGTTCCTGACCTCAGGATCGAAGCCGCGCATCCGGCTACGCAGCGTCGCGGTATAAAGGGAGAACTCGCAGCCTCGCCGCACGAAAGCGTTGGCAGGCAAGCGATAGTGTGCCTGACGACCCGTAGCAATAACGATCTTCAAGGCTCAGCCCTCACTTCAGGGAAGGTTATCATCGGGAGAAACTGTCAGGAAAAGATTCATTTAAAGCTAGAACCTTCTCAACTCAAATTGCGAAGAGCAATTGGCACTATACAGAATATGTGTTATCAGACACAACGGCACTTTTTGATAATGGGCCGGACTGGTTCTTCACCTGGGACGGCAAAAAGCTCCAGAACATCACGACGCTCCAGACAGATATGTATCAATGGCGGGGGAAAGAGGTTCCGAACTCGAACATGTACTCCGCGAGCGCGGTGGACATCGATCATCGTGGCCCGATGCAGATCGTCGGGAACAATGGAGACTACGATAAATTTCCGCCGGATGATGGGATCTCATCATCCGGAACTCTTACCCTCTTCCGCTATAACGGCAGTTCCTACGCAGCAGCCCAAGACTCTGCTCTTTCTTGCAAAATTCGAGCCGCAGCCGCCGAATTGGTCCGAAAGCATGAATGGTTCCTGGACCTACGCCAATATCCACGATATCGACATGCACCAGACTCCCGCTCCCAGCTATCAGCTCAAGATCGTGAACGGAGATCGCGACGGTAGCAATCGGGTGACGAGCGCGAAGGTCGAGATCAATGGCGTGACCATCGTATTGCCCACCGAAGTGAACCAGGGAGTGGAAACGCTCACGCGAACCATTCAACTGCAACAAGAGGACGAGATCAAGGTGACAGTTGATGGACCGGAAAAATCCCATATCTACGTCACCGTTGAATGAATCGGCAGCAATGACGCGGCAATTCAAACTACTCGCCTTTACCGGTTTTGTCCTGGCGGCGCCGGTCCTGCTTTCGGCGCAGAACTCCAACCAGACCCCAAGCCCGGCAGTGATGCAGGCCGATGACGCAGCCTAAGAGCCTGCTTTCTGGACATGATCGCGTTTACACCTTCATTCCAAGAGGCACGAACCTATCATGTTGCAGTTCCCTTCTCTCGCAGCGTTCGAACTGCCTGGGGTGGTTTACGTCGACCGGCATCTTCGGGGAGCTGATAGGGCGCCTGCAACGCCCACAAGTAGCAGCGCCTTATCACGTGCCGATTCGATGCTGCCGTCAAGCACGGCCACAATCGCAACGACATCGTCCTGCGTCAACCGTTTCTTCGGAATTTCAGTTGGCCCGAGAATCCACCGAAGGTGCTTCCAAGCCTATTCGAGCGCCGGGTGATGCATCGAGAATGGAGACTCGAATCCCGCCTTCAGGCGGGCGCTCCTGATGGAGTCCAGAAGATTCGTGATGGCGATGGATTGCGGGGGCAACGGCTCTCTCAGTCGTGGCCGCACGAAAAGTGAGATGTAGCGAGCAATTGTGCCTAGCCTCACCCGGGAGCGGAGCCAGATGATTCTCCGCGCACCATGCAACGAAATGCTCCCAGGAAGATGCATCGGCCCTAGACCGGCGCTCTGATATCGGTTCCTTGGCAGTGCAACTGACTCGGATCCCCAGCTCGCCCGTTTCCGTCAATTCCGAAGATCCGGAGACTTCCCTCGCAAGCGGATCGTTCTTGTTGCGTTGGATTCTTGGGCGGCGGTCCAACTTGCCCTCCAAGATGTCGCTCACATCGGAATGAAACCTTCCCAGGACAACGCATAGTTTGCTCCGGGTCGAGAAGCAATGTCAATTGTGCGGAGATGGGTCGTGTGGACGTGATGAGCAATCTCCAAAGGCCGACATTGCAGGCACTTCGCGGATTGTTTCCGAATTCCCCGCGATCCGACACCAAGCTATCGATGCCTGAAAAGGCTCCTAGTGAGGCGAAGGCGCTGACGAAATCGACTGCGGAGGATTCTGCGCAGGGGAGGTTCGATCCAAATCGTTAGGGTCACTGCTTGATGCGGGGATCGAAGGGATAGTTCATTGCCTCGACGATTTGAAATGCCTTGGCATCGGGATGGAGTGGATTGGAAAGACAGTTCGAGGTGTGCGGCACGATGGCGCTCGGAATACGCAGGAGGACGGTCCGATTCGCGCGAAGCCAGTCCGTGCCAACGTGACGGGTCGTATCGAATCGGACCTGCGAATCGTCGGGAAGACTCTCCAAGACCTGCACCAAATGTCAGGTGTAACGCGAGCATTGCCATTCAACACTGGTAGCCGTCCCCCAGCTTTGCGTGCTCCGCGTTCGCCTTCGGCCCACACGACCCAATCCACGCTCCCCCGTTATACGCATGCAGAAGCCTTCTCTAAACCTTAGGGGGCAAACTTCTGAGAGGAAAACGAATCATATCTTCATGTGTCTTCGTCACGTAATATAGGCACTAAGGTCCAGCAGATTGCAACCACCTGACCGCACTGGAAATCACCGCAGATCGTCGGCATTGATTCTCATTTCGATGCTGGGCATCGCCGTGTTCTTTTGGGGTCTTCAGTACAAACTTTCGCTCTACCACTCGGAACAGGGGGCCGTGCCGGCGGCCAAACTTCTCTCGCAAAGGGAGCGGCCTGCCTCCAGCGTGGCCATGGCGAGCCTCCTGCTGGTGGGGCAGCCTTTACCAGTTGTTCCTCACAAGACTCTCTCGGACACTCATACGGCGTGGTCGGCCGATGCGCATCTTCAGGTCGTGAATCGATCTGAGGAATTGCTCGGAACGTCGCTTAGTCCTCGAGCACCGCAGCCCTGGCACATCACCCACAGCAGTCCACGCGCTCCTCCTATGGCCGCCTGACAGCACGCTCACTCTCCTCGAAGAGATGCACCGCGACAATGCGGGGACCCCGCTCTTTCTGGAAATGACTTCGCTTCAATACAAGTCCGAATAGGTGGTTCCATGTCTCGCAAGCGAATCCTTTGGATCGCAGTAGTCCTCATTGTTCTTCTCGCGGCCTCTGTGCTGTTTGTGTTCCTTCATAAAGGGAAAGCTCCTACTGCCACCCCGCAGGCCGCAGCGGTTGTTAACGTTACCCGTGGGAATCTAGCCAGCTCCCTCACTGTTGCAGGCCAGTTTGAGCCGTACCAGGAAGTCGATCTTCACGCCAAGGTCGCCGGGTACATCCGCTGGATCAAGGTAGATATCGGTGACCGTGTACGCCAGGGCGAAGTCCTTGCCGACCTCGAAGTACCAGAACTGCAGGATCAGCTTCAAGGTGCTCAGGCCGAAGTGCGCCATACGCAATCCGAGATTGGGCGCGCTGAAAACGAGGTCATCAGTGCGCAAGCGACCCATGCTGCCCTCCATGCAGCCTACACTCGGCTGCTGCAGGCTTCCCAGCAGAGGCCAGGATTGATCGCCGAGCAGGAATTGGATGATGAGCTCTCGAAAGACCAGGAATCAGAGGCGCAGATCGGCGTCGCCAAGGCATCCCTCAATGCGATGCAGCAGCAACTCGGGGTTTCGCGTGCCGAAAGTCATCGCGTTGAAACGCTGACCAACTATCAGGAGATCATCTCTCCATTCAACGGGGTCGTGACGATGCGCTACGCCGACACCGGATCGCTGATTCAGGCGGGAACAGCCTCCAACACGCAGTCGATGCCGGTGGTTCGAGTTGCACAGAGCGACCTGCTGCGTTTGCGCATGCCTGTTCCCGAGGCTGACGTACCGTACATCCACGAAGGTGGCGAAGTTCAGATCAAGGTGAATGCCACAGGTCGCACGTTTACCGGGAAGATTGTGCGCTTCTCGCGAGCACTGGATACGGATACGCGGACCATGCTGACTGAGGTGGATGTTCCAAATCCTGATCTGGTTCTCAGTCCGGGAATGTATGCGGAGACCATGATCCAACTGCAGCAGAAGGATGACACGCTGACACTTCCGGCGCAGGCCGTGGTGCAGAGCGGCGACCAGGCGTATGTCCTCGTTGTGGACTCGACGAATCACATCGAGAAGCGGAACGTGACGCTCGGAATACAGACAGCGGACCGGATGGAGATTTTGAGCGGCCTACACGATGGAGAACGCGTCATCGCCTCCGGCCAGGCGAACTATCAGTCCAGTGAGGCCGTCACGCCTCACGCCGCCTTTATCCCCACTGCAGCGCAGGAGGTAAGCGAGTAATGTCCTCCTTCGCGATCAAGTACCCCTTCTTCATCCTTATGTTCTGCCTGATGGTGATCGTGGTTGGAACAGCGACCGTTGTTCGTATGCCGGTTGATTTGTTCCCCGAGATCAATATCCCGGTGGTAGTCGTCGCGACCTTCTATTCGGGCATGCCGCCACAGCAGATTGAAGCGGACATCACCAACAGCTATGAGCGCTTCTTTACCCTCGGAAGCGGCATCGAGCATATTGAGTCGCGCTCGTTGCCGGGCGTCAGCCTTATCAAGATTTATTTCCAGCCGGGTACGGATGCGAATGCTGCTGTCAGCAATATCTCAAACCTTGCGATGGCGAACCTGAGGCGACTACCGCCTGGAACCCTGCCGCCAGTAGTGCTGAAATTCGATGCCTCCAATATGCCGGTATGTCTCATCACGCTCAAGGGACAGGGCTTGAATCAGACGCAACTCAAGGATCTCGCACAGTTTTCGGTCCGCAACCAGGTAGCCAACGTGCCGGGAGCCTCAGTTCCTCAACCGTATGGAGGCAAATATCGGCAGATTCAAGTGTATGTCGACCCGGTGAAGCTTGAAGCTCATGAGCTATCGGTGATGGACGTAGTACACGCCGTAAACGAGTCGAACCTGATTCTTCCTGCCGGAGATGTTCGCATTGGCCCGAAGGACTACAACATCTATGCGAACAGTCAGGTGCCAGTCGTTGATCAGATCAACGCCATGCCAATCAAGACAGCGAGCGGCGCATCGGTCTTCGTGGGCGATATCGGCAAAGCAGAAGATGCGAGTCAACTCCAAACCAATGTCGTACGCGTCGACGGACAACACTCGGTGTATATCCCGGTGCTCAAGCAGGGTGGAGGATCGAACACCATCAGCATCGTCAATGGTGTGCGCGACGCCGTTCATCACCTGCTGGATGTCCCTGCGGCTCTGAAGACAAATGTCGTCTTCGATCAGTCCGCCTATGTAAAGACCGCTGTCAAAAACGTCATCAACGAGGGAACGATGGGACTCGTGCTCACGGCACTGATGATCCTCTTGTTTCTGGGCAACATGCGGGCCACCATCAGCGTGTTGCTGTCCATCCCCATCTCCTGTCTGGCCTGCTTCATCGCGCTCGACATGGGCGCCAGCACCATCAACACGATGGTGCTCGGCGGTCTGGCGCTCGCGCTGTCGCGTTTGATCGACAACTCTGTGGTTGTGCTGGAGAACATATTCCGGCACATGGAGATGGGTGAACCTCCGGTGGAGGCTGCGGAAAAAGGTGGCAAGGAGGTACAGTTAGCTGTCCTCGCAGCGACTTGCGCAACAAGTATCGTCTTCTTTCCGGTGATTCTGCTTGTTGGAGTTAGTAAGTATTTATTTACAGCTATGGCGCTGGCAGTCGTTTTTGCGCTCTTCGCCTCTTACATTGTCGCCATGACTGTAGTGCCTCTATTTTGCGCAAAGTTCATTCGGATCGATCCGTCGCACATTCACCACAGTGCCGAGGCCGTGGAGGGAGATCTCGTCGAGGCTGAAAAAAGTCTTTCCGAGGCAAATCTGTTTCACCGCGTGGTCGACCGCTTCAATCATCAGTTTCAACGCTTCCAGCGAGCCTATGACCGTGGGGTCGAGCTATGCCTCGACTACCCCGTCGCTACGGTAGTGGCCGTCACTATCTTCGTCGTCTTCGGACTCGCATTCTATCCACTATTGGGTAAGTCATTCTTTCCGCGCACAGATCCTGGACAATTTGTAGTGGACGTGAAAGCGCCGCCGGGAATGCGAATCGAAGTGACCGACGAGTATGTAGCGATGATGGAGAACGAGATTCGCCAGGTGGTCTCAAAGGACGATATGAACATGATCGTCTCCAACATTGGAATCACGCCGGACTTGTCGGCGATCTACACCAGCAACTCCGGGATGAACACGGGATTTATACAGGTCAGTCTCAAGCCGGACCATAAGACCAGCAGCTTCGTTTATATGCAGCGTCTGCGGAGCAAGTTCGCGACCGACTTTCCCGAAGTGGGGACCTACTTCCAGACGGGTGGTCTCGTCGACTCCGTCGTCAATCAGGGCAAGCCAGCGCCCGTCGACATCCGTATCGGAGGCAGCGACATGGACTCTGCTTATGCGTATGCCCAGAAGGTTGCCGAAAAGATGCGAACATTGGGCTCGGTCAGCGATGTGCTTGTCCCGCAGGATCTTGACTACCCGGGCCTTGAACTGAACATCAATCGTGAGCACGCTGCGCTGCTGGATATCTCCCCACAACTTGCGATCCAGAACGTCATTACAGCACTCACTTCGGACTCAGTGATTGCGCCTAGCTTCTGGGTAGATCCAAAGTCCGGAAACAACTACATGCTGACAGTGCAGTACCCAGATAATGAGATCAAGACTCTTACTGATTTTGAGCAGATTCCACTTCGATCGGCAGATGGTAAACAGACAACCCCACTGGAGTCGCTTGCTTCAATCAAACAAATTAACACGCCTACGGAAGTGGACCATTATCAGCTTCGCCGCAGCTTCGATGTGTATGTCATGCCCAAAGCGGAGGACCTGAGCCATGTCAGCAATGATGTGCAGAAGGTGCTCGCCGGTCTTCCTGCACCTCACGATTTGACCGTGCAGATAGGCGGCTCGGTTGACGATATGCATCAGTCCTTCAAGAGCTTCGGCATTGGGTTCATCCTTGCCGTGGTGCTGGTCTATCTGATTTTGATGGCTCAGTTCGCCTCGTTCTCCGATCCATTCATAATCCTGCTTGCCGTGCCACCAGGCGTAGCAGGCGTCATTCTCTTTCTCTTGGTCACTGGAACCACCATGAATGTGATGTCACTGATGGGCGTCATCATGATGGCCGGTATCGCAGTGTCAAACAGCATCCTCATCGTCGAGTTCGTAGGGACGCTGAGGGCCAGCGGCGTTCCCATCCGCAAAGCCATCGTGGACGCATGCTCTATGCGTCTGCGTCCGATCCTGATGACGTCACTGGCCACGGTATTGGGAATCATTCCCCTGGCGCTGGCGTTAGAGCCGGGTAGCGAGCAGTATGCCTCACTGGCACGAGCGATTCTCGGCGGACTCGTCTCGTCCGGCATCATAACGGTATTTCTGGTTCCCGCTGTGTACCTACTCATCCATCGCAAAGAAGTAGACGCGGAAGCGGCCGCGGAGGTGGCTCATGTCTAAGCACAGTCTTATAGGGATCCTCCTTTGTTCCGTCTGCTCACCCGTCCTCCTGGCACAAGTCCAGGGGACGACTCTGTCAGATGCGCCAATGCAAATGCAGACCTCTGCCGCGTTGCCAGTGGCCACATCCCCGGATGAAACCCTCACCCGGCTGCAGGCAGAGCAAATGGCTTTGAAGAACAATCCACGCATCAGCGTTGCAGCGCTGATCGCACTCGCACAAAAGCAGGTCGTCCGTGAGACCCGCTCCGGTGAACTTCCAAGCCTCTATGGCAATGGGACAGGCGTCGGCGCAGAAGAGGCGAGCCGCATATCCTCAGGTGCTCTTACTGCATCACGTCTTCTGAACCATGTGGGCGCTGGCGTCCAACTGAACCAGTTAATAACCGACTTTGGGCGCACACCCAATCTGGTGGCCTCTTCATCCCTGCAGGCCAAAGCTGCGACGCAAAGTGCAGAGGCCACGCGAGAGGACATCGTGTTCGCGTCCGACCTGGCCTTCTACAACGCATTGGAGGCTCAAGCGACACTGCAGGTGGCAAACAGCACGGTCAATGAGCGACAGAGCGTCACAGATCAGGTAGATGCGCTGACGGCCAGCAAGCTCAAGTCGACACTCGATCAGAGCTTCGCCCAGGTGAATCTCTCACAGGCAAAACTATTGGTGCTCGACTCCCAGAATCAAGCCAACGCCGCTATGGCCAGCTTGAACGACATACTCGGGACGACGACAGATCATCACTATCAACTGGTCGACGACCTCGCCTTACCTGCGCCAATTGCAGATTCAGCGGAAGCGGTGATCGCGCTGGCGCTTCAACAACGACCCGACCTGAAGGCCCAACAACTGACTCACGACGCGGATGTGCGATTCAGCCGCGCACAACACGAGCTGCTGCTGCCGACCATATCAGCCGCGGGCGTCGTTGGAGTCACACCTGTGGGATCACCTACATATTTCCCCCAGGATTGGTATGGGGCAGCAGGAGTCAACGTCAGCATTCCAATCTTCAATGGCTTCAAGTTTCACGCAGAGGCAGCTGAGGCGGACCTTCGAGCAAAGGCTTCCAATGAGCAAAGCCGCCAACTGACGGTTCGCATCGTCCGCGACGTAAGGACCGCTTGGCTCACGGCCATTACAGCTCAGCAGCGAATGAGCGTCACGGCGGAGTTGGTCAAGGAAGCGAATACTGCCCTCGATCTAGCGCAGACCCGGTATCAACTGGGGCTTAGCTCAATTGTCGAGTTGAGTCAGGCGCAGCTTCAGCAGACGCAGGCCCAGATTGCGGATGCGAACGCGCGCTTCGAATACGAAGCCGATCTGGCCACTCTGCGATTCCAAAGTGGTTCACAACCCTAGGTTCCAGCAAAGGATATTATGACCACCGAAATCAAGGTTGAGCGAATCCTATTTGCGACAGACTTCCTGGAGAGTTCCCGGCTCGCCCTCGACTATGCCGTCTCCTTTGCCAATCACTTCAAAGCAACGATCGTGATGCTCCACGTCCTGGAGCTTTCTCAGGCAGCAAGAGAAGTTGAGACCGCGACCTCCAGGCCGAGCCTCATGCGAAAGGTTGGTCAGGAGCGGCTGGAAGTTCTGGCCAAGGGCGTGCGGAGCTTCGGAATACAGGTTGAGGCGCACGTGGAGGATGGGATTCCATCCGAGGTCATATTGAGTGCGGTGGAGAGGTTCGACGCTGATCTTCTGGTCCTCGGCGTCCATGGTGTTCATCGGGGTCTGGAGCACCTTCTCATAGGCTCCAACACAGAGAAGATCCTGCTCTCCGCAACTTGCCCCACCCTGACCGTCGGAGCGCATGTACTCTCGGGTGTCGATCCAAAGCTGCACCTTGACGCAGTCATCTACTTCTCCGACTTTACGCTGGAGGCAACTACTGCCGCTCCGTATGCGGTCTTCTTCGGTAAGGAGTTCGATGCACCTATCGAAGTCTGTCAACTCTTACCGGTCACCGCGGAGAATAACAAGCGCTTGAAGATTGAGTTGGCGAACGATTACTGCAAGAGCATCAAGAGCGTACTCGTTGAAAGCGACTCGGAGTGGTGCAGGCCCGCCTTTCAGTTGGAACACGGCATGGAGATTGACCAGATTATCGAGATCGCCCAGAGTCAGCACGCCGCCTTGATCGTCCTTGGGGTCCGCACTGAGTCTCAACTTGGTCGGCATCTTCACACCAGCTTCGCATACAACTTGCTGGCGAAGGCAACCTGCCCTGTACTCTCTGTCCGCCAAGCCGAAGCCGGGTCGACCAAGGAAGACGGATGAGCGCTATCGTCTTCCCGGCTACACCAGCAACGCCTCCACTCCCATCCTCAGCCTCATCACCGCCGATGTGAACAACGACGGGAAGAAGGACATCGTCTGCTCCAACGGCCTCGTCCTGCTCGGCAACGGCGACGGGACCTTCACCGCCGTCTCCACCCCGGCCTTCCCCTACTCCTCGAGCAACCCCGGCGGATTCGGCCCCGGCCTCGCCAGCGGCGACATCAACAACGACGGCAAGCCCGACCTCGTCCTCGACACCGGCCCCACTATCTCCACCTATCTCGGAAACGGCAATGGCACCTTCACCCAGGGCGCCAGCTACGCCTCCATCAACAACTCCGGCTATGTCACCGTCACCGACCTCGACGGCGACGGCAACCTCGACATCTACACCGGCCTCGCCAACGGAGGCTACTACAGCGGAGACGACAGCAGCCCCGCCTCCGCCTACGTCCTCATGGGCAACGGCGACGGCACCTTCGTGGGCGCGCCCCAAATCACCGGCGCCTACAACGGCACCAATCTCGGCGACGTCAACGGCGACGGTCTGCCCGACATCATCACCAACGGCACCGGCCAATACAACACCCCCGGCCCCACCTTCACCGTCCAACTCGGCACTACGAAAGGCATCTTTAACCCCGTCTCCACCATCACCGCCCCCGCCAGCTTCGTAGTCAGCGGCTACACCGTCACCACTGCCAGCACCATCGCGGCCTCGACCTATGCCGTCGCCGACATCAACGGCGACGGCAAGGCCGACCTCGTCTTCGTGGACAACGGCCTTAACAGCGGGACTGGCAGTCAGTCCCCACTTCCCGTTTACTTCACGGCGCTCTCGAACGGCGACGGCACCTTCCAAACCCCCGTCCCCCACGCCTTCCCCCAGATCGCGCCCGCTGGCGACTTCGACAACTCCGTCACCGTCAGCGGCCTCCAGATCGCCGACTTCAACCATGACGGCCACAACGATCTCATCCTCACCTACAACGAGACCGCTGGCGCAACCTTCGGCGGTCCGGCCGTAAACCCCTATAACCAAAGCTATATCGTCCTCCTCGGAAACGGCGACGGCACCTTCAAGACCACCCCGGTCATCACCTCCACCTACAGCAGCACCACAGCGCCCGCCACCGCCAACCAGGCGCAGGTCGTCAGCACCACCGACCTCAACAACGATGGCATTCCCGACCTCATCGTTCTCGTCCCCAGCTTCAGCATCGCCACCGGAGCCACCACCCACCTCGAAATCTACATCGGCAACGGCGATGGCACCTTCAAAACCCCCACCCCCATCACCCTCGCCGCGAACGTATACGGCATCCCCGCCGTCGTCGACTTCAACAAAGACGGCAAGCTCGACCTCGCCTTCCTCGCCGAAACCTCCGCCAGCCAGGCCGAGTTCGCCATCGCCCTCGGCAACGGCGACGGCACCTTCGCCACGCCCACCATCCAAAACCTCACCGGAGGCGACGCCATCCGCAGCTCCTCCATCGCCGCGGCCGACTTCAACGCCGACGGCAACATCGACCTCGCCTTGCTCGACGTCAACGACTTCAGCGGCGTCTTCTACGGCAAAGGTGACGGCACCTTCACCTCCGTCCCTTCCACCGGCTTTGTCGTACCCAAAGACCTCATCAACATCGAAGCCGGAGGAATAGCCGTCGCCGTCGACCTCAACGGCGACGGCAAGCCTGACATCCTGGCCGGCAGAACCGTCCTGCTCAACCTCTACGGCTCCGCGCCCGTCGTACTGGCTACCAGCACCACCGCCCTCACCGCCTCGGCGACTACCATCACCACCGGCGCCAGCGTCACCTTCACCGCGACCGTTACCGGGGCAGCAGGTAGCACCGCAACCCCCACCGGCACCATCACCTTCTACAACGGCGGCACCAGCCTGGGTACCGGAACCGTCACTTCCGGAGTCGCCACCTTGTCCACAACCGCCCTTCCCACCGGCTCTGACGCAATCACCGCCGTATATGGGGGCGACACCAACTTCAGCGGCAGCACCTCCGCCAGTCTCCCCGTCACCGTGAACGCCACGGCTCCAGTGGTCGTCTCAACCACCACTGCGCTCTCTGCCTCGCCCACCACAGCGGTCAGCGGCGCCAGCGTCACCTTCACCGCACTGGTCACCGCCGCGTCGGGCTCCACCATCCCCACCGGCATGGTCACCTTCACCGATGGCGCCACCACCCTCGGCACCAGCTTGCTTGACGGCACCGGCAAAGCTACTTATACCACCTCCACGCTTAGCGTCGGCGCGCATACCATCAACGCCTCCTACGCGGGCGCCACCACGTTCGCTGCGTCCGCTTCGAGTCTTTCGTTCACGGTCACCGCTGCGGTCACGCCCGATTTCACCATTGGCCTGTCACCCACCGCCAGCACCGTCACCGAGGGCAGCAGCACCACGACCACCCTTACGATTACGCCCACCGGAGGCTTCAATCAGGCGACCGCGCTCACCTGCAGCGGATCTCCAGCCGGTGCGACCTGCACCGTCGCGCCGAGTTCGGTGACGCCGAACGGCGCCAACCCTGTCACCGCAACCGCGACCCTTCAGACCAGCGCCCAAACCGCATCGCTGCGGAACGCCCACCGCAACCTCACGCTGGCTGCAACGCTGCCGCTTGGCCTGGCCGGAACGATAGCATTCTTCGGCTACGGATTCAGGCGCAGACGCCGTTGGCCGCTGCTGCTTATCGCGCTCGCTACCTTCACCGTACTCGTCGCTGTCAGCGGCTGCGGCCACGGCAGCGGCAAATCCTTGGCCGCGCCCACGACTTCCACCCTCACTCTCACTGGCACCAGCGGAAGCACCACTCACTCCGCCTCTTGGACCGTCACCATTCAGTGACCAAAACCCTCGAATCCCGACGGACGTGACAGCCAGGACGAGGCAGAGAGCAGCAAGGCGTAGTCGCATGCATGAAGCTATTTTCCGCTGGCAAAGTATGAATGCGGAATAAAACTAGACAAATCCTCGTTGTGTAAGGCGATGTGCAAATCACATGCAGAAATCGTCGGGATTACGCAGAGCATTCCTAGCCAGCATAGCCTGAGTTATCGCCGACATGGCCCAATAAACTGCGGCTGATGTGCTGCGCGAAAAGCGGCGATTGCGGCAAGTTCAACTCGCCGATCGAAGCTGGTCTGACGAACTTGCCGCAAACCCG
>PLHC01000098.1 GCA_003138795.1 Granulicella sp. | reverse complement strand
CTTAGAAACATCGCGGATTCGCCATGGAGCATTGCGCCTATGGCAATCCGATTGCAAACAAGTATATACGCGAGGATATGGTAGGGAATATCGATTCTGAAAGAATTTCGCAAGCTCAATCTAGAGGTTAAGGCGGCCTCCTGGACGGCATCGCGTCGTCTAATTGTCGCGGATGAATAGGCTGAGCACGCGACTACGATGATCTCGCAACCTTTCTCTTTGTTCTGCGCACACTCCGCTCGGAACCTGTGAACGCTGACGCACACACGAAATCCACCTTTCTTTAGGGTATGGGTATATCCATGATGAAATTCACTTGGACAGCCAACAAGAAGGTTGTCGCAACGGTCCGAGTTAAAAAGCTTGCGTTCACTTGGACAACGCCTCCAAAAGAAAACGGGCGAACCCTTTCGAGTCCGCCCTTGTTGTTGCTTTGCGCGAAGCGCGTGTAGTCGACCGCGGAGCTTATTCGGCGGCCATCTCTTCCTGCTCGCCTTCCATGCGCATCTGTTCCAGCTCGCGCTCTTCGGCTTCGATCGCCGCAGTAACTTCCTGCTGGACCTGGGCTGCCGCTTCTTCCAGCTCTGGAGAGAGCTGAACGTTGCGATAGTAGGACATGCCGGTTCCGGCAGGGATCAGGCGGCCGACGATGACGTTCTCCTTGAGTCCGCGCAGCGTGTCGACCGAGCCGTTGATCGAGGCTTCGGTAAGCACGCGCGTGGTCTCCTGGAAGCTCGCCGCCGAGATGAAGCTATCGGTCGAGAGCGACGCCTTCGTGATGCCCAGCAGCAGCGGACGTCCGATGGCCGGACGGCCACCTTCGATCAGCACGCGCTGGTTCTCAGCGTTGAACCGGAAGCGGTCGATCTGCTGTTCGAGCAGGAAGTTGGTGTCGCCAACCTCTTCGACCTTCACCCAGCGCAGCATCTGGCGGACGATCGTCTCGATGTGCTTGTCCGAAATCGACACGCCCTGCAGACGATAGACCTCCTGGATCTCATTCACGAGATACTGCTGCAGCTCGCGCTCGCCCAACACCTCGAGGATGTCGTGCGGGTTACGCGGTCCGTCGATCAGCGCATCGCCAGCGCGCAGACGCTCGCCTTCCTGCACGTTGACATACACGCCGCGAGGAACGCTGTACTCCTCTTCCTGGCCGTTATCGGCGGTCACATAAACCTTGCGCTGACCCTTAGACACATCGCCGAAGCGAACCACGCCGTCGATCTTCGAGATGATCGCCGGATCGCGTGTCTTGCGCGCCTCGAAGAGTTCGACCACGCGCGGCAGACCGCCCGTGATGTCCTTCGTACGAGTCGTCTCACGCGGGATCTTCGCGAGGATATCGCCAGGGAAGACCTCATCGCCATCCTGCACCATCAAGTGAGCACGCGAGGGCATCAGGTACCGCTTGGTGCCCTTCGAGCTCTTGATGACGATCGCGGGCTGCCGCTTCTCATCCGACGAGTCGCCGACCACCAGGCGACCCAGCCCAGTGACCTCGTCGATCTCTTCGTTGAGCGTGACGCCCTCCTGCAGGTCCTTGAACTGGACCGTGCCGGCGATCTCGGTCAGGATCGAGAACGTGTACGGATCCCACTCGCCGATAACATCGCCGAGCTTGACCTCCTGGCCGTCCTCCACGCGAAGCTTCGCGCCGTAGACGATCGCGTACCGCTCCTTCTCGCGTCCCTTCGCGTCGATGACGGCGATGGAGCCGTTGCGATTGAACGCTACCAGCCCGCCTTCCTTCGCACGCACGGTAACGAGGTTGATGAAGTGGACCTTGCCGGCATTCTTGGCTTCAAGNNCCAATGGACTGCGCCGCGATAACACCGACGGCCTCGCCCATCTCAACCATCTTGCCCGAGCCGAGGTTACGGCCGTAGCAAAGGATGCAGCAACCGCGCTTGCTCTCGCAGGTAAGCACAGAGCGAATCTTCACGCGCTCGATGCCAGCTGCCTGAACCGCGGACGCCTTGTCTTCGTCGATCTCCTCGTTGATGTCGACGATCAGCTTGCCCTCGAAATCCTTGAGCCTCTCAAGCGACACGCGGCCAATGATGCGGTCGCGCAACGGCTCGATCGTCTCGCCAGCTTCGATGATCGGGGTGACATAGATACCTTCAACCGTCCCGCAATCGAACTCGGAGATGATGACGTCCTGCGCCACATCAACCAGGCGACGCGTCAGGTAGCCCGAGTCCGCCGTCTTCAGCGCCGTATCCGCAAGACCCTTACGTGCGCCATGCGTCGAGATGAAGTACTGCAGCACCGTGAGACCTTCGCGGAAGTTCGCCGTGATCGGTGTCTCGATGATCTCGCCCGACGGCTTCGCCATCAGACCGCGCATACCCGAGAGCTGCCGGATCTGCTGCTTCGAACCACGCGCACCGGAGTCGGCCATGATGTAGATCGGGTTCATGGCTCCTTCCTTGTCCGCGCGCTTCATGTTGTTGAACATCTCGTCCGCAACGCGCTCGGTAACGCCAGACCACATCTGCGTGACCTTGTTCGAGCGCTCGAGGTTCGTGATCGAGCCGTCGAGGTACTGCTGCTGCATCGCGATAACCTGCTTCTCAGCGTCGCGCACCAGGGTGTACTTCGACTCTGGAATGACCATGTCGTCGAGGCCGACCGAAAGACCAGACTTCGTCGCGTAATGGAAGCCCAGCTCCTTGATCCTGTCGAGCGCCTTCACCGTTACCTCGAGGCCGAGATTCAGATACAGGTAGTTGATCAGCTGACCAATGCCCTTCTTCTTCATCAGGCCATTGACGTACGGCATACCCTCGGGTAGCGCATCGTTCAGAATCGCGCGCCCGACAGTGGTGTTGATGAACTGCTTTTTGAGCTCAATACTCTCGGTGTGCAGGAGATCCTGATCGTCATACGCAACGGTCATGTCGAGCACGTGCCCCGTGTAGCGCAGACGGATCGGGGAGAGCGTCTCCACCTGCTTGGCCTCGAGCGCCATCAGCACTTCTTCGATGTTGGCGAACACGCGGCCTTCACCCTTGGCGCCAACCTTGGCCTTGGTCAGGTAATACATACCCAGCACCAGATCCTGCGTCGGCACCGTGATCGGATGTCCGCTCGCGGGCGAGAGAATGTTGTGCGACGCCAGCATCAGCACCGACGCCTCAATCTGGGCCTCGGGCGAAAGCGGGACATGCACGGCCATCTGGTCGCCATCGAAGTCGGCGTTGAAGGCGGTGCAGACCAGCGGATGAATCTTGATGGCCTTGCCTTCGACGAGCACCGGCTCAAACGCCTGAATGCCCAGGCGATGCAGCGTCGGAGCGCGGTTCAATAGCACCGGATGGTCCTTGATGACCTCTTCCAGGATGTCCCAGACGATCGGATCCTGCTGCTCGACCATCTCCTTGGCCTGCTTGA
>PLHC01000047.1:177-12160 GCA_003138795.1 Granulicella sp. | reverse complement strand
GCATCAGTTTCAGCGGCTTCGACCAGAACGACTTCTTTGCCGATCCCAGCGTGGGGAATGTGCAACTTATTCCCAATGTCCTGGGCCAGACGGGGACAGGCGATTGGAACCGCGTCCGCGGCACCTTGGACATCGATATGAACAAATTCGCTCACATCCAGGGCTCATCATTGCACATCACTAGCACCTTGAACCAAGGCACGGATGTAGGCAGCGCACCGTATATGCCTAATCTGGCGGGGGATGCGGCGGCGGGCAACGATACAGTCTGGCATCAGCTCCGTCTGGATTCCTGGTGGGTGAAGCAGGATTTATTCCATAGCAAGGTGAGTTTGTACGTTGGCCAAATCTCCGGCATGGACTTCTTCGGCTTCTTGCCTCAGGATTTTACCCATTTCGCCAGTCTTGGACCATTCTATGGTCCCCTCGCGCTGTACAACAGCTTCGAGAGCGCGGACCCAATGACTACGCCGGCGGCGATGATCCAGATCACGCCCAATAAGCACTTCTACTTCCGGAGCATGCTTCAATCCATCACCGAGGGTAATCCCTCTGATCCGCACTCTGTCCTGAACTTCTATAACTGGTTCAACAACCCCACCGGAACCAGCATGCAAATGAAGGATGGTGCCGTGTCGAATAACCAGGTGGCGTACCTCAATGGAAGGAGTGAGGCACATTTTGGAGTGAGTTTCAGCGGTGCCAAGGCGTACACCCAATGGACGGGGAGCGCCGCGAATGGAACGCTGGTCACCGTGCCGGGGTTCACGAAAGCCTCCAATGGCGGCTATGAGAACTTCTATTGGACGTTGAAGCAGACCATCTATCGTCCCGCAAACAACTCCCATCGCAGCGTGGACCTGGGCGGCACGTACGTCTGGGGTCCGGCGGACAAAGGCGTTCTTCCTTACAACAGCCAACTCGTGCTGACTTCGGAGTTCAATGGGCTGGTTGCGCGACGGCCCAAGGACGCGATCAACGTCTCCTTTAATTACATGGGCATCCGTGGCCCACTACAGACCCCAACCTACAAGTCGGAGAAGGTCTACGAGGTCAACTACTCGTTCCAGATCAACAAATGGTTGCAGTGGATGCCCGATCTGCAACTCCATCAGGATATTGGTGCGAATCCGAAAAACGGGACTGGAGTCATCGTTGGCTTCCGCTCTTTAGTTATGTTCTGACGCTGGCCACGGCGAATCAAGGAATTAATTTCTTGATTCGCCGTGCGTGCAGGGGGGACTAGTAACCGCTTAACCTGTGGGGCCTGCGCCTAGCCAGGTCTGTGACCGAGTAACCTGGAGTTTGAGTGAACGAAGCTTGTGCGTCTCCCGAGTGATCTTTTTCAAGCGTTCGGTGATGACCTGATCAGATTGTTCTAGGGACCCCCCTGCACAGGGGCTTGATCTCGCGGATGGGGGCTGTTATTTGATCTTTACCCAACCGGTGCGTACACGCTCTCGACGCTAGGAAAGAAGATCCGGCTGGAAACCGGTAATAAGACGATCAGTCGCAGTAATATCAATCTGATCCTCAAAAACCAGTTCTATATTAGTTCCTTCGTATGGTCGGGTCAGACCTATACCGGTACGCACCCGGTCTTCGTCAACGTTGCGACATTCGAGGAGGTTCAAGCTGTTCTCATCGGTCACAATCGGCCAAAGTATTCAAAGCGTGAGATTGCCTTCCGAGGGCTCATGAACTGCGCTCACGACGGACTCGTCGGTGCCGAAACCGGCGATAGAGCCCTGGTTGCGCAGAAATTATCGAGCTAGCGAATAAGGCCTATTTTCTGTACTTTACGCAGAATTCTGTCGACAAGGCCAAACTGCGCAGAACGCTGTGTCCGAACTTTTCGTGTCCGAACTTTTCCGTAGACGCCGTAAGTGCAACGCCTACATACAGAAAGCCCTTCGACATGATCTTCGAAAGGGCTCGTTTTGAAGAATGGTCGGGGCGAGAGGATTCGAACCTCCGACCCCCTGGTCCCGAACCAGGTGCGCTACCAGACTGCGCTACGCCCCGAACAATGGATAAGGTGAGTGGCTGGTCTTCATCGGGCAAACGCAGAACTCCGGGAAAGGACTTGAGCTGCAATACCCGCTGACCAACGTTTTGATTTTAGCAGAAGTTGAGCGCGGCAGAGGTCGAGTTGTCTCGTTCGGCAGCTGCGTCAGGCTTCTCGGTTGGCGCCGAGTTCCCGACGATGATCAGTCGTGCATCGGTCTGCTGGTTCAGAGTCAGAGCGATGTCATCCGGGCAGCCCTTGGCTTCGCTGTCGATGCGCACTGGGCGACGATGATCGAAAAGTAAAGCTCGGGCTGCAGAGTTGCTGTGTCTGTGGGATGACTGGGACTGGCGGAGCCGTGATGATGACGTCAGTTGCCGCCTTGGCGGGCTGGCGGAGATCGTCGACGACGTTGCAGGTGCACAAAGGGGATGAATGGCCCCAATGGAAGTCGAAACACGGATCCGGCTTCGGACGTGTAGACCCTTTGGCTGCAGGTTTCGCCCGTGCATGAAATATATTTGGCGTGTTGGTTCGCGCCGGAGATTGCGGCGTTTCCTCCAGATATCTGTTCAGTTGAACTTTTTTCTTTCGACGGGCATTCGCAGAAGTCCCTTGGAATCAGTCTTCTTTGGTGAGGTTCTGCTCGGTCTTGACCCCTCGCATGCACCGCGTCCTTGAGGAAGACCCAGATTCAGTTGGCTCCCTGACTTGATGCGTGGCTTCGATACGAATAAGCTCAAGATGATGGGAAATTTCAGTCAACGTATTGCGCGATGTCCAGGGCAGAGTGGAATTCGTTGAATGAGTGCGCGAGAACCTGATCTTATCCTGTGAACAGCTTTTGATCTACAAGTTCCGAGCATTTCATACTAACCTATAGGCCTTTTGCAGGCATTACTTTTACGACAAACCGACCCGACGCGGGTCGATGAGGGGATGTTACTTGGTTATAGAGAGTTCTCCCGGCGAAAGTATCGCGAAACTCCACCAGAAACGATTGAATCATCTTCAAGCACTGGAAGCAGAGAGCATCTACATCCTGCGTGAAGCCGTTGCAGAGTTTGCGCATCCCGTGATGCTGTACTCCATCGGCAAGGATTCCAGTGTGATGCTGCGGCTTGCCCAAAAGGCGTTTTATCCGGGGAAGATTCCGTTTCCGTTGCTCCATATCGATACCAGCTATAAATTTCCCGAGATGATCTCGTTCCGCGATACCTATGCGAAGGAGATCGGCGCAGATCTTATCGTGCATCGCAATGAGACGGCGATCGCGGAAGGTGCGAGCCCGTGGAAGCTGGGAACGCAGAACTGCTGCGGCGCTTTGAAGACGCGCGCGCTACTGGATGCGCTGGAGGCGGGCGGCTTCGATGCGGCCTTCGGTGGCGCTCGTCGAGACGAGGAGAAGAGTCGCGCAAAGGAGCGCGTGTACAGCTTTCGCGATGCTGCGGGACAGTGGGACCCCAAGAATCAAAGGCCGGAGCTTTGGAGCCTCTACAATTCGCGTTTGCGCAAGGGCGAGAGCATTCGCGTGTTTCCCCTATCGAACTGGACAGAGTTAGATATCTGGCTCTACCTCTATGCTGAGCAGATTCCGATTGTGCCGCTCTATTATGCGGAGGAGCGTCTGGCGGTGATTCGCGGTGGCGCGATCACGCTGGTGCACGAGGGGATGCGGCTGCTGCCGGATGAAAAGCCGGAGATGATGAAGGTCCGTATGCGATCGCTAGGGTGCGTGCCCTGCACCGGTGCAATTCGAAGTGATGCCGAAACGCTGCCAGCAATCATCGAGGAACTCATCAGCTTCCGCCGCAGTGAGCGCGAGGGCCGTGCTATCGATCACGACGAAGAGGGCTCAATGGAGTTGAAGAAGCGGGAGGGCTATTTCTAATGAGCACAGTGCCCTCAATACGGGAGATTCCGCGAGAGCCGAGCTTTCGCGCGTTTCTTGATGCTCATCTAGAGCAAGAGATGCTGCGGTTTACAACGGCTGGTAGCGTCGACGATGGCAAGAGCACGCTTATTGGCCGCCTCCTGCATGACACCAAGAGTGTGTACGAAGATCAGCTCGCATCCATTCGCGCGAGTCGTGTGAATCGCTCGGGTGGTGCGGTGGACCTGTCTTTGCTGACGGATGGTCTTAAGGCCGAACGCGAGCAGGGCATTACCATCGACGTGGCGTATCGTTACTTCTCGACGGCGAAACGCAAGTTCATCATTGCTGATACGCCCGGCCACGAGCAGTACACGCGCAATATGGCAACGGGAGCTTCCACTGCCGATGTCGCTATCGTTCTTATCGATGCCAAGGCATTTCAGCGGGCGGGCGAACTTCTGCCCCAGTCGCGAAGGCACATGTATATTGCGAGTTTGCTGAGGATTCCGCATGTCGTCGCAGCAGTCAACAAGATGGACCTTGTGGACTATAGCGCGGAGATATTTGACGGCATATGCGCGGAGTTTACCGCACTCGCGAAGCAGCTTGGGCTGAATAGCATCGAGGTCATTCCGGTCAGTGCGCTTGTGGGGGACAACGTGGTGGAGCGCAGCGCGGCGATGCCCTGGTATCAAGGCCCGACACTGCTGGAGTATCTGGAGACTGTGCCGCTAACAATTACGGAAGCGGCAACTGGACCGTTGCGCTTTCCAGTGCAGCTCGTTGTGCGCCCGAACGCAGAGTTTCGAGGTTTTGCGGGACGCGTGGAGCGTGGCGAGGTGCGCCCGGGAATGCGGGTGAGAGCGTTACCGAGTGGCCGCGTTACGACTGTCAAGAAGATCGTCGCCTATGACGGCGAACTTCAGGTAGCGAGTTTCCCACTCAGTGTCACGGTGGAGCTCCAAGACGAAATCGACCTTAGCCGTGGCGAGATGCTGGTAGCTGAGACCCAGATCGCGCCACAGGTGAGCACGGCGTTTCGGGCGATGGTTGTGTGGATGCATGAGCAGCCGCTGGTTGCGGGGCGAACCTATCTGGCAAAGCATACGACGCGCACGGTGCGTGCCACGGTGCGCAGGATTTGTTACCGTGTCGATATCCAATCGACGGAGCATCGCGAGAGTTCGCAGTTGCAGATGAATGATATTGCTGAGGCCGAGTTCGATACCAGTCTTCCTCTGTTCTTCGATCCTTACGCCGAGAATCGTGAGATGGGCGCACTGATTCTGATTGATCCCGTGACGAATGCAACAGTTGGTGCTGCGATGATCCTCGCTGCCACTGCGCCGCTGGATGCAAACTCGACTCACGTAAAGGCGGCTGCGTTTGTTTGGCTGCGCGGACTCCCTGGCGAGGCGGCAGTTCTGCGTGAGGCGTTGCGAGAGCACGGCCGCGCTGCGGTCGTCGTTGATGATCCGTTGATTCTGGAGGGCTCGCTTGCAGGTGCGGTGCGCGCTTTGCAGTTGGCGGATGTCACTGCCATTTCGGCCCGTGCTGAGCTGAGCGAGTCGACGATCGCCGCAGTGAGGGAAGCTGCGGGTGAAGCATACTTTGAGTCATACACCGAAGCCGCAGCCTGGCTCAACAGCTCATCCATGCAAGAGGAGAAGAGATGAGTGAGGTTCTACATCCATCGCTTGAGAAGCCCGAAGCACTGTCAGCAGAGGCGCTTGTGGCTGAGGTTGTAAGACAGGCTATGCAGGAGGATGGAGGCGCGAGCGTCTGCCTGACGAGCAGCTTTCAGACAGAGGATATGGTCGTGCTGCACATGCTGCGCGACAGTCTGCCGCATGTTCCCGTGATCTTCCTTGAGACTGGCTATCACTTTCCCGAATTGATCGAGTATCGCGACCGCATCGCGCGCGAGTGGAACCTGAATCTCGTCAATGCGCTGCCTAAGACGACGCTTGAGGAGCATGAGAGGGAGTTCGGGCTGCTACATATCATCGAGCCAACGAAATGCTGCGCGATCCGCAAGGTTGAACCGCTGATGCGCTCGCTCGATCCGTTCGCGTGGTGGTTCACTGGACTGCGCCGCGAGCAGTCGCCGACGCGGGCGGGTTTGAAGAAGATTGAAGACCATCGCCTGCCGACGGGCAAGATGATGAAGAAGGTCAGTGTCCTGGCGGACTGGGATTGGGCGCACGTCGAAGGGTACGCTCGCGAGCATCAGATTCCGCGGCTCTCGCTCTATGATCGAGGCTATACGAGCATCGGGTGTGAGCCCTGCACCGCAATTCCGGAGGCTGGTGCGGATGCGCGCAGTGGTCGGTGGGGCGGCAAGAAGCTGGAATGTGGCATCCATACTTTTAGTGAGAAGCAGTAGATGGAAGTTTGCTGACTACGGAAATGCTGAAGAGGTAGCATCTCAGCATGCGGGAACGGCGAAAGATCGTGGAGCTATGGCGGCGGGGCAAGGCTGCGGCGCTGGTGACGCTGGTTCGCGTGGAGGGGTCGAGCTACCGGCGGGTGGGTGCGCGGCTGCTGGTTACGGCGGATGGGGAGTACGCGGGGTCGATCTCGGGTGGGTGTCTTGAGGCAGAGGTTGTGCGCAAGGCGCAATGGCTGACGCGTGCGGGAGCGGTGGTGGAGCGCTACTCGACCCTGTTCGACGACACGGCGGAGATTCCGTATGGGCTGGGTTGTGGCGGGACGGTCGATCTGCTGGTTGAGCCCACGGGAACGGCTGAGTTCGGTGCGCTGATGGAGGCGCTGGAGGCTTCGCTGCGCGGTGAAGCGCGGCGCGTTGTGACCTGGTTGCCGGAGCGCGGCCTGCCGTTGCGCCGAGTGGTGGGCGAGGAGTCGAACGGCGTCGATACGGAGAGCTGCTTCGAGGAGTGGATTGAGGCTCCGCAGCGGCTGTTCGTCTTCGGTGCGGGTGATGATGCGCAGCCGATGGTGCAGATGGCTGCGTTGCTGGGGTGGAACGTTACGGTGGTCGATGGGCGAGCACAGTGGGCGCGCGCGGAGCGGTTTCCCGAGGCTGCGCGGGTGATTGCTGCCGAGTCATTCGATGGGCTAGCTGGGCTGTCTGGGCAAGTAGCGGGGCTGTCGATCGGGCATCGCGATGCGGCGGTTGTAATGACCCATAGTTATGAGCAGGATCGGGTGTGGCTTGCTGGGTTATTGCCTAGAGCTCCGCGCTACCTGGGGCTGCTTGGAGCGCGGCATCGTAGCGCGCTGCTGGTGAGCGAGACCGCGGCGAAGCTGGGATGGAGCGTTGAGCGTGCGTGCGCGGGGCTGTTTGCACCGGTTGGGCTGGATCTGGGCGGAGATGGCGCTGCGGCGATTGCGCTGGCCGTCGTCGCGGAGATCCAGGCTTGCTGTGAGGGCAAGCTGGGCGTGTCGCGACGGATGACTGCGGAGATGGTTGCGGAGCAGATCGCGAAGGGTGGAGCGTCGCGCTATCTGAAGACGCAGTGCGCGCTGTGAGCTGCTCGTTTCGCGTGGCCGCGATCGTGCTGGCTGCGGGAGCTTCGCGACGGCTTGGGCGGGCGAAGCAGACAGTTGTGCTTGGCGGCGAGTCGCTGGTGGAGCGCGCTGTTCGGGTGGCGCTGGAAGCTGGTTTGGCTCCGGTGATCGTAGTGGTCGGTGCTGAGGGCGAGTTTGCGGCTGAGTTGGCGAAGAGCGGTTGCGAGGTCGTCGTCAATGGGCAGGCGAGCGAAGGCGTGGCGTCTTCGATCCGTTGCGGCGTGGAGCGGGCCAGAGCGTTGCCCGTTGATGGTGCGGTGCTGATGACCTGCGATCAGGTTGCGCTGCGGGCAGAGCATTTGCGGGCGTTGAGCAGCGAGGCCGGGCGCATTACGGGTTCGAGTTATGAGGGGAAGGTTGGGATTCCGGCGTACTTTCCGGCGGCGAGCTTTGGGGCGCTGCTCGAGCTGCGGGGCGATGTTGGAGCGCGCGATCTGCTGCGCGATGCGTTTGCGGTGGTGGATGAAGGGCTTGGGCTCGACATCGATACGGAAGAGGATCTGGAGCGAGCGAGAGCGCTTTTTGGAGACGCGCTGAGAGGTTGAGGGCGCGCTATAGGAGGGGTACCCCCCCTCCCCCTGATTTTGTAAAGTCTATGGTTGCAATACTTAGCAAAATGACCGTCGCGGTTGCACTCGGCGATGACGCCGTTGGGCTCGATGTAGAGCTGCTCCTGTGCGCCGGTTTGATATTCGCCTTCGACGATGAAGTCGGCGGCTTCAAAGGCTGCGGCGAGACCGTCTTCTGTTTCTTCAGCTTCGCCGGAATACATGAGGTACTGCTTGAAGCAGTTGGCGGTGCGGCCGGCGTCGGAGCTGGACCAGATGATGCGGTCGAGATCGTTGTTCTCGACGGCGGCTTCGGATTCCTCGATGGTGAAGACGCCGGGGAGTTCGTCGTAGTCGATCTGGATGGCGCGGACAGCGGCGATGAGTGCGGACTTGTCGGGATGCGCGAGGAGCAGAATGGGCTCTTCGGGGTGGTTGACGAAGTCGGAGGCGAGGCAGGGATGGTCTTTGGTGAGGTGGACGATGGTGTTCCCGCCGGGGATGTCGGAAGCGCGGACGATGGCGAACTGCGACCAGTCGATGGCGGGCGAGAAGGTGATGGAGTGGATGCGGCCGCGGGCGATGGTGGAGCGTACGGTGGCGCCGTGCCACATACCCGGGAGGGTGAGGTCGTCGATGTACTGCGCCGCGCCGAGGACCTTGGCGCGGCCCTCCTTGCGAAGTGGTGATGTGCCGAGGATCGTCTTAGCTTCCGACATACGCCTCTTGGCCTCTTGCCTTCGGGGGTTTCGGTATCCGATGAGGATAGTACGAAAGGGTGACGATGGGTTAGAGCATTTCTCCTGCGGGGGTATATCGAAACCACAGCTCTCAACGCTGTTTTTTCCCAAGAACAACGGCACGCTCAGGCCTCGCCCAGCTCACAATAACCGGAGAAATGCTCTAGAAATGGCGCAGACGCGGGCGTGGAGGAGGCTCGGTTTCGGTGAGCGGGGGGACCTCGGTGGGACGGGGGGTGGTGGGCTTCTCCATGGTCTTTTCGATGGAGCGGCTGACGAGGTCGCGGGAGCCGAGGCCGATGGCCAGAGCGAGCGTGAGGACGATTCCGCCGAAGAGGATTCCGAAGGCGAGTTCGACGATGGCGCCGCCGATCTGCAGGTGATCGAGCGCCATGGCGGCGGTGAGGACCAGAACCAGCCACTTGACGCCAAGGGAGAGGAAGCGTGCGTAGTGCAGTTGCGCGTTGACTGCGCCGATGAGGACCGTGCGCGCGAGGAAACGGGCGAGCAGCGTGCCGGCAACGAGAATCAGGATGGCTCCGGTGAGGTGCGCGACGTAGGGCAGAAGGAAGACGGAGTAGCGCGAGTCGGCGGCGTAGGAGGCGTCGAAGGCGGAGATGCCAATGGCGATGCCGGCGAGGACGCAGACCCAGAAGGTGACGCGCGCGGCAAGCAGGGTGGGGGAGCTCGAGGGCGACCAGTCGGCGATGACGGCGGGCGCGCCGGGGAATTCGCGGGAGGCGAGGCGCTCGTCGAAGCGGACGGCGGTGAGCAGGCGGCGAAGCAGGGCGGAGAGCGCCCAGCCGATCAGCGTGAAGACGATGAGCGCGAGCAGGAAGGCGAGAATTCCCGGCAGGAAGCTGACCAGCACGAGGACGATTCTGTGGATGGATTGACGGAGCGCGGATTCAATTTGCTGTCCCATGGTTGATTGCCTGTTTCCTTCCTGAGTTTTGATTCTGGACCCGGTGTGAGTGCTGCCTAGGGGTTGAAACGGTCGGGCCAGCGCCAACGAGAGACGATGTAGGACTTTTCGGTCTCGAAGGCGGAGGCGGTGATTTCGACGGCGCGCGCGGCGCGGCCGGGGTCGTCGGAGACGGTGCGCAGATGGGAGGCGACCCAGGCGAGATAGAGCGGTGTCATGGCGCCGAGCAGGTGGTTGCGGTTGAGGGTACGCAGATGAAAGGCGAGGGTGAAGTCGTAGACGATGCGCGCCCAGAGGTCCGGTTCCATGACGAAGGCGTCGGGCGAGAGCTCGGAGAGCTTCTTGAGGGCGAGACGCGATTGCGGCGGGAGAACCAGGGACCAGACCTCCTGCAGGTTGTCCTGGGCGAGGTGAAAGGTCTCGATCATGGAGTGGATCTCGGAGGAGGCCTCGATGGCGGCGATAGGCGGCGGAGAGGCCTGGCCGGATGGACGCTTGGGCAGGCCGCGGGCCCGCTGCCAGAAGGAGGCCTTGGCATCGATGTCGGCGAAGAGCGAGACGGCGACGGTGGCGAAGAGGGCGTTGAAGTCGTCTTGCGGCGGAGCCGGCGGAGCGATGTCGGCGGCAGGGATCTCGCGGACGGAGAGGCCGGCGGCGGCGGCTTCGGAGACGGGCCAGAGCAGGGATGAGCCTTGATTGAGCGCCATGAGACGCTGGGTGCTGGTGGCGAGGCGCTGGGCCAGGCGGGTGGAGAGCGCTGCGTCGATGGGTAGAGGGAAGTGGATGTCGGCGCCGAAGAGGGCGCGCGAGAGGGGGTAGAGAAGGCCGGAGTTGACGAGGGCATCGTTGGGGCCGAGGGTGAAGCGCGGGAGGACGAGATCGATGTTCTTTGTGCGCACGGAGTCGGCGAGGCTGCGCAGCAGGGGCGCGTCGATGGGTGCGGTGTCGTCGCCGAGCAGGATGACGGCGCGCGCGTCGCGCTCGACGGCGAGGTGAGCTGCTGCGGCGTAGTCTCCGACGGCGAGAACCCAACCAACGCCGGTGCGCGCGTTGCTGTAGGGAATGAGTTCGAGCGAGGGCCAGTCGCTGGCGTTGGCGGGGGGATCGGACGAGGCGACGAGAACGGCCTCGCCGGGAAACGCGGAGGCGATGGCTTCGAGCACGGTGGGGAGTGCGTCGGCCGCGATGGCTGGAAGGCAGACGAGGACTTCGGCGACGGAGCGGCTCGCGGAGGTGGGCGAGGGCTGCGCGTCGGGTAGTGTGGCGTCGGCGGTGATGGCGGTTGAGGACATGGCAGATCGGGCCGGTGATTGTGAGACGTGAGGTTAAGAGGCGCTGTGGGCTATGGTGAGTAAGCCTGTGAGAGGTATGACGAGCCAGGTCGGGCGATTGTTCAATTCATATAAGAGTTCGTAGAAGGCTTTTTCGAGCAAGAAGGCGAGCAGCATGGTCTGGGCCTGCTCGGGCCGCGGGATGAGGTCCTGCGCGGAGTCCTGCGCGGACGGCGGGAGTAAAAGCGGATTGGCGGCGATGGCCTCGCGATAGCCGCGCAGGAAGGCGTTGCTGGCGGCGTTCTCCCAGGTCGTGGCCCAGGCTTCGAGGGTTGCGGCGTTCGCTGGTCTGCGCTGCCTGGCGGTCTGCAGGGCAGCGCGCGCGGCGTAGCTGAAGCTGCGCAGCATTCCGGCGACGTCGCGCAGCGGGGAGTGCTTGCGGCGGCGGTCTTCGAGCGGGCAGGCGGGCTCGCCTTCGAAGTCGATGATGAGGAAGTCGGGGTGGGTCCTGGATTGGGTGCAGAGCAGCTGGCCAAGATGGTAGTCGCCGTGGATGCGGATGCGCTGGCCGAAGAGGGTTGCGTCGCCGTTGAGGGATTGGATGCGGGCGAGAAGGGCGTCCTTCTCGCTGAGCAGTGTGGTGGCGAGCGCAGTCGCGTCGGGGGGAATGCTGGTCGAGGCGCGTTGGAGGGCGTCGAGGGCTGAGGTGACCTGCTGATCGATGCGCTGGCGATCTTCGGCGAGGTCTTTGGCTGTGTAGGACTCGGCTGAAAAGGCTGCGTCGCTGGTGGGCGTGGCAAGCGCGAGATGGAGCTCGGCGGTGCGGCGGCCAAGGAGCTCGGCGGCGGCGAGATAGCCGCTGGCGTGTTCGAGAAGTTCGGCGGGGGCGGCGGCGGGGTTGAGGAAGCTTGGGGGCGCAGCTGGCGAGGTTGGCGGCGGGCAGGTTGCGACCGATTTGTAGAAGCGGGCGAGCTCGTCGAGCGTCCAGTCCCAGCCGTCGCCTTGATTGGGCGCGAAGGTTTGAAGGAAGGCGATGGTGGTGTTGTCGGAGGCGCGGTGCAGGTCGCCGAGATAGGCGGGGATG
>PLHC01000047.1:0-139 GCA_003138795.1 Granulicella sp. | reverse complement strand
AAGAGCTTGAGGATGGCGAGATTGTTGTAGAGAATGCTGGTGTTGGATTGCTCGGCTAAGCCGAGACGCGAGGGCACGTCGGTGAGACGCCCGGCGTCGAGTGCGGAGGAGCGCGTGGCGATTAGCTCGGCGGCTGCGT
>PLHC01000130.1 GCA_003138795.1 Granulicella sp. | reverse complement strand
GCATCACTTGGTCGAGTTTGTCCGCCGCCGCTTGAAGCAGGGCATCTGTGGAGGTTCTCTGCGTGCGGAATGAAATGAGCGCCTGGAAATCAGGAACCTGGGTGGTCGTGTAGAGAACAAGCGTTCCGGTGGCTTTGACGTCTTTTGCGATATAAGTAGCTGCGATGTTGAGAGCCTCTGCAGCCAGTAGGGATGCCTCGATGGTGCCTGCCTTATCGCCGGCGGAAATAGAGCCGGTAAAGCCTGAGTCCGGAACTGTGAACTTGTCCTTTACGATACCGGCTTGGCTGTCGGCAAGCGCTTTTTGCTGTGCCGCAAGGTTGGCGGCGGCGGTGGCGGCAGTCAGCTGAACGGCTGACGGATCCTGTGTTTGCGCGGCTGCAAGGGCTTTTTGCGAGGCCAGCAGTCGCGCTTGGGCGTCCGCTGCGTCGGCTTGCGCCGCGGCGAGAGCCTTTATGGCGTTGTAGTCGTCAACAGTGGTGGGATTGGTCGTGTTCACTTGGGCTCCTGCGTGGGTTGAGAGGCTGAGAGCAACTGAAATGAAGACCCGGGCGACATACAACCGTCGGTGGCTGCTAAAAGACGTCTGACATCGTGCAAGCTCCTGAGGATCTTGGGCACATATATAGGATCGCTGATGTAGATCGTTGAATCTTGGGTCGGGAGTACGGGGGCCGATTTAGCGCTCTGCGGACCGAAATGAGACAGGCGAGTAGTGGGCGATCGCGAAGCTCATTATTGATGTGAACGTGAGGCTAACATGAGATTTGTCGTGGGGCAAGCTCCGTAAATCTTATTTCTATTGCCTGACTTTCGCCCTGCTGTCGTTGATCGATCGAATCTCCGATTTACGGCTCAAATCCCGGTTGGAGCAGCATTTCTGACCATCGCCGCCTTACTCTTCGTCCGCGATGCTGACATCTTGCATAAATGACGACAACGGCGTTTCTCAGTACCCATTTTGCGCGCTCACCTATGTCGATGGGACTCTTCGCATGTCTCGTTTTGGGGATAAAGGCTACGGAAAGAACTAGGGTTGCAGGACCGCTTACTTTTTGACTTTTGCCACGTTTGGGTAGGACGAAACTTGCCAACGGGCATTCTATAGGCCCGACTCAGTCACTAGATAACTTACGTGAACTCGCTAAAACCTCATCCAAAGTGAAGTTGTCTTTGATACGACAGAACACAAAGATGCATAAGCGAGTCGAACGCATGCAGCCTGCTGCAACGGACGATCTTCGCGAGATCATCTCGCATTGTGAAAACAACCCGGACTTGCAGGTGCTCGGGCACATGGTTCGCGTCATCTCAAACACAGGTTTGCTTAATGGGGAATTCGGGTCGCTCCGGAGAACAGACATCGACCCCGCTGGAGCCTGGTTGTACGTTGGCCGCCGGCGTACGGTTGCAAGTCCCGAACGGGCGCTGCTGATTCGTCCTCGGACCTATGCAGCTCTTGTATCACTCCACCAGTTGAACCCTGAGTCGGAATTCGTTTTGGGAGGTAGTCCGAGGACTCGGTTCGACTACATGATTCGCAAACTGAAGATTGTAGCTCCGCAATTGGCACGAACAAGGCTATGGTCTTGTTCGATACGGCTCAATTTTGAGTGTCGGCTTATATCGGCGGGGATTCCCATGGGTGTTGTGAAGTATGTCCTTGGCCGCGAATCTCTTCGTTCCTCGCTTGGCGAGCTAACTCTCACACATGAGCAGAGAATGCAGGTTGCACGGCGATCTCTGGAACGCTTCCTGGAGGAGCTGTAGGCAGGCGCGTTTCTGTCTATCCCGCTTGGATACAAATCACAGCAATTCTTCGACCATGGACTAACCGCTCAGGTCAGCGATGAATTATTCACGCCAAAACGTGATGTCGCCGGAGGAACTCGCAAATGAGTATGGCATCAGTGTGCAGCGACTAGCAGACCTGCGATCCCAAGGTAAGGGTCCTCCGTATTTCAAATTCGGCGGAGTTTGGTACCCCAAGGACGGATTCGACTGTTGGGCTGAACAAAGTATGAAAGGAAGTAAAAATGGCGCTCAGGATGAGAAACGGCTATTGGCATTACCGGTTCAAGTACAAGGGGCAAGAGTACACCGGCAACACGGATTTGGCCGCCACAGAACAAAACAACAAAGCCGCGCAAGCAATCGAAGTAGCAGCTTGGAAGGCGCTGAAGTCGGGAAAGATGCCCGCATCGCAGATGGAGACGATTACCTTCCGTGATGCAATGGCAAGGTTCTTGCCATCGGCAAAAGCGCACTACCGCTCAAAGCCCAATTCGTATAAAAGGATCAAAACGAGTCTTTCCAGTGCGGAGGTATTCTTTGACAAGTTGCCCGTAACTGCGATTGATGCAGCAAAGGCCGATGAGTACAAGACGTGGCGAGCAACCGAGCATGAAGTAAAGGACGTTACTATCCGTCACGATCTTCACGCATTGAGCAAGTTTTTCTAACATGCAATTCGCTATCACTGGGCATTGATCAATCCGATTCGTGAGGTGGAAATTCCTTCCGATGCGGATTCGCAGCGTATGTATGTTCTCGCGATTGAGGAGGAAGAGGAGTATTTCCGTCGCGCAAAGCGTCTTCCCGACTTGCATGATGTTGCGTTACTGATGATCAACCAAGGGCTTCGTCCCGAAGAGGCTATTTCTCTTAGGAAGGGGGATATTGATCTCGAAAACCGCACCATATTTGTTAGCAATGGGAAAACGAAAGCTGCGAGGCGGCATCTGGACATGACGACGGAATCGTTCGAAACTCTGAAGGTACGCATGTCTAGCGCGTCGCCTTGGATTTTTCCATCTAGCCGGAACGCCGGATCGCATATTGGGCCTATAAATTCGGCCCACAACCGCATTGTCGCTCAAGCGGCGATGGAAGGCGTGGAGATCTGCTTCGTGCCATACGATCTCCGTCACACCTTTGCAACGCGTGTGGCCCAGGCCGGAATTGACATAGCCACCTTGGCCGCTCTCCTTGGGCACGGTTCGCTACGCTGTGTTCACAAATACGTGCATCCAACTGCTGACCACAAGAAAAGTGCAATGCAGATTTTCGAGCGCAAGGTCAAGGAAGCCAGGCGCAATGCAAAGCTGAAGTCCCTACGGGCTGCCTAGCATAGAGTCAATTTCCACTTAGCCCTCCCTACTACTGTCCCCTCTCATTTCCCAAAAACTTAGTCGCACTTCGCCCGGATCATTATGGGTCCGTTTGTCGTGTCGTCTGTCTGAATGTTTCCAAGAAAGGACTATGAAAATGAGCAATGAAATCATCTGGAATTCTAGCCTAGATGATCGTTACAAGGTGGTCGTTACGCGTACGGCGCCGTATCAAGGCGAGTTGACAATCTCCGAGGCTGGTAAGATCCTTCACCGCCAATTGGTGGGGTTGATGTATGACGCGGTATTTGGCCCCGATGTTGTGGATGTTTTCGCCTGGAAGCAGATTGCAATCGAATTCGTTGACTACGAGAAAGGCTAGATCGACGTACTCAAATTCCCCGCGCACCAGAAGATGGTGCGTGGGGATCAGCCATACTGTGATTTGATGTTTTTTAGACGCTCTATGATAAGCGGAACTCTTTCAGCATCGAGAACAAATCCCGGGAGCACATCGAGGAAGCGCGGTTCTGCAAGGAGTTGTTCTGCAGTTTCGGCCAGGTACTTCTGAAGCGCGATGGGAGAGTCTGCAATTTCTTTCAGCAGAGAGTCGCGGCCTTCGATGATCGCGACGAAGTCTTCTAGATCATGGCTGGCAGCAAAGTCCATCTTTCCTCGATCGCGAAAAGCCTCTATCTTCGTTCCGAGAAAGAAGGGGGCCGTTATTATCCGGATCGATGTCCCCGAAGGCAAAGTATAAGCGCATGCGTGTTTCATAGCGCCTTCATACCAGGCATTAGTGAAACCCAGAGCTTCTTTACGCAGAGCAAGAACGTCGAGTGTGAGTTCTCCGTTGTGCCACCGGCACGTGAGTGGCCGCTCCCCCGAGTCTTCTGTGAATTTGGCTTTCCGCAATCGCTCTGAAAACTCAATGTAATCCGCGTATGTGAGAATCTGGGCTATGACATCAACGTCTATCGTGCCACGGATGGGTGCAGCAGCCGTATCTGTAATCAGCAGGCCAAGAGTGATTCCGCCGACGAAGACAATTTCATCTAAGAACGGAGTGAGCTTCGATGCTGCGTCTTCCAGCATTGGCAGGTTGGGATCAGCCATTTAGTTCCTTCCCAAGCAGTTCAATGGCAAGGTTGCGCTCCCGCGTTCTTCCGCTCCGGATGGCATCGCATAAGGCAAGGAGTGAATAAAATCTTGAATCGTGTAGCGCTGCCTTGGAGGCACCCTTGTAGAGCGGATCAAGGGCAATTCCACGCACTGTCCCTTTTGCATAAGGCCAAACGGGCAAAGGATCATTGTCTGCCAGAATTTGAGACTTCAATGGTTCTGCCGCGTAGGAAGTGGGCAGACCACGCACCATTGATCCCCTCTTTGGCGGAAATGCGTATTTGAAGCCATGCGCCAGGAATTCGAGAAGCCCAGTGCGGTTCACTCGTTTCTCTCCACCACCGAGGTAGATTAGCCCCGCCTCCTCGCTACGCTTCAAAGACTTCGACACTTCAGACGGCGAAAGAAACAGGTCTGCGGCAATGTCTTTGGACAGCCGTGTTTGCCCGTCCGGCAATGACAGTCTGAGAAGCACCGCTATGTCCTGTCCTTGCATAAGGTGATGGTAGCAGGATAATTTCCGATTTGGAAATCGGAAATTTATAAACGTACTTCATAGAAGATATGAGGGTAATCCGTCTGGCGGCTGGAAATCCCCGACGGCCGGTCGGTCAGATTACGGAACCAGAGCCCATAGAATCAGCTCGGAACGATCTGGCTCAGGGAAGAGAGCCAGCCTGTAAATTCCGCGATGCTCACGGAGCCAGTTGCCGGCCCGCACATGGTTGACCATGTGTTGCTGGCATATCTGAGGGAGGCAGCCTGTTGGGCCATGAATAGCCTGCAACGCCAAATTGCGTAGGGTCAAGGCTGAAACGTTCCCCCCTCATGTGGAACGAATCGCCGGAACGCACGATTACCTTACCGATATCCTGGCGCCTCGCTAGAAGGACGATTGGCGAGTGACGGATGTAATCTGACCGAAATCGTGTCTTCAGGATAAGTAACGAAAAACGCCCATTGCGACGGCGATCGATTCACGAGCGCAGGTCGTCTGATTCGAGTCGCAATGCCGACATTTCAGGACTTATGCTGCGATACGACCTCTACACAACGGTCCTAATTGAGTTGCCTTCTTCTAGAGAAAGCATTCCTGCATCTTGCCGCACTCTGTTTCTGAAGTGGGTCATCAGCCTACGACGGGATCAGGGAAGAGTGGACGACCAAGCGGGATATTCATTACGATGCTCCACGGTCTACGATGGGGGAAGCGGCTTCGATACCGCACCCATCAGGTTCTTTCCCAACGCGACGGAAGCGCTGATGACACCGCCATACATAGCACCAACAATTCCCGGGCTGGCCACATCCTGGCCCGTGAGATAGAGATTGCGAATCGGTGTCCGGGCTCCGAGCTCGCGGATGGCGTAGCGTGCGGGCGTTGAGGCGATACCGTAAATCTCGCCCTTTCCATAGTTCATGAAGTGGCGTGTCGAGACGGGTGTGGACAACTCAGTGTAATCGATATGACCCGCAACCGCCGGCTCCTGCCTTTCAAGCTCATGGCGGAGTCGTGCCGCCAGTTGCTGTTTCAACAGGTCATACTCCTCACCGCGGTGTTTCCAGCGTTGGCCGCCCCATCGCTCAAAGGCATCGTAAGGCAGGAGGGTTATGACCTCGATAGTGCTCTTCCCTGGATGGCGGTGGCGGAAGTCAGGGTCTTTAGACGATGGAAAAGATATGTACACGACGGGAAGTGGCGACTCTTGATTGGCTGCAAATTGCTGAAGGTTTTCGTCATGATCGAATCCCGGATAAACCCACAGATTTGTGCCGGTCAACCCAAGCGTCTCGTCAGTTTCATTCAGGCCGACGTACAGGCTCAGATGTGCAGTTGACGCCGGTAGAGTCCCCAATTCCCGGCGGAGTACTCCCAATACCGGGATGTCTCTGGGTAGGAGCCGCTCAAATGTGTTGGTTGCGCCGGCATCGCTGATCACAATCGGTGCTCGGAACTCGCGTCCATCGGACATACGCACGCCCGTCGCCCCTTCTTCGCAGCACGTGATGTCGGCGACCTCTGCACTGGTCACCACTGCTCCGCCACCGCGCTCAATGAGGGGAAGGATGGCCGCGGCAATGGTTGAGGCTCCCCCGACGGGATAACTTGCACCTCCAAAGTAGTGCCCCGCGATGGTGGCGTGGATAGCGAAGCTGCTCCTTGACGGTGGCAGGCCATAGTCGCCCCACTGGACTGTAAGTACTCCAATCAATTCACGGTTGCAGGTGATGCTCTCCAGGACTTCAAGAGTCGTGCGGTTCGCCCAACGCAGAAAGGGNNAGGGAGCCCGCCAAAGCGGCCGCGGGACCTGGTATAACCTTCTCGGCATAGTACAGCCCGCTTACGCGATTCACCGCGCGCACCGCTCGAATGTACTTATCGATGCTCTTGCCTTCACTCGGAAAGTACTGTTTCATGCCCTCGCGAAAGCGCTCAATGCCCGCGGTCAAATCGAAGATGCGGCCATCGATGACAGCGCGATCGTACACTTCGGGCAATGCACTCCACCGAACTGCGCCGTCGGTGATGTGGTCGAACGCCCTGCGCACCGCGGATCGCTGATCTTGGACCTGTCCGATGTAATGCAATCCCACATCCCACTCATAACCGGGGCGATGAAACGAATGCGTAAAGCCGCCCGCAACGTAGTGGCGCTCCAGAACCAGAACACGCTTCCCGCCATGTACTGACAGCATTGCCGCGGCGGTCAACCCACCGATGCCGGAGCCAATTACGATTGCATCCCACTCTTCCGCCAGTTGCGCCTGCTTGTATGAATAGCTCTTGCCCGGATCTGCCATCGACTCTCTCCCTCGCCAGCATCGCTCACCGTGCAGCCTGTATATGTTGACACTGCCAACATGAGCATATGTCAGGCATGTTGTTACTGTCAACATAATCTGATAAAAGGAATACATGGCACGTTCCGAGCCCTACCATCACGAAAATCTTCGCCAGACGCTGTTGGCGGCCGCTGTTGCCTTGATCGGAGAAGTAGGCCCGCGCGATTTCACGCTCCGCGAGGTCGCACGCAGGGCCGGCGTCTCACACAATGCACCTTACCGGCACTTCCCAGCTAAGGACGACCTGCTGGTCGCGGTAGCCACCGATGGTTTTGACCAGTTGACCGCGCTGATGCAGAAATCTTCGGCCCGAGGCAAGACGGCGCTGGGGCGCTTACAGCTTTGCGGGCGCGGCTATGTGGACTTTGCACTGCGTTCGCCACATCACTTCCTGGTGATGTTCGACCTCCCAAAGATCTCACACGAGCCATGCAAGGATGAGCCAGTCGGAAAGAATGCCTTCGATGTGCTCATGGGCTGCATCATGGCCGCGCAACAATCGGGCGATCTTCCAGCTGGTGATCCTGTTCCACTGGCATGGACTGCATGGTCGCTCGTGCATGGAATTGCCAAACTGTCCGTGAGCGGAAATCTTCCGTTGAGCCACCGCGCAACACTCAACTTCACGCAACGAGCGACGGAAGTGCTTTCTTGCGGCCTGATGAACGTGGAGGCTTAGCGCTGACAATGTCGTATGGCGGCGGAGTCAGGTTTCCTGCCGCTAAGAAAACCCTACGGCGTTAGACGGAACTTCATTCACTTCTTGCGACGATGAGACAGAGCAGCGCCAAGAGTAGCGCAACAGGCCCGTTCTGGAATCTTTCCAAGCTGCTCGACGAGGCGAAGTTAGCTATTGCGCTCAGCGTCATTACAGCGACGAGTGCCCATGTCCCCCAGCGCAAGATGCCGAGTCGGTCGTGAGACGCCCAATATCGAGCGCGACCAAGGACGATCATAGCGCCTGCAACGAGCAGGAAGGCCACGAACGCACTCGCGAGTCGGAGACCCACAGGCAGGTGATTGCGACTGCCACCCCAAGCGCCCGATAGCCCTCGGGAGCCGCCGAGTGCCCAGAAAACTTCGCAGCCCGCAACTGCGGCGAAAGCAGTCGCGACCACCATTGCAGCGAACCGAGGCACTAGCCTCGCGAGGGAAACCTGGTGTCGAAACTGCATGCTGACCTTATAGCACAACGCTCTAGAGGAAATGGATGCAGCGTTGTGGCCGAAAGGTCGGCTATCCGTAAGTACCTTGTAGTTGACAGATACCGTGAACCAGGCTCGCAATGGTCCCGAATGGGAGTGCGTACCAGCGTTCCGATAAGACGAAGTCAATCAATGTTCAGTCCGGAAGGCACGGTTAGTATCGGGAAACGCTGCAGGGTCAGGGAGCATCACAGAAACCTCCCCGGGACCCCGGGCACGGGATTCCAGTCGCCATGCCGACATATCGGGACTAATTCGGTGTCGCTGAGCGCATTAGCGATTACGCGCTCACTGAGAATGCCCGGCTAGGGACGCAGAATATTGCAATAGTGAAGCATACTTCGAATACTTAGCTGATCTTTTGGCCTTCCGGAAGGTTATCCCTTACACCATATACACTGGCTTCCGGGCGGCCGAGTTCAGGAACACTCTGGGTAGTGAATCGGCGGAAACGATTCGAAACCCGGCTTTGCAAACAGGTAGCCCTGAAACAGTCGTACACCTTGGTTCGCAAGCCATTCATACTCCGCGATCGTTTCGACACCCTCGGCAATCACGTCTATCCCAAGGTCGCGGCAGGCCTGATCGATAGCGCGGACGATAGCCTGACGCGGGCCATGAGCTTCAATGCCGCGTACAAGGAACATATCGAGTTTGATTTGATCGGGCTGGAAATTGACGAGTAGGTTCAGTCCTGAATATCCGGCGCCGAAATCATCGATGGCCACCTTCAATCCCAGGCCCCGGTATTCGTTGATGAGGCTGGCAAAGTGAGTCATATCTGCGATGATCTCTCCCTCCGTCACCTCGAGCACGATACGGGTTATGGGCAGATGGTACCGATTCGCAGCTTCCATGGTGCTTAGGATCGCTGTTGGCGACGAGTATAAGCTGCTCGGCAGAAGATTCAGATTGAGGTCACAGCCGATGCCCAGCCGCATGGCGAGACCAATCGCTTCCATACGGGCTTTCTCGTCGAACAGATGCATCCTCTCGGCTGGCACCTGCTCCAGAATTTGATAGGCGGGCTGATTGCCAGATCCGCGGATTAACGCCTCGTATGAAAGAACCTCGCGGGACTCCGTATCAACAATCGGCTGAAAGGCGAAGGTGAAGTTCGGGTCAGGCGCGTTGTGCAGCTCCATGCCCAAACTCATGGCCGCTCTGTACTAGCGAGTCGCGCGCGCCAGCGTCCTTCTGCGAATGTGGCCAGCAATTTTTTGGCGCGCCCGTTGTCGAGTCCGACAAAACAAGATCCGTCACGGAAAAAGTCGTTCAGCCCGTCGACCTGCCTGAGTTCTTCTGGAGTAACGCTGGAAAAACCCATACTCCAGTCAGCGAAATACCGCTTGGCTATGGGTTCCCGCACAATCATGGTCAATTGCTGATGACGCTTATCCAGATGCAGCTTCTTATACATCCCATCCACGGAATCAGGTTCACCTTCCAGCACCTGGAAAAAATTGCCATCGGAGTACAAGAGCATGCCGGTAATATGCAGGTCTTCATTCTTCACGCGCGCCTTTTGCAAAAGCTCGGTAAGCTGCGCCGATGAAAAGGCCTGGGTCTCGACGCTCGCGTAGATGAGATGGATCATGGACGGTATTCTAGTCTTCCCATAACGCTTGTGCGGTTCCGTCCGATTTGCTGCCAATATAACCCGAGACTCCCGTTAGGAGGACACGCGACTGATGGTTCGTACCCATTGGGGAACCTTAATTGCCCTCGCAATGTCCGAGGGGCACGATCTAGCATTGTTTATCGGATGCCCCCTGTACCAAATTGACCACTAAGTTGTAGTAAGCCAGCTTCCACCTGACAATGATGCAGAGCGGGTTTCCCTGAGCCACCGCACTCGCATTCCACAGAGCAAAGCCCCAGATTGAGCCTGAGATACAGTCTCAGGGGTAATCCTCACTTGGTGCTAACAGGCCGAGTCACTCATCGAACATCCTTTGATGTCGACCTCGGAACATTACTCCTGTAAAACGCTGCAGGGTGCATTAGACCGAGATTGCGATCAGGGTCATGCTGTTTGCCACGGCAAATGGAGGCCGTACCGATGGCAAAGAGCAAGACAAGTCGCAAACGGACACCCAAGCATGTTCTGAAACTCCCGGATCTTGAGCAATCGAAGTCAGCCGTGTTGAACAGCCTGACGTCTCGAAGTTCACAACGAACCTACAATCATGCAATCAGAGAATTCATCGAATGGTATTGCTCGGAACCCAGGCTCGCTTTCAATAAGACTGTGGTTACCCGGTATCGAATATCTCTCGAACAGCAGCACTATGCATCAACCACTATCAACCTGCGTTTGGCTGCCGTCCGGAGGCTGGCCTACGAGGCTGCTGATTGCGGTCTCCTCAGTGCAGACCTGGCTGCTGGGATTCGCGGGGTAAAGGGTGCGAATCGGGAGTTTGGACTCGATTCAGTCGCTCCAGCCGGCATTTGTCTTGATCGAACGATGCCCGGAGAGCGTGAACCTAGTTTTTCACGGGATTTGAGCGCTGTGCCGCTTCCACGATTGTCGTGTTGTGACCTTCAGCCAATAACCACTCTCCCTCCCTGCGTACGAATACTTCCGTTAGCACGGCACGGCCAGGAGGTTCAACGTGACCATCGGGCGTAGTGAAACCATCTGCAGTCTGAACGATGGTCGCGATCACCACATCGGACGCGATGCTGCGTAAGGAGACCGTTTCCGGTTCGTGCAGCTGACGATGTTTGAAAATTGTCCGGTGATAGGCCTCGTGAGCCCGGTACACCTGATCTCTCCCTTTCCACCACATGCCGACAACGTTGACCCAATCCGCATCCTCCGTCATATAGCTCACGTACGCCTTCATGTCGTGTGCGTTCCAGGCACGGTCCATTCCGCTTATGGCAGCACGGATTTCTGCTGCATCCTTCTCTGCAACCTGATTCATCCTGGGCTCCTCGGCGAGTGCGGTGACGCCCACGCTCAAAATAAGGACTGCGGCACAAACACACTGCTTGAACATTCTCATAAACCCACGCTAAGGTATCGCCTCAGGTGTGCGATTGGACAAATGCGACATCGCTCGAATTTTCCCGAGGAAAGACCGTGCCCCGTCGCCTCATTGCCTCAAACTGCAGGGGAGTGGCGCCATTGAGTGTGCGAAACTCCCGGATCATGTGCGCTTGGTCGAAATAGCCCGATAAGGTGGCGATGTCGGCCCAATCAGGTACTGTTGCCATTTCGCCAAGAGCCAGGGCCCGCTTCAACCGAGCGAGGCGACCAAATACCTTTGGTGTCAGTCCTACATGCTCCAGGAATGTTCGCTCGATCCGCCGAACGCTCAACCCGTGCCGCGCTCCGATCTGACTTATGGGCACTCCTCCATGGCTCACCTGCAGAGAACGTACAAGCTTTCCAGCAACTCCGCCGTCTGGGATGCTACTGCGCCTTCCCAACTCGCGCAGAAGAAATGCTTCTGCCACGACCGGCATCTGCTCGACGGTCGCCGCGGCCAAGCGATCCTCCAACTCCCGAAGAGCCGCTCCAAGCACGGAATCCGCATGGTCAGCGTAATCCGAGATGAGGCGAGCGGGGATCCCGAACAGGGCTCGAAAGCCAATGGCAGAGAATCGGATCGTAAACATCCGGAGATGCCCAGCGCAAAGCAGATCTTCCCGTCGCTGTGTGTGCGGGCCCACAAGTACGCATCGTGGAGCGAGATGAACAGCGCCCGAGGAAACGCTGACGACACGATATCGGTTCTTGAAATAAAACTGCAAGAAGCAGTCGCTGCGAGCTGGCAATGGAGTGTACCTTTGCGCGTTGTCGAGGCGCTCGTCGCGAAACGCGAACTCGCTCACAAAAGGACGCAGGCTCAAGTTGGGCTTCCATGATCTCGCGTTCATCGGTTGAGCCAACATGTTTCTAGCGTATCGCGAGTTGGCCGGCGTCCTCCGTATATGCTGGCACGTTTCGACGCCAATCGCTGACCACTGGGGTGAAGCGAAGTGGCGAATAGTTTACAGAACTGTACTCAACTTCCCACCAAACGCTGACCTCGGTTTACGCGCCCGCGGCTGGATAAGTACTGGCAAACGCTGATGTCGCCGGGAATGCTGTTGGATTCACGCATAATCGCCGATACGTGATTAGAGAAGAATCCGTTGTTGGAAGCGCGCATAGGCCTGTTATCACCAACTGACGCTCAACTTTCGGGTCGCGAACCCAGCTTGTATCGATTCGCTGATATCTGCGCGCTATTAGTGCGCAGCTGCTGAGGCCTTCGCTTCCTCCGGGCTGGGCCGCTGCATGATGAATGGCAGCGGTATAAGGAACATAACGAGCAGCCCGAGTATCCAAAAGGCATTGACGAAGCCGAGCGCGTTCGATTGCAGATCGACCTGAGCGGAGAGCTGCGCCAAGGCGCGATGCGAGGCGTCACTGGTACTGGCGCCCATGGCGATGAAGTTCTGCGTCATGGCGTTGAGTTGCCTCTCGAAGAATGGATTGGCGTGGTTGGTGTGCGTGGTGAGGGTGCTGCGGTGAATCTGTCCCTGGCGGAAGAGGAAGTTCGTGAGCATGGAAACGCCGATGCCGCCGCCGATGTTGCGCGTGAAGCTGCTGATGCCGGAAACCTGGTTGAATTTGTCCCGCGGCACCCCCACATAGTTGAGCGTGCTGATGGGGATGAAGATGAGCGGAATGCCGATGACCTGGAGGACGCGGTCGGTTGCCACGGTACTGAAGCTGACGCCGAAATAGATGTTGGTGACGTGGAAGAGTCCAAAGGACAGGAGGGCAAAACCGATGGCGATGATGAGGCGCTGGTCGAATTTGCTGGCCAGGATACCGGCGATGGGCATCATGAACGCAAGGGCGATGCCGCCAGGCGAAAGCGCCATGCCTGCCTGCTGCGCGGTATAGCCAAGATCATTCTGTAGAAACTGTGGCAGCAGGATGGTGCTGCCGTTGAGCACCATGCCGAGGATGAAGCTGAAGGTGATGGCGATGGCGAAGTTCCGCTTCGCGAGCAGTCGGAGGTCCATGATCGGGTTTTCGTGGGTAAGCTCGCGGATGACCAGAGCCACCAGTGCGACGATGGCAACGATCGCGCTGAGGAGAATGATCTTCGAGGCGAACCAGTCGTTCTCCTGGCCTTTGTCGAGCACATACTGCAGAAAGCCAACCCCGATAACGATGAGGCTGATGCCGATATAGTCCACGCGAAGGCTGGAGTGGAGGAACTTCTTGAGATACACAGGATCCTGCACGACGCGGTGCGTGAGCACAAGCGAGAGGATGCCGATGGGCACGTTGATCAAGAATATCCAGTGCCAACTGTAGTTGTCCGTAATCCAACCACCGAGTGTTGGACCGACGGCGGGCGCGACGACGATCGCCATTCCATAGATGGCAAAGGCCATGCCGCGTTGTTTGGCGGAGAAGGTGTCGGCGAGGATGGCTTGTTCGCTGGGCTGCAGACCACCGCCGCCGGCTCCCTGCAGGATGCGGAAGACGATCAGCATGGGCAGGCTCGTAGCCAGGGCGCAGAGAAACGAGCTGATGGTGAAGATGGCGACGCATCCCATGTAGAAGCGCTTGCGACCGATCACGTTCGAAAGCCAGCCGCTCATGGGTAGGACGATGGCGCTCGAGACCAGATAGCTGGTGATGACCCAAGTGCTCTCTTCTGAACTGGCACCGAGTGTGCCGGCAATGTGCGGAAGAGCAACGTTGGCGATAGAGGAGTCCAGTACCTCCATGAACGTGGCCAGGGTGACGGTCATGGCGATGATCCATGGATTGATCAGCGGCCGGCCAACCGGCGCGGACTCGGCGTTTGTGATTTCGTCTGCTTGGGCCATGGGTTAGTCCAGATGCACCTTGGGCTCGACCGACATGCCGGGACGAAGCTTGTCCAGATCCTTCTGGCCGCTGTTGAAGCGGATGCGGACGGAAAGACGCTGAATGACCTTCACGTAATTGCCGGTGGCGTTCTCAGGCGGCAGCACGCTGGTGCGGGAGCCGGTGACGGCAGGCATGCTTTCAACGGTACCGTCGAAAGTGTCATGCAGAGCGTCCACATCGATGCGGACATGCTGGCCAGGGTGCATGCGGGCCAACTGCGTCTCCTTGAAGTTGGCAGTGACCCATAGGTCGCCGGTCTGCACGATCATGAACAACTGCTGGCCTTTGGAGATGCGCGCACCAACTTCAGCGCTGCGCTGCGCGACCACCCCGGAGACCGGAGCGTCGATGTGACAGTAGTCAAGATTGAGGCGGCTCTGTTCGAGTGCTGCCGCTGCAGCCTCGGCGTTCGCCTGCTGGCCCCTGATATCGGCCTCGCGAATGGCTACCTGCAAGGGCGCGCTGCTCTGGGTCTGCTGCAGCTTGCTGCGCTGCTGTGCGAGTTGGGCCATGCGCTGTTCCACCGTCTTCTGGGCGGAGGCGACGGCGGCCTGGTTCGAGGCGACGGCCTGGGTTTGCGCCGCTGCGATGGCCTTGTACTGGTCGTAGTCTGCGTGCGCGACCTCCTGCTTCTCGTAGAGGGTCTGGTAGCGGGCAAAGTCGGCCTGGTTCCGCTCGTTGGTAGCCTGCGACTCCCTCAGCTTGGCCACGGAGCTGTCAAGGTCATGCTGCGCGGCTGCAAGCACAGCCTCTGAACCGACTACCTCGGCCCGTTGAGAGGTGAGATCGTTGAGGTTGCTGATGCGCGTGATGGGCAGGTTGGGATGCGAAGCGCCGAGCTGGGCCAAGGCCTGGTCATACTGCGCCTGCGCCTGTTGCAACGCAACCGTATTGTCGCTGGGATCGAGTTCCACCAGCGGCGCTCCGGCTTGGACGGCTTGATTGTCGTCCACATGTATGGCCTTGATGGTGCCGTCGATGCGAGCAGCGATTGGGTTCAGATGGCCGTCGATCTCGGCATCATCCGTATCCTCGTAACCGCGGGAGTAGAGGTACCATCCAATGCCGACGGCCAGCAGCACAAGCGCGAGTACGCCGATGACAAATGGATTGATGCGGCGGCGGGGCGAAGTGGCCTCGGTGGTGGCAGTGTCAGGCTGGCCCGCTGTGGCAGTTTGTGTTTCCGTCTGTATTTCAGTGCTCATTTACTTGCTCCCTTTGAGTGTCGGGAAGATCTTTTTCGGCTTCGCCCATCGCGTGTGCGAGGGTGATTGTCGCGAGATTCTGGGAGAACAGGCTGCTGACATAGTCATGGTCCGCGGCGGCCAGCGACTCCTGCGAGTTGACGACCTCAACGGAGTCCGCCACACCCACGGCGAAGCGGTCCTGCGACTGCTGCAAGGTAGACAGTGCAAGCTTCCGGTTGCTCTCGGCGGTGCCCACCTGATCGTTGGCTACCGTCAGATCGATGTAGGCATTGCGCACATCGAGCTCGACCGCACCACGCTCATTGGAGAGTTCAGCCCGTCGTTGCGCAACGACGGCGTCCGCCTGGGCGGTATCCGCATGGATGCGGCCACCGTCGAAGATAGGCACGTTCAGCGATGCCGAGGCCTGAAAGACGCCGTTGGCTTGATTGGGATTGACGCCTTGGATTCCGTAGTAACCGCTGACCGTGGCTGAAGGCAGATGCTCGGCCCCCGCTGCCTTGCGCGCTTCTTCCGCCGCGCGCAACTGCGCCTCCGCTGACCTGAGATCCTGCCGTTGCGACCAGGAGCGACGCACAGCTTCTTCCACGGGCGCGGTGTCGGAGGGGAGGGTTTCCAGCTTTTCTGTGATGTCGATGTCGATGCCGAGCGGCAGTCCGATCAGGCGGGCCAGCGCGTTCTGCTGCTTCTGCTGGTCGCCAAGTTGGGAGCGTAGACGCTGCTGTTCCGTCTGCAGCTCCACCAGGTTGCGATTGGCATCGATAGGGGCTTTGGTGCCCGCCTCCGCCTGTGCGCGCGCTTGTTTGTAACTTGCTTCGGCGTACTGCACCTCCACCCGCTGCGCATCGATCAACGCGGTAGTTGCCATCAGCTGCAGGTAGGTGCCGGTGACGGCGAGCACGACTTCCTCACGTGCCTGACGCGCGTCCAGGCGCGCGGCGTCGGCAGACTGCCGCGCCGAACGGTAGTTGTGGATCGCGGTGAAGTCCATTACGTCCTGCTGCAGCGATCCCCGGAGGTCGTAGTAGTGAAATGGCCCCACCGTAGTAGGAAAGCTGAAGGCTGAGGAGCCACCGAAGGCGCTGGCACTGAAGCCCTCCGCCTGGAGATCCACCTTGGCGGCGTCCTCAGAGACACTGGCGCTGAGATTGGGCAACAGAGAGCTACGCGCTGAGATACGCTGCGCCTGAGCCTGCCGTGAGGCGGCGGCGGCGTCGATCTGACCAAGGTTGAACTGAAGACCCCGGCGTACGGCATCTGCCAAGGTGAGCGTGAGAGAACCGGTAGGCGGATTCGGATCGAGCACGCTGCCGGTATAGGCGCCTTGTACGTTCACCTGTGTGTTCAGCGTATTCACGCTCGACGCGGTCGATGGCGTAGCCGACTGCTGTACGGAGGCTCCACTTTGCTGCCGCCCAGAGAGCGGAAGTTGTATGGCGCGTGTGCCGGATCCGGGCTGGTTCTGCCCCCAACCTGCGCCAGGAGTAGTCGCGATCATCACGAGAGCCGCCGCAATGGCGCGCGGGCAGCGCAGGATTGAAGGCGCTGTAGTGGCACTAGCTTGGTGATTGTTTTTAGAGAAATACATACGTGTCTGTATTTATTATGAAATCGGCGATATGCTTTGTCAATGAGGATCATGAATGTCCCAATCACCGCTCCAAAACAAACATCAGGCACGCACGCAGGAAACGCAGTCTAAGATTTTGGATGCGGCGGAGGCAATCTTTTCTGAACAGGGCTTTGAGAAGACGCAACTCAAAGAGGTGGCGGCCCGCGCTGGCTACACCCGGGGCGCGATCTATGCGCATTACTCCAGCAAAGAGGATCTTTTTCTGGCGCTCATGGAGCACCGAGTACTCACAAAGTTCACCGCCGTACGTAAGGTGATCGAGGCTGAGCCCGAAGTAAGCAAACGGCCAGAAATCTTCAAGCGCTGGATCGCGACCCAGGTAAGTGACCATTCCTGGGGCACGCTGATGTTGGAATTTAAGCTGTATGCGCTGCGGCAGCCGCGTTCGCGCGAGAGGCTGCAGCACCTGTATGACCTGTTGTTCAAATCTTCCGGAGATGATTTTATCGAGATGTTGTTTGGTGACGATCTGGATACGGCGACGCGGGCAGCGGTACAGCGTCGGCTGGCCATCATGGGTGCCATTCTGAGCGCGGTCATTCTCGAGAGCCACTTCCGGCCCAAGCTCCTTCCCAAAGCTCACCTGCAGGCAGTCCTCGAAGAGTTGTACGAGGCCCTGATCCACGCCTGAGCACTACTCCTGTTGTGCAATGACTAGATCGGGCCTCATAAGTTGGCCATTAGGGAGTTGCCGTAGGCATTGCTGTCGTCAACTGATGGAAAATCGCCAATGCACGTTTCGAGTTCATCTGATCTGAGAACGCGCATTGGCCTGTTATCGCAGATAGGCGCTGGAGCCGTCATTTGGACGAGGTCTTAGGCCCGGGAGTCAAAAACTTCTTCGTAGCCTCTGACGATGTGAGGATCCCGCCATCGACCAGCATGCGACCTGTATAGCGGCGGTTAGCGCCGAACTCCCACGCCACGTCGTGTCCTTTACTAGCGAGCTTCGCCCACTTGGAGGTCTTGGTCGCGTTCTGCTCAAGCCAAAAGTTGCCGTCTTCATCGGTGAAGGAACGCAAACCATCCTTTCCGGTTCGTCCAATCCAGGTCGACATGTCGGTGAGCTTTGGGGCCATAACCAGATTTGATGCGAGAGGGTGGGCTTCAGAATAGATCGAGTGGCGCCCCTCATGCACTGAGTGATCGCCACGACCCAGAGGGCATACCCGACTATGACCGTCACGCGAGTCTCAGAAGGTCTTTCAGGAGAAGAGTCTCGTTAGTACCGGCAAGCGCGCTTCTCGGAGGGAACAGCCCGCTTGACGACAAATCGTCAATGCGCTCAGCGACAATCCGGGTAGCCGAGCACACGAAGGCGGCGATGAAGCGCTTCGATCGCAAGGTGAGGGAGGGGAAGCAGCAGCCGCGTCCCCAACCTCAGCGGTAACGACCCGGCTCAGCTCTTTCTTCCTAACACTCTCTTGCCAAGGGCTCCCGGTCTAAGTGGAAATCGAGTCCTCGCACCAGCGGATGTTCTGCGAACGTAAATCCAAAACAATTCACTGTTGGGTGCTCGGGTTGAGAACCGGCGTACTGGCGTTTTTCGCTCTCTTAGGGGCGGATTCCCGTCCGCTTTTGGTCCGCCCCCCTGCACGAAAGCGGACGAAAATTGCAGAAAAGACACGAATATTCACGAAAAGACACACCTGTGAATGTGTGTGCAAATCAGCCATAACCTGCTGATTTGCTTGATTCTATTGGGGGAAATTTGGAGGCGCGGGTCGGGATCGAACCGACGCATAAAGGTTTTGCAGACCTCTCCCTTACCACTTGGGTACCGCGCCTCAACCCACACACACCGCTCTCTCCAAGTGCATGACACACCTGATTATTGTGTGCAGTGTACTGCCATGCGAGCCGCAAGATGAGGATGTTGTTGGAGCGGGAGACCGGGGTCGAACCGGCGACATCTTCCTTGGCAAGGAAGCACTCTACCACTGAGCTACTCCCGCCCTGCCAAGCATAAGTATAGCGACCTGTTTGCGGTTTTGCAACGACGTCTGCGCCGCCCCAGCAGTTCTAAGTGGGAACCAGATTATAAGAGGCAATCTGCTTGCAGCCCGGATGTCAGCGCACATTTCGTGCGCTGTTGGATAGAGCGGGACAACTCTGGTTTCCTTCGGCACATCTCATTGTGCTGATCGCCATATAAGTGCAGGACATACCCAAGAAGATGAAGCGGATATCTGTGTATGCGGATGGGCTGGCTATTATAGCCGTACCGCTTCCCGCGCGAATGAGGAGCGGGAAGTAAATGTATAAATTCGGGAAGTTAGTCAAATCACGCACCTCTTTTATGGCAGTACTCCTGGCCGGATGCGCAGGTGGTTTCAGCAGCAGCCTAATCGCACAAACCGCTCCAGCGGTGATATCCACTAATCCAAGTAACGACGCCACGAGTGTACCGACGAGCATCAATAGCAGTAAGAATATTGTGACCAGCACGTCACCGACCGCGACCTTCAGCCAGCCAATGAATCCGGCAACAATCGACTCGTTGAAGGCTGGACAGCAGCTTACGTTCACGCTCGCGGACGCATCGGGAAATAACGTACCCGGTACCGTCGCCATGGATGTTACAAACACGGTGGCAACCTTTACGCCGATCGCGCCCGCGCTCAACCCGAATACCGGCTATGTCGCCACTGTCACGACCACGGCCGCAAATACCGCTGGCATTGCATTGGCCAGTCCAGTTACCTGGAGCTTTACCACCAAGAACGTACCGTTTACCAGCCAGGCGCCGGTAAACCTCGGAACAGCCGGTACCTTCGCTATCCTGTCGGAGACAGGAGTAACCGATGTGTATGCCTCTGTCATCAATGGAAATGTTGGATCCAGTCCCATCAGCGGTGCTGCGATCCTTCTCAGTTGCCCAGAAGTAGCGACGGGAATCATCTACACCGTCGATGCGGCTGGTCCTCTTCCATGCAGGATAACCAACGCGTCCTACCTGACCGGCGCTATCGGCGACATGGGAATTGCATACACCGACGCCGCCGGACGATCGTTACCCGATTCCACTGAACTGGGCGCAGGACAGATTGGCGGGCTAACCCTCGCTCCTGGCCTCTATAAGTGGAGCAGTAATGTACTCATCTCAAACAGCGTCACGCTCTCGGGTGGACCAAACGACGTTTGGATCTTCCAGATAGCGGGACAAATTACCCAAGCCAGCGCTACACGCGTAACCCTGGCCGGCGGCGCACTGGCCAAGAACATCTTCTGGCAGGCTGCCGGCGGTGTGGCCATTGGAACGACTGCGCACTTTGAGGGAGTACTACTAGGTCAAACACTGATCGCGGTTAAGACTGGCGCAACAGTGAACGGCAGACTGTTGGCACAGACTGCGGTCACTCTTGAGCAGAATGCGGTTACGCAGCCCGCTCAGTAAGGACGCAAGGAGCATCCGGGCTGGGACCAACTAACTAACAGGGTGAGACCCATTCATCGCGCACTTCGCGATGGATGGGTCTCGCTCTTTCAAAGGCCCTCGCGAAGGCGAGGAGAGTTCGTCGAACGCAGCTTTGCCCACTGCTACCAGACCGGTGGAATGCGACGCTGCACCTTGCGCGGACGGGAGAATATTCTGAAGCGATTGCTGATCCACGTCGGCGGATTTTGCATCTAC
>PLHC01000061.1 GCA_003138795.1 Granulicella sp. | reverse complement strand
GAATCCCTGGGGGGCAACCAAGGCACCAGCATCCACTGTATCCGAAGCTAATAGGGTATAGATTGAGTGCGTTTGAGGTCTTCCAAAGCTCCCATTAGACCATCGCAACCCATCGGGGAATAATCTCCTCTGAATTGTCAGTTTCCCGCGTAGATCGGTGGTTTTCCATACGGCAGAGGTGTTCCAAAGGATTGAGGCCAGATAGCCGAGCGCGGTGTCTATATCAAGTTCGTCAGCCTCACAGAGGACTAATCTTGCGCTCACCTCCGCTATGCTTTCGTTCGTCTTTCTGTGCAGCGTGGCAAAGTCTTCGGCGGCTAGTACGCCGTCTGCCATCTGAGACAACACTCTCTCTGCGCACCGTCAACCTGGCTAGTTCTCGTTTGTATGACAGCGCCTCAGACCCCGCTGCCTGTCTCCGTCCGTTCCACACTTCGCGAAGACTCGCTTGATGAGCGCCATGCGCTCAGGCTTAGGTACAAGCCGCTCCAATAGCTCGATAAACGCAGCCTCGATGGTTCCCGCGCCTACATTCATGTGACCCTTCACCCTGTGGCATCGGTAATAGCCAAACTTATTGCCGAGTTTGCCTGTGCTACGGCTCGCGGTCACAGGCTTGTCGCAATCAGGGCAGAGAATCAAACCACGTAACGCGAAGTCCTCACGGTCTCTAACGTGCGGGACGGGTGCGGGGGCACGACCTGTGAGCACACTCTGCACACGCGCAAATGTCTCTTGAGAGACAATCGGCTCGAAGTCTCCGCGAACGGAACTCCCCCATAGGTCCGCTGTGAGGCGGCCGATCCCAGGCTCTGAAGAACAGACGACCGGGAATGGTCGAGGTCTGGCAGACCCAACACGCTCTTGGGTAATCTGCTTTTGTGTTTACTCTTCTGTCGCATGGCAGCGGTCTCCCTCACCGCCGCAGCCAGTAGCATCGTAATCGGCGCGACCCCCGATGGAGTGACCTTTTAAGATGGGCGCAACTCCATCGGAAAGGCTGCCATCAACGCCGCAGGCGCCGCATCGATCTCCACCAGAGCTCTCGCCCCTCGCACGCACACCATCACGGCCGTGCTTTCAGCCATGACTACTCACATCGTGGCAACCTCAGCGCCTATGGGATGCGCGCGGACTCACCTCTTGCGGTGCCGTTTGCCGTCGGCACATCTATCACAGCGGCGAATTGGTTCACCGCCTCTACATCGTTCGCCAATCCCACCATGACCGCGCACGTTGCGAGACAAATACCGTCTCTGGCATACGGCCGGCTGATACACCTGGGTTCATTGCCGCGGCATCTGCGGGAGCCTTTGGCGCAACTCTCCTTTTCCAATGGCTCATACCTTCAATTGCATCGGACGCATCTGCCGTCGTCGTCAAACATGACTTGTAGTTTAGGACTGGTTCCTTCCAGCATTGCCGCCCAGCGGCGAGATCTTCCGAGGATGCTCTTCGTGAAGCTCGTGGTGCAACTCGTCAACCTTCGTTCGGGCCTTTTCTAAAGCCTTCTTGCCGGCAGAGGTGATCTTATAGACCCGGCGACTGTGCCCTCCAACGTTTTTGAGGGCAGACTTCAACAGACCGCTGCGTTCCAGGCCATGCAAGAGCGGGTATAGGGTTCCGGGACCGATGCGATACCCGTGATGCGCCAGCTCCTCCATCATCGCAAGCCCAAAGATGGGCTCGTGGGAGGCATGTACGAGTACATGAATCCGTATCAGGCCGAAAAGGAGTTCCCGCTGATGATTGGACACAGATCAAATATACCTCCGCTTTAACCTGAATCGAATACCGATAGTGTAATATCGAACTTCGATCGCCACAGCATATCTCAATCTTGGTGGAGGCCAGAAACGCCGATGAAGGGTTGGGGTCGTTGCCTGAAACTGATGCTGTTCTTTCTTCTGATGCTGGTCGGCTCACGCCTGTGGGCGCAGGGACCTCCGTATCAAACAGACGATCCGGTGCCGGTGGACCTGCATCATTACGAGTTCTACATCTTTGGCAGCACGGACGGGACGCCGGCGGAGACCGATGCCACTGGGCCAGCCGTCGAGTTTAACTGGGGCGCCATTCCCAGGGTACAACTGCACGCCATCCTGCCCTACGGCGTGATCGCGCCATCAAATAACCCTGTCTACCTGCCCGGAGGAACCGGACCCAGTGCTTTTGGACTGACCGATATGGAATTGGGCGCAAAGATCGCCTACATCAAAGAGTCGAAGTATATTCCCCAGATCGGCACCTTTACCATGTTCGAAATGCCAACCGGTAGCTATGACAAGGGACTCGGCGTAGGAAAGGTTTGGTACAAGCTTCCCGTCTGGTTCCAAAAAAATATCGGGCACTGGCTCCTGGATGGGGGTGCTGGGGAAACTCTCGTCCCGCAAACCCAGTACCGCAACTTCCCGTATGGCGGATTCCTGGTGAAATACACCTTTGGGGAGCGGTTTGAGTTAGGCAGCGAGGTCTTTGCCCATGGGCGTGAAGGCTTCGCCACGCCGCAGACAGAAGCTTCGACGATGATTGATCTGGGTGGTGTATATCACCTGAAGCATCATGAAGGGGAGCAGTTTTTGTTTAGCTACGGCCACTCTGTTGCGGGCCAGACGGAGAACTACGCCTATGTCGGCATGTACTGGACTTGGGGAAAGGACAAGAAGAAACCGGACATGGACAATGCCTGGTTACGAGAGCCTATGAATGCAACGGGATTTCAATGACCCGCGGCTTTATGCCGGCTTCACGGCTGACCGCAGGAAGGAGATAGTAAATGGAAATTACGGCACGCGCTCTTTGGACTCTAATACACGGCTTGGGATTCGGTGCACTCTATCTTCTAGCGTGTTCCGGTATGCTCGTGGAGCTGTATCGCTTCGCCATCACCTCCTCCTCATCCGAATCCACTCCCGGTCAAGAACGATTTCTTAAGATTTACCTCCTCACGATGGTGGTCCTCGCATGGGCCGCTGTGCTGACTGGAGCGTATGTCGTCTACCCGTGGTATCGCGCCGCGCCCCCGCCGGGGACAACTGACCTCTCTATGTTCCCGCAACGCCTGCTGATGTCCAGTCCCACGACCATCGCCTGGCACTCTCTCGGGATGGAGTGGAAGGAACACGTCGCCTGGTTAGCTCCCATCTCGATCACGATGGTCGCGTTTGTCTTCATCAAGTATGGCCGCGACCTCAAAAACCATCGGCAGCTACGCGCTGCGGTGCTCTCCTTTGCCGTGGCTTCATTTGTTGCGGCGGGGATCGCGGGTTTCTGTGGCGCGATGATTAAATTAACAAGTACGCGCCGGTTCAGGGGGGTCACACGATTCAACTGAGCCAGGGAGCAAAAAAATGAACATGCCGAACAGAGCCGCCTCACCCAACGCTCCCGCCCTGACAAACGGGTCCGGCGCCGCCGCCATTCTTGCGGCGGGTATTGGCTGTTTCGCCCTGGCGGTGCTGGCCTGCGCCGGCGACAAGTTGGCAGCCGTCAAGAACAGCCTCATTTTCTACAAACCGACTGGCCCGCTCTCGGGCGTCACCACAGGTGCCATCCTGATTTGACTTGTCTCGTGGGTTATTTTGGAATGGCGCTGGCGGAACCGGACGGTCGACGCAGGGCGTATCGCTGCTATTGCTCTCGCGCTGCTCGGCTTGAGCCTATTGCTGACGTTTCCGCCCGTCGTTGATCTCTTTTGAAAGAACGTAGTTATCTTTGAGTCCGCACGGAGGTTCACAATGCCGACGCTTCCGCAAGATTCTTCACGCCGCCTCTCCTGGGGCATCCTGCTAGTTCGCATCCTTGTAGGTTGGGTCTTTCTCTCCGAGGGTATCCAAAAGTTTCTCTTTCCGGTCGCTCTGGGTACAGGCCGTTTCGCGAAGATCGGCATTCCCTGGCCTCAGTTCTCCGCTCCCTTTGTGGGAGTGGTGGAGATCATCTGTGGCACTCTTTTAATTCTCGGGTTATTCACCTCGCTGGCTTCTGTGCTTCTGCTGATCGACATTGCGGTGGCAATTGTCACCACCAAATTTCCGATGCTGCTTACGCAGGGATTGTGGGCGACACTACATGAGGCGCGCACGGATTTCTCGATGTTCCTTGGATTGTGCGCGATTTTAATGATGGGAGCAGGGGTGTTTTCGCTCGATTATCGGAAGACGCCGAGCGCCGGGAGATGAACCTCCGGTGGGCATCGCTCTGTCGATGAACAAAGACCCTTTCAGTGGAGCAATGTCATGGATGTGTAAGGCCAAGACGCTCTTCGGCAGGTCTTCGCACGCACCACGCTCGGCGACCTGCAGGTTACAGTCCATTGGCTCGGTCGATGCCAAATCGCCAATGCGCTCATCGAGCTTCGTACAAGCTCAACAACTCCGCTTTGCTCCCGAGTGACCGGAAATTCGGAAGTTCCGAGTTGCCTGAAATGTCGGGGCGGGCTCAACTGGTCGATGCAACACTGGCTTGCAGTTTACTCGCCGGGGTTTCAAAGCCCAAGGTTTTTCGCGG
>PLHC01000077.1 GCA_003138795.1 Granulicella sp. | reverse complement strand
GTGTTCTCGATCGAAAATTCGCGGGCAATATTCCAGCCGCGCCTGGCGATGACGGCAGCGATGGCGTTCTTTTCGATCGCACTGACACTGAACCTCGCCGGCGTGCGGTTGCGCGATCTGCGGGCGTCAGACTTTACTCCGTCAGCCCTGAAACGGGCGGTGGCTGATGCGGACGCTTCGGTGACACGGATGTTCCAGAACAATCGTGCGGTATATCAGGTGGAATCGCGGTTGAGTGAACTGCGCAGCGATGACGCGCTGGGTGATCCAACCCCGGCGGGACATCGGTAAGGAAGGACTTGCAACGATGAGCAACGACACAACAAGAACGGATAGCTGGACCTCAACTGAGACATCCAGTGGCGCACCTGAGAGTGCCGCCCAGAGNNACCCAGAGCGGAACCCAGAGCGACGCACCGCGGGTGGGCTTCTGTCAGGACTGCGGGAAGCCGCTGACGCAGGCAACCGTGCGGACGGTGGGCACGGGCGTCTTCTGCGAGCCATGCCTGGCTGCACGCGTGGGAGCGACGACCCCAACCTCAGGCTATGCGACGGTTCCACCCTATAGCGCTGTTCCGCCACAGGCTGCGGTGGCCGACGAGCCGAGTCCGGTTCTGGCAGCGATACTCGGATTCATTCCCGGCGTCGGCGCCATGTATAACGGCCAGTTCGCCAAGGGCATCGTGCATCTGATCATCTTCGCCGTCCTGGTCTCGCTATCGGACAACGTAAACGGTATCTTCGGCCTGTTTGTGGCCGGATGGATCTTCTACATGGCGTTTGAGGCGCACCACACGGCAGTCGCGCGGCGCGATGGCCTGCCGCTGCCGAATGCATTTGGCTTCAATGACATCGGCGAGCGCATGGGGTTTGGGAAGAACTGGGGAGTCGTGGGTCCGGTGAAGGTCGATGGGAGTGGCACGCCACAGACTCCCAGCACGGCTCCGACGGTGGATCAGGCTCCGGGTTCAGCATATGCGCCGGTGAACACGGCTCCGGATTCAGGATATGCGCCGGTGAACACGGCTCCGGGTTCAGGATATGCGCCGATGAACACGGCTCCGGTTGGTACGGTCCCCGATTGGGTTGGGTATGTTCCGCCGACGGCGTTCGCGGGTCCGCCTTTAGTTCCGCCAGCTGCAGACGTAACACCGGATCTCGCAGCGCGACGGTTTCCGACAGGCGCACTCTGGCTGATCGGCCTCGGCGTGTTGATTCTCGCAGCGAATCTGCTTCCGGACTGGAAACTCACGGAGCGGTGGTGGCCTCCAGTGCTCTTCGCGGGCCTTTCGGTGTGGTTGTTTACGCGTCGACTGCATTCAGGCGCAAGGCTGGTGTGCATCATCCGCTGGCCGGTGATCCTGATGGTGCTGGCAGTGATGTTAGCCCTGCATGCAGCCAACTTTATGGTGACCTCTGGGCTGACCTGCTCCGTACTGCTGATTGTGTTCGGAGCCTTGCTGCTGCTGGAGCGCACTGCGGGTGCTAGTTCGGGGTATAGGCCTCCGGCAGCAGCTACAGCGTCTCCGGGGCCTGCCAGTGCGGTCGATGCGCAAGCCGAAGAAGCTCGTTCGCGAGCGGCTTGGGCAGCGGTCGACGGCGATGGCCCCAAGACCGATCCTGATGGCACGAAGGGTGGACAGTAAGATGAGCTCCTATCCTCCGCCCCCACCTCCAGGACAATACCCACCCGTGTACGGCCGCGATGCCCTGCGAGCGCAAAGACAGGTGCTGCGCGACCAGGCAAGATTACAGCAGGCACAGCAACGCGCCCTGCGCCATCAACTGCGGGCTCAGCGGCGCAGCCTGCGGCGCGGGTCTATCGTGGGGCCACTGATTATTCTCTGCGTGGGCATAGTATTTCTGCTGGCGCAGATGGGCAAGCTCTCATGGGGGCGGTCGATCGAGTGGTATGGGCGCTGGTGGCCAGCTGTGCTGATCGCGGCCGGCATAGTTCTTCTCATAGAGTGGACGATCGACCAGCAGCGGGAAAGCGCCGCAGGCCAGGTGCGAGTAATGGGCGGCGGTGTGATATTTCTGCTGATCCTGCTGGCGTTGGCGGGCGTGGCGTCACGCTCACTGGAATATGGGCTGGACTGGCGCGACCATCCCCTCGGCCATGGCTACACCAAGCTGGATTATCTATTCGGCGACCGCCACGACGCAGACAGTTCAACGACCTGGGCTATGTCGGCTGCGTCCGCACTGGTGATTCGCAACCCGCATGGCGACGTGACGGTCTCGGGTTCGAGCAGCGATGGACAGGTTCATGTCAACGTACACACGCAGACGTACGCATGGAAGGATTCTGATGCTGAGCAGAAAGCAAAGGAACTGCAGCCAACGTTTTCGAGCAATAACGGGATCTTGTCGCTCAATGTTAATTCGGTAGAAGGTGGTGAGGCAGATCTCACTGTAGAAATACCACGCTCTGCGCCAGTCACAATTCAGGCGGATCGTGGCGATGTAGCCGTCAACGAGATGTCAGCTCCGGTGACGGTCTCCGCCAACAATGGCGATGTGGAGGTGAATGGCATAGACAACAGCGTTACCCTGCACGTGAATGACGACGATGCGAGCGTCACGCTGCATAGCATTCGCGGGCCGGTGTCAGTCGAAGGACACAGCGGCGACATCGAGATCTCCGAGGTGACCGGCGACCTGATGCTGCAAGGCGACTTCTTCGGATCGACACATCTGGAGCACGTAAACGGCGCAGTTCACTTCAGTACCACCCGGACGCAGTTCAGCGCAGCGCGATTGGACCAGGAGTTCAGCGTAGATAGAGACAGCCTGGATGCGAGCGAGTTGCTGGGACCGGTGGTCTTGAAGACGGAGGACAAGAACATCACGCTGGACCGGGTTCAGGGTAGCGTGGATGTGTCCAATCGCAATGGATCGATAGAGCTGACGAACGCTGCGCCGCTGGATGCCATCTCAATTCACAATCAGCATGGATCCGTGGACGTCGGACTGCCAGGCAGTGTGGGGTTTGAGCTGAACGCCCAAACTAGAAACGGAGACATGGAAAATGACTTCGGCCTTACGCCCGAGCGGAGCGACGGTGTACACACGCTGCGAGGGCGGGTTGCTGCGGGTGGACCGGCGGTGACCATCGCGACGACCGACGGAGATGTGACGGTGAGACGCAGTACGGTTGCGTCCCTGCCCCCAGTGCCGCCGGCTCCGCCAAGAATTACGGTGATGCCGCCTACACCCAGGGCCACGAAAGCTCCTCACGCGCTTTCCCGGACCTCACCAAAGGCGCCAACTCATCCAAAGCCCCCTGCTGAAGATGGCACGTTCTAATCGGATTTTCTAAGCGGTCACCTCCGCTAATAGGCGCTGCTATCTCTGACGATCCCGGCTCACACCACCAGCCACTGGCGGCACAGGTGTAGATCAGCATTGGAACTAGCACCATGCAGAAGAAAGAAATAGCCGTCAACAAGGACGTGAAGAGTCCTGACCCAAACCCAGAAACTAAGCCACGGTGAATTTGTGGAATTTCGCTGATCCATCCATAGTCACGTTACCTTCGCGTATCCAACGGTAACGACATAGCGAATGCAGTCGCGTCACCGTTATAGGTAATGATGGAGCGCGAAAAAGGGTAAACATTTAACGACCATCGATGGTAACTATTTTCCACCATGGGTGCACACGGGTCCGAGCAGGCGCACCTCGTATGACGCCTGCTACTGCGATGTATGGCTTTTTAGCAAAGAAGCCATGCCTCACGTAATGGCCGGTGAATTGCTTGAAGTGAAATGCACAGCCGAACTCGAAGGTCTTTGCAGCCAGCGAAACCTGACCACCAATTATTGGTCATTAGCTTTGGCAACGATTAGATAGCAAAAGGAGGAATTCACAATGAAGACTCTATTAAGGCTTTCGGCTCTGACTCTTGGCTTGGCCTTGGCTTCAACGGTAAGCTATGCAGATACCGTTTCCATGACATTCAACAGTGTTGGCGGAGCCAACAACGGACAGACTACATTTATCCCTACTACTTCAATATCAACGGATCAAGCACGCTAACATCTTTGATGTGTGTCAGTTACGACAACGAAGTTTGGCAAGGTGAATCGTGGACCGCAACAGTCGCCCCCATCACTACAACTTCTGCTGTCGCAGCCCAGAAAGATGCTTATCTGTTCAGCCTGCTTGGGGATAGCACCTATACGACGAATGACATTCAGGAGGCGATATGGGAACTCTCTGCCGCCAACCCGAGCTCCGTTCCCACTACTTCTATCGACCCCACGTTGCTCAGCGATGCGGCAACCGCGGTGTCCGCTGCGGATGAAGGAGGTAGTGCGACATTTGATGACGGTCAATACTTGTTGTACACGGCTAACGCAGGTAGCCAAAACCCATCAACTGATGGTACGCCTCAGAACTACATTGGCGTCTCTCCTGTTCCCGAGCCTGGCTCCATCTTTCTCCTCGCTACCGGTTTGCTCGGTTTCGCTGTGTTCTATCGCAGACGGCATCTCACGATATAGCTCCTGCACAGTAGCGGTTATCGCGTGATCCTGCAATCGAAAAGCAAATAGTTACGGAAGATGCCTGGCCTTATTGGCGGATTCCAGATAATGCAATGCTCTCACCGGGCATCCCGGAGTCGAGGTGTTTACCAAACGGTACGGAGGGGCCTTAGAACATTTGCACTAAGTCTATAGAGTTCCGAGTCCATGACGGAACCACGCTATGGCGTTTTCTGAAGTGATTTGTCGTAGCAGTTCGGAGATAGCTTGATCGAGGGCTTCTTGGGTGCGTGCTTCGGCCGAGCGGAGCCGTAGTTTGAGCTTGGACCAAGCCTTTTCGATAGGGTTCAGGTCAGGCGAATACGGCGGCAGATGAGCGCCGGAGCAAAAATAGGCCATGTAGCGCCGCGCGAGCGGCGGTACATGGCGGTGTAAAAATAGGTCACCGCGGGCATGGCTTCCGGCATGATTCGATTGACCATCGTCATCCAGAAGATCCGCCAGAACTTGCCAACCGCTCCGTTCAGCGCCTCGGCGATCACACCCACCGCCTTGGGGCAACCGCCAATAGAAAACACGCTGCCCAACGACTACTCTTTGTCAACCATACGGTTTGTCGGTTGCTTACGTTCAACATCCACGGCTCCACGCCCATAAGTGCCTCGTGTGAGCCCGCACCTGCAACCAGCACTATTCCCGGCAGAGATCCTTGTGGTGAGGTGGTCCCGGTAGTTTG
>PLHC01000144.1 GCA_003138795.1 Granulicella sp. | reverse complement strand
ACCACGAGCCTCGACCAGCCGTCTCCCATTTCCCGACCAGCCGTTTGTCTCGGATCGAGATTTCGCCTTGCAGAAAATTACCTTCCCTTCGTGCAAACTAAAAAGGAGTAGAGGCGGGGCAGAAAGAAATTGTCTCAACCGGTTTCCGGTGCCCCCCACCCCCCCTTTATATTTTCAAGACCTTGCAGGTAATTAATTCGTTAACCGGCGAGTGGCCCAGGTCTGGCCCTCCCGCCCGGTTGCCTTCCCGCCGCCGAGGCTCCCTTCGCCGCTGCAAGATTGATCTTCCTCTATCGGAATTGCGCGCAAGATCCGGATGGCGTACTACCCGCTTCGTAAGCGACTATGGTTCACATGAGCGGGAAGCCCCAAATCGCAGGCGCAAGCGGCGGCTGCTCCATCAGTCCGGCCATTGATCCAGAGACAGCCTGGCGGCAGGTTCTTGCCCGCGACACCAAAGCCGCCTTCCTCTATGCGGTCACCACTACCGGTGTTTTTTGCCGCCCCAGTTGCACGAGCCGCAGGCCGCTGCGGGCCAATGTCCTCTTCTTCCGCTCGGCGGACGAGGCGCGCGCCGCCGGTTTCCGCCCCTGCAAACGCTGCAAACCCACCACCGTGTGCGGCAGCCCTCTGGAGAAGATTCGCGCTCACATCGAGGCCAATCTCGACCGTCCCGTCCCGCTGGCCGAGTTGGGCCGCCTGGCAGGATTGAGCCCTTTCACCGTGCAGCGGCTTTTCAAGCAGCGGCTGGGCGCAAGTCCGCTGCAATATCAGCGGGCTTTGCGCGCCGGCAATCTGCGCAACGCGCTCAAGCAAGGAGGCTCCGTGACCAACGCAATTTATGAAGCCGGATTCGGCTCATCGAGTCGCGCTTACGAGGGCGCGGCGCTGGGCATGACGCCCTTGCGCTTTGCCCAGGGAGGCCGAGGCGAGCAGATCGGCTACACCACTGCCCGTTCGCCCTTTGGATGGCTGGTGGTGGGCTCGACAGCCCGCGGGCTGTGTTGGCTGGCCCTGGCAGCCACGTCGGCCGAGGCTGAGGCGAGCCTGCGCCAGGAGTTTCCCCTGGCTGCGCTGCGGCGCGATCCATCGCTCGCGGGGCTCGTGGATGCGGCGGTCGCGACGGTAGCCCAGGGCAATCCGGACTCGGGGCACGAACTGGCCCTGGACCTGCGCGGAACCGCCTTCCAACTGCGCGTGTGGCAGGCGCTCAGGTCCATTCCGCGAGGAGAAACGCGCAGCTACAGCCAGTTGGCCCGCGATTTGGGCAACCCCAAGGCGACCCGCGCCGTAGCCCGCGCCTGCGCCCTCAATCGCGTCTCCGTTCTGGTCCCCTGCCATCGAGTCGTAGGCGTCAGCGGCTCCCTCACCGGCTATCGCTGGGGAATCGAGCGCAAACGGCAGCTCCTCGAGCTGGAACGCAACGAAACATAGCTATACAGTGCGGTTTGCAGCTCGAAACTAGGTTGTATACGCGTCTAAAATAGAGGATGTACGCGCTTCCTGCGCTGCAAAGGTTCCTGGTCGATGAAACTGCGTCCCGTTGTTCTGGTTCTCCTGATCTTGTGCGGCTTCTATTACCTCTCCACACGCTGGTTCCCCACCGGCGCGCTGGCCGGGTTGATGCACCACGAGTTCGGCCTGCGGGACGGCACGATGACCACGGACATCAGCGGCCCGCTTGGCGATTTCTCGCTCACCGAGGCGCACGCTGCACCCGCATTCGACACCGAAGAGCAGCAGAATATCGCGGTCTACAAGCGAGCGCTGCCCTCGGTGGTCAACATCACCAGCACGGCCGTTGTCTGCTGCGACTTCTTTCTGCAGCCGGTGCCGCAGCAGGGCCAGGGCTCGGGTTTTATCGTCGACAATCAGGGCCACATTCTGACCAACGACCACGTCATCGACAACGCGCAGGCGGTCGAGGTGACGCTGTGGAACAAGAAGAAATTCAAGGCGACGGTGATCGGTGTCGACCGTGTCCACGACCTTGCGCTACTGCAGATTCATGGTGTGAAGGACTTCCAGCCGGCGACGCTTTCGGACTCAAACAATCTTGTCGTAGGCCAGCGCGTGTATGCGATTGGCAACCCGTTTGGCTTTTCCGGCACGATGACGCGCGGCATCATCTCGGCAATTCGGTCGGTGCAGCTGCCCTCGGGCAATCGTATTGAGGACGCCATCCAGACCGACGCGTCGGTGAACCCAGGCAACTCTGGCGGACCACTGCTGAACTCGCGCGGCGAGGTGATCGGCATTACGACGATGATCGCGTCGAACCCGAATGGCGGCGCGGACCAGTCGGCCGGCATTGGCTTTGCCATTCCAATCTCGACGGCCAAGGCTGTACTCGAAGACTTCATGCGCTATGGGCGGACCCGGCGACCGTCGCTGGACATCGTCACGTTGCCGATTGGACCGGATGAGGCGGAGCAGATCGGCCTGCCCGCCGACTATGGCATCCTGATCGAGCGTGTACTGCCCGGTGGGGCGGCGGAGCGCGCCGGTCTGCACGGCGGCAACCAGCTGGCCTACAAGGGCAATACCCAGGTAATGCTGGGTGGCGACCTGATCGTGGGCTGTGATGGGCAGGGGATCACGACACCCCAGGATCTGTCGAACGCACTCAACGCGCATCACGCCGGCGATACGGTGCTGTTGACGATCTATCGCGGGCAGCAGCGGATGAACGTGAAGGTAACGCTATCGGACGCAAAGCAGGTTGTCGCCGGGCAGACGACATAAGTCCAGCTCAATGCAGCGTCTCGGGGATCACGGCATACTGCAGGAGGATCTCAAACGGAATGATCTCGAGCGTGGCCTCATGCGTGGCCTCGAGCACCACCGGACAAGCAGCCCCGGCTTGCTGTACCTGCAGCCAGCGGGAGGCGCAGACGCACCATCGATCCCCGGGCTTGAGACCCGGAAAGCCATACTGCGGCATGGGTGTTGAGAGGTCGTTGCCGAGTTCAGCGGAAGCAGCCAGAAACTCCTCCGTAAGGATGCAGCAGACAGTATGCACGCCCGGATCGTCGGGCCCGGTGTTGCAGCAGCCGTCGCGATAGAAGCCAGTCACGGGGTCACGGCCGCAGGTCTCGAGCCGCTGGCCAAGGACGTTCTTCTGGGTGGATAGCTTCGGTCCTGTGTCCATGCCAACGATTGTATCCCGGCCAGAACTACTTCGCGGTCATTGCCAACTGCTGCTGATACTCCTCATACGGGCCCTTGTGATCCGTGATGTGGAAGTCGGTTGGGCCGCCTTCGAAGTGCCAGATGCGCGTTCCAGCCTCTTCGATGAGATCCTGATCGTGCGTTACCAGAAAGACTGTTCCCTCGTACTTCTGGATCGCCTGGTTGAGCGCGTTGATGCTCTCGAGATCGAGATGGTTCGTCGGCTCGTCGAGAACCAGCACGTTGGGCTTCTGCAGCATGATCTTGCAGAAGAGCAGCCGCGCAGCCTCGCCGCCGGAGAGCGCGTCGGTCTTCTTGAGGCCTTCCTCGCCCTTGAAGAGCATCTGGCCGAGAATGCCCCGGATGTCTTCCTTGACGGCCTTGGGGTCGTACTGGTGCAGCCAATCCTGGGCTGTCATGCCCAGCTGGATCGAGCCCTTGTGATCCTGCGCAAAGTAGCCGATCTGGGCTTCGTGACCCCATTTGACGCTGCCTGAGTCGATGGAGACGTCGGTCTCTTCGACTCCTGGGCCGTTGGCCAGAAGAGCTTTGATCAGCGTTGTCTTGCCCTGTCCGTTGCGGCCGATCAACACGACCTTTTCGCCGCGCGTGACCGAGGCGGAGAAGTTGTTGATGACGTGTTCGGTCTTGCCATTGGGCTGCGTATAGCTCTTGTTGACGCCCTCGAACTCGAGGACGGTCTTGCCGGAAGGACGCTCCATCTTGAAGCTGATGAAGGGGCGCGCGATGTTGGAGCGCGCCAGTTCACTCGTTGCCAGGCGCTCGACCTCCTTCTTGCGCGAGTTCACCTGCGAGCTGCGCGTTCCGGCCGAGAAGCGGGCGATGAAGTCGTTGAGCTGGGCGATCTTCTTCTCACGCTGCTCGTTCTGGCTCTCGATGCGCGTGCGGACCGAGGTCTTCTGCAACACCATGTCGTCGTAACCACCGTTGTAGGTGATGATCGTCTCGTAGTCGATGTCGGCGATATGCGTGCAGACATTGTTGAGGAAGTGGCGATCGTGGGAGATGGTGATGACCGTTCCGTTGTAGCGAATGAGGAAGTCCTCCAGCCAGTGGATCGACTCGAGATCGAGATAGTTCGTCGGCTCGTCGAGGAGCAGCGCCTGAGGATTTCCAAACAGCGCCTGCGCGAGCAGAACGCGGACCTTCTGGCCACCCTGCAGCTCGCTCATCTTGCGCTCGTGGAGCTCGTCGGGAATGTCCAGACCCTGGAGCAGGACGGCGGCATTGGTTTCGGCCTCGTAGCCGTCCTCATCGCCGACGATGCCCTCGAGTTCACCCAGGCGGGAGCCGTCTGCGTCGGTCATCTCGGGCTTGTCGTAGATGACCTCGCGCTCTTCCATCGCAGCCCAGAGCGCCTTGTTGCCCATGATGACGGTGTCGACGACGCGATAGGCGTCGAACTCGTATTGGTCCTGCTTGAGGACTCCGAACTTCCTGGGGCGCACGACCGAGCCCTTCTGGGCGTCGATCTCACCGGTGAGCACCTTCATGAAAGTGGATTTGCCGGCGCCGTTGGGGCCGGTCAGGCCGTAGCGACGGCCGGAGGTGAACGTCACCGAGACGTCCTCAAAGAGCAGCTTCGCGCCGTAGCGCATCGTGATATTAGAAACAGAGATCATTTGTACTATTTTCTCACGGCAAGCGCCAGAGGCGCGTCAGCAAGCGGATGGCTGCGCCTCCAGCCGCCACGCCCGAGAGGCCCCCGGGTGGGGTACCCCCCCTCCCCCCCTGATTTTGTAAAGTCTCTGGTTGCAATACTTAGCAAAATGGCTGTCTGTAAAGTATTCCATTCAGATACTTTACAGGCAAAGTATTCAATTCAAAAGACTTAGGTGTAAAGACCCAAGGTTTGGCGATATTTGCTCCCGGGCCTACTTCAATTGTAGCGAATTGGCGGGGGTAACTCTGCCAAGTTTAGAAGGATTTTATTTGGCTTGTTTTCATCGGATTAGGCAGATTCCGCGTGGTTGAGGGGGTTGACAGCGACGAAAAGACAGATATTTGCGCAAGGCCCTGGCCTAGAATTTGGGCTTTTCGGCGGCGGTGCCCGGCGAGGGCACTTCGGCATGGACCTTGACCTCGCAGTTGTAGCCCAGCCAGCGGTTGTCTTCCGGCCAGTACAGCGTGAAGACGATGCTGCCGGTCTGGTCAGCCGCGATTGGGATGTCGGCGAAGGCGCCGAGACAGCCGACGACGCGGGCTTCAAGCTCCTTGCGGGTGGCCCAGTTGTCGGTGGTGTAGACGACGGAGAAGCGAATCGCATCCATGATGCGCAGCGTGCCGCCCTGCATTACGGCCGAGATGGGGCGGCCGACCCGAAAGACCCCGAGACGGCTACGGAAGATGCGCTTGTCTTTGGCTACGGCGTAGCGTTCCTGGACGACGGAGATGCGGTCGAAGACCTTGCCGTCGGTGACGGAACGGAGGAGCTTGAGGTACTCGGCGTGGGCCCACACGAGGGGTTGCGCGGATCCGGCGGAGCGGCCGAAGTACAGGCCCTCGGAGGGGAGATCGGCGTAGTCCCAGACCTGTTCGGGGAGCATGCCGCCGCAGGAGCTGAAGCGCTCGAGCGCGGTGATGTAGGGGCTGACGTTGTTGTCGGCGGCAAGCTCGTAGTGGGCACGCTCGCCGGTGAGGATGGGCCAGGCGCGGCCTTGTCCCCAGCCCATGTAGGGGCCGCCGTCTTTGCGCTGGCCGTAGCCGTCGTGGTTGTAGCGACGCCAGCAGGGNNATGAGCGGGTCGTCGGCGCGGCGAACGCCGTAGCGGACGAGTTCGAGGAAGCCGGCGTCGACGACCTCGCGGGCCTCGAAGTCGCACTTCTCGCCGGGGGCACGGTTGGCAATGTGGATCATGCCGGGTGGAATCTGATCGTTGTGGAAGGATTCGCCTACGGCTGGCGGGCGGATGCGCATGTAGTGGTACGGGATGTCGGGGTGAAGGATGCCTCTGATAGTGGTGGTCCACTTGTCGAGGTGAGCTTCGATCCAGTCGGCATATTCTTCGAGGAAAGTGCCGAGTTCATCGGAGCCGTGGGCGCGGAGGATGTCCGCAGCGCAAACGAGGGCGGAGATGACGACGGCGAGAGTAGAGGGCGAGTAACCGGCGTTCTCTTCCCAGCGATCCTGCTGGGTTACGGGAGCGTAGCGCACCAGAAAGGCCGAGGCAGAGGAGACAAAGGAGATGATGTCGAATTTGCCCAGGCCGTCGACCTTCCAGAGGCGCCAGGCAAGGATGAGGGGATAGGCCACCTCGTCGAGCTGAATGCCGGACCAGTAAGGGGTTCCGTCGATCCAGAAGTTCTGGGCGAAGCCGCCGTCGGGATGCTGGGAACAGGCCAGATAGACGAGCGCGCCGCGGGCGGTCTCGGTGCGGCCGCAGGCGAGCAGAGCGGTGGCGGACTGGACCATGTCGCGAGTCCAGACGAGATGGTAGCCGCCGAGGTCGTCGTCGGACTTTGAGGCTCCCCAGGGGATGGAGGCGGAGGCGATGAAGGCGCCGGAGTAGGTCTTGTCTTCGTGGGCGAGGATGACGGCCTGGGAGATGCGCATGAGCCTGCCATCGTCGTTGGAGGCGCTGGCGAGGCTGGTGGGCGGGAGGGCGCGGTGCCACTCGTCGATGAAGCGCTTGCGGTGCTCGGCGAAGGGTGTGGAGAGCGCCTGCATCATGCAGGCGAGGGCGGAATGGTGGCCGTCACCAAGCGCAATCGCGATGGTGAACTCGCGTCGTTTGGCGATATCGATCTCGCCCATGAGGGCGATGTTGCCGTCGAGCGCGCAACCAAAGTTCCAGGTCATGCGCAGATGCGAGGAGAGATCCGTGTAGCCGTCGCTGGAGCCGACATAGCCGCAACTGGAGCGGGTGAAGCCGCAGTCGGCACCGAAGGCGAGGGAGACGTTGTTCTTCCAGGCAAGGACGCAGCGGTCACCGGCGATGTCGAGTGAGCGTGCGGAGTTGCCGGCGCCGCCGCCATCCAGATGCGGTGCGAGCAGGGCGTAGCACTTGAGGCGCGAGAGGATGTGCTCGTCGCCTGAGACCTTAATGTTCATCAGGACGACGGCATGGTGGGGGTCGGTGATGATCTCCTTGGTGACGGTGTAGCAGCCGCCAATGTCCCTGGCGACGACTCGAATGGCAAGCGCGTTCTCGTCGATGTAGTGGAAGTCGTACTCGATGTCGCGCTTTTCTTCGTGTAAGAAGGTCTCCTCGTCGGTGAAGAGGAGTTCCATGTCGCGGGTCTGGGGACGGTCGATGGTGGGGTAGTAGATCTCGTTGAGCGTGCCGTGGGAGGCGGTGAACCAGATGCGGCTGGAGGAGGCGTAGGCAGTGCTGACGGCATCTTTCTTGCTGGAAGTCCAACGGGGTTCGAGACCGGGGGAGCCGAATGCGTGGCCGTCGTCGTCGAGCCAGCGATAGGTTTCATTCAAAGCGCTCATGCTGTTTCATTCGACCACAAAAGCGGTAACGGACGTACCAAAGACCTGCCATCCGCAGGATGCACCCGTGCTAATTGCAACGATGTCGCACCGCGTGGCTGGATGCGTGCATCCAATCGAGGGTACTGGATGCGTGCATCCAATCGAACGTAGAAGACTGAGCGCGGAGCTGCGAGCTCCGCTAAACCTGTGAATGATAAAGGAGTACCCCCGTGGCTTTCGAACTTCCTCCCCTCCACTACGACTATGCCGCCCTCGAGCCGACCATCGATGAAGCGACGATGAAGCTGCACCACGACAAACATCACCAGGCTTATGTGACCAACCTGAACGGCGCGGTAGAAAAGCACCCGGAGCTGGGCAAGAAGACGCCCGAAGAACTGCTCGCGGACCTCGCGAGCGTTCCTGAGGATGTGCGCGCCACGGTGCGCAACAATGGCGGCGGTCATGTGAATCACACGATGTTCTGGCAGATCATGAAGCCGAATGGCGGCGGCGATCCCAGCGGCGAGATTGCCGCGCAGATCAAGGCGGACTTCGGTGGCTTTGCAGATTTCAAGAAGCTGTTCAACGAGACGACAGCCAAGCAGTTCGGCTCGGGCTGGGGCTTCCTGGTGTTCAAGGGCGGCAAGCTGGAGATTGTGACCAAGCCGAACCAGGATTCGCCGCTGTCGGATGGGCTGTACCCGATTCTGGGCAACGACGTGTGGGAACATGCGTACTACCTGAAGTACCAGAACCGTCGTCCGGAGTATCTCGCCGCATGGTGGGATGTGGTCAATTGGGACGAGGTTAACAAGCGCTTCGCGCACGCGAAGAAGTAGATCGCTGCTGTCGTCACTCTGATTCAAACGAAGGGCCGCCTGCGGGTGGCCCTTCTCGTTTTTTGGCGGGAGCGCCGGGCTTCGCGGGGTCTCATCCGCATTGCAGCAACAACAACAAAGCCCTCCGCGTGGGAGGGCTTTGTTGTTGTTGCGGGTGGATGGGGTTACACGAGGACGCTGCCGCCGCGCGTGCCCTTGGGGCGGCGGCTGGCTTGCAGGATCTTCTTGCGCATGCGCAGCGACTTCGGTGTGACCTCGACGAGTTCATCGTCGGCGATGAACTCGATCGATTGCTCCAGCGTGAGGTTCTTGAAGGGAACAAGGCGGACCGCTTCGTCCGCGCTGGAGGCGCGCATGTTGGTGAGCTTCTTCTCGCGGACGCAGTTGACATCGAGATCGTTGTCGCGCGAGTGCTCGCCGATGATCATGCCCTCATAGACCTCGACGCCGTCGCCGAGAAAGAGAATGCCGCGATCCTGAATTCCATCCAGCGCGTAGAGCGTTGTCATGCCCTGGCGGTCGGAGATGAGAGCGCCGGAGGGACGCTGCGGGATCTCGCCCGTGTAAGGGATGTACTCGCCGGCGATGGAGTTCATGACGATGGTGCCGCGAGTCTCGGTGAGCATCTCGTTGCGCAGACCGATGAGGCCTCTGGACGGGACTTTAAATTCCATCCTTACGCGTCCAGACCCGTGGTTGGCCATCTTGACCATCTCGCCCTTTCTGGGTCCGAGGCGCTCAATGACCGTGCCGACGAAGTTCTCGGGGATGTCGATGGTCAGGATCTCGGAGGGCTCCATGAGCTGATCCTTGATGCGCTTGGTGACGATGGTGGGGCGCGAAACCATCATCTCAAAGCCTTCGCGGCGCATCATCTCGATGAGCACGGAGAGCTGGAGTTCACCGCGGCCGAGCACCTTGAAGTTATCCGGAGTGCCGGTGTCTTCGACGCGGATGGAGACGTTGGTCAGGAGCTCCTTCTCGAGGCGCTCCTTGATGTTGCGGGAGGTGACGAGCTTGCCTTCGCGGCCGGCAAACGGGCCGTTATTGACCGAGAAGACGATGGCGATGGTGGGCTCGTCGATATGGATGAGCGGCAGCGGCTTGGGGTTTTCGAGCGCGCAGAAGCTCTCGCCGATGGTGATGCCGGGGATGCCGGCGACGGCGACGATATCGCCGACCTCGGTCTCTGTGGTGTCTTCGCGCTTGAGGCCGTGGAAGGTGAAGAGCTTGGTGACCTTGACGGGCTGAAGGGTGCCGTCAACGCGAGAGAGATTGACCTCCTGGCCGATCCTGAGCGTGCCGTTGAAGACGCGACAGATGGCGAGGCGTCCGAGGTAGTCGGAGTAGTCGAGGTTGGTGACGAGCACCTGGAGGTCGCCGTCCGATGTGCCGGGGGCCGCGGGGATGGTCTTGAAGATGAGCTCGAAGAGTGGCTGGAGGTCGGTGCCCGGGACGCTGAGGTCCATGGTCGCGGTGCCGGCTTTTCCATTCGTATAAATGACCGGGAACTCCAGGACGGACTCGTCGGCGTCGAGGTCGATGAAGAGGTCATAGACCTCGTTCAGGACCTCCTGGACGCGGGCATCGGGACGATCGATCTTGTTGATCACGACGATCGGCGTCAGCTTGGCCTCGAGGGCCTTGGAGAGCACGTAGCGCGTCTGGGGCAGCGGGCCTTCGGAGGCGTCGACCAGCAGGAGGATGCCGTCGACCATCTTGAGGGCGCGCTCGACTTCGCCGCCGAAGTCGGCGTGGCCGGGGGTATCGACGATGTTGATCTTGGAGTCGTGATACTGGATGGCCGTGTTTTTCGCCAGGATGGTGATGCCACGCTCTCTTTCGAGGTCGTTGGAGTCCATGACACGCTCGGCAACGGCCTCGTTGGAGCGGAAGGTGCCGGACTGGCGGAGCATTGCGTCGACCAGCGTGGTCTTGCCGTGGTCGACGTGGGCGATGATGGCGATATTGCGAATGGCTTGGGCGGTCGTAGAGGTGCTCACTGCGTAGGGGCTTCCTGTTCTGGAACAATTTGTTGAGGGGCGCGGGAGAAGGAGAATCGACCGCGCGCGTCGTGAATCGAGAATGGACGCGCACGAACCTTCCATGACTTGGGAAAGCAGAGATAGCGCGTCTCTCTTAGTTTACCGCATGGAGATGGCTGTGGTCGCGGCGGGGGTGGCTACCGCGGGAGCCATCACGGGCATTTGATGGACGGTGGCGAGGGCCGCCTGGAGCTTTGCCCACTTTTTGGGCGTGGCTTTGAGGACGTCGGGAGCACTGGGGTTGGCGTAGAAGTGGTTGATGTCGGCGAGCAGCAGGGGGCTGAGTTGCGCGTTCTTCTTGCCTGCGAGCTGCTCGGTCAGCACGGCGTAGGTCTGGTCGGCGAGCTTGTACTCGCCGTCGGCGGTGGGAGCACCGGTGTCGAAGTCCAGCTCGGGGAGGGCCGGCGGATCGGCAGCCGGCGCGGCGGCGACGGTGGTGACCTCGGCACGGTAGGCGGTCTCGACCGCGTTGAAGCTGGCGAGGTACTGGGTCTGCTGAGCGCTGTTGGGCAGGTGCAGCTTCAGCGCCTTGAAGGGACCGACCTTGGGGACGTTGGCCAGAAGAAACGCCACAACGCGATCGCGGAAGTCGGGGTGCATGTACTGCTTGCCGTATTCCTTTTCGAAGTCGGTGCGACGCAGGCGGTAGATGAACTTGTCCTTGGCGAAGCTGGGCGTGGCCTTCTGGATCTGGTCGCCGTAGCCGGCAATCGCAACCCGGGTCATCTTCGGGATGAGCTTGGAGACGGAGTAGCGGTAGGAGCTGATGGAGAGGTCTTCGTGCTTCAGGACGTCGTCGATGGGCAAACCGTAGGTCTCTTCAAAGGCGCGGTTCATGAGCGGCTCGGCGACCTGGAAGCCGATGAAGTCGTGGTAGTTCTGCTGCGAGTAGGCGCCGTGCGCGACCTCGACGACGTCAAAGCCGTACTCGTTGCGTAGGTGCGCGGTCTCGTTGTCGCCGTAGGTGACGAAGCGGCCAAAGCGGCTGCGCAGGCTAGGGTACTCTTCACCGGTGATGACGTTGACGGTGAGGTGGCCGACGGTGTCGCCATAGTAGTGGGACATGGCTCCAAGCGCAAAGGCATACTCGTCGGGGGTGGTGGAATCGCGAAGGAGCGCGTCGACGAAGTCACCGGAGCGGACGTAGTGCAGGAGGTTGGAGAACTGCTTGGAGCCGAAGGGATAGTAGCCCATGTCCTGGATGACGGAGCCACCGTAGGCATAGGCGTGACACTCCGTGAGCTGGTCTGGGGTGAGGCCGGGGTAGCGCTGCTGAAGCAGTGGCAGAATGTACTGGGGCCACGCCATGTCGACGATCTCTTCATGAGAGAGCAGCGAGTAGGCGCCGGCGGGGCGCAGCGCTGCGAGCAAGAAGACGGCGAGCAACAACAAGCGGAATGCGGTTCGAGCGGTGCGAAGATGGGTCACTGGATGTACATTACCTTTCGAACAGAGGGGTGCCGATGCACAATGGATGCACTCAATAGGATACAGGCGAGAGGGTTGAAGGCCATTCCCTGTGCTGAAGAGTGCCATGGACAACACCTCGCCAGAAGCCACGCTGCGTCAACCGGGGTTGGAACTGGTTGGCCGAGTTCAGCGCTCAGAGATTCAGCTTCTTGAAGATGCGCTCCGGAATGAGACGGATCACCGCCATGATGATGCGCCAGATGCCCGGCACGTAAACGACGTCCGTGCCCTTGTCGATGGCCTTGACCAGAGTTGAGGCAACCACCTCGACGTCAGCGAATTTGGCGCTGCCCTTCATGTTCTCGGTCATGGCGGTCTTCACCGGGCCGGGCTTGATGGTAATAACGCGCACGCCGTCGCGGTCGATGCGGTTACGCAGGCCGTCCACAAACGCGGTCAGGCCAGCCTTCGAGCTGCCGTAGACGTAGTTCGATTTGCGGCCACGCTCGCCGGCGACCGATGAGAGCACGGCCAGCGTTCCAGAGTGACGCTGCGCCGTGTAGTTTGCGAGCCACGTCAGAAGGCTCACCGGAGCGGTGAAGTTGGTGTGGAGGATCGGGTTGGCGGCGGCGAAGTTGCGCTCGGCTTCACCCTGGTCGCCAAGGACACCGAGCGCGAGGAACGCGATGTCGAGCCCGCCGAGCGAGTTGATGGCGTGGGCGAGCAGCTCGGGATGCGCGGCGGTTGCATCGAGATTGGCGACAGCGGTATCCACGCGCGAAGCGCCACGTGTGCGCGCGTCGGCGGTGACAGCGGCGAGCTTGTCGGCGTTGCGCGCGACGAGGTAGAGACTGTCGCCGCGGGCGGCCCAGAGACGGACGCAGGCCTCCGCGATGCCGGAGGTTGCGCCGAGCACAAGAATGCGCTTCGGCGCGTTGGGTTCAGAGCCGGGCTCGCGAGAAGTTCGCAGCGGGAGAGGCTGCTCGGAGATGGGCGTCGTGCTGGTCTGTGAAGGCGGCTGCGAGGTCGGCTGTGGGGTCACCGGGCACCTCCACGAACGCCCAGCTGGCCACCAACGACACGCTCCCAGAAGCCCGAGGTGAGGGCCGGATCCTTGTAGCGGGCGAAGCGCTCCCACTGCGGATAGAAGGCCTGGAACTGCGCTGCGGTCATGCGCGCGTCCTTGGCGGGATAGAGGCGGCCACCGAACTCGTTGGTCATCTCGGCGAGGCGGTCGAAGAGCGCGAAGCTCTTCTCGGGCTTGATCGGGAAGTCGAGCGCGAGCGTGATGCCCGGCTTGGGAAAGCTCATCATGCCGGGCGAAGGCACGTCGCCGAAGGCCTTGAGCACCGCGAGGAAGCTGGCGAGGCCGGACTTCGCGACGGCTTGCAGAATCGCAACGGTGCCCTCGCGCGCATGCTCCCATGGAAGGACGTACTGGAACTGCAGCAGGCCGCGCTTGCCATACATCTTGTTCCACTTGAGTACGGCGTCGAGCGGGTAGAAGAAGGGCTCGTAGTCCTGCAGCGCGCTGACACGCTTCTTNNTCGACCGGGAAGACAAGCCTGGGCCTGGACGATGGCTTGAGCGGCGCGGGCACCTGCGAGTGGTCGCCCTGCATGAAGATGCCGCGGCAGAAGTTCTTGCCCGTCGACGTCACGTCGACCCAGCTGACGGTGTACTCGATGTTCTCGGCCTGGCGGGTGAGGTCGAGGAACTCGTCGATGCCGTGGAACTGGATTCCCTGGTAGTCGATCATGCGGCTGACGATAGGCTTGAGCCGCACCTGCGCCCACGTGATGACGCCGGTGAGGCCCATGCCGCCGATGGTGGCGGAGTAAAAATCAGAGTTCTCGGTGGACGTGCAGTAGAGGTGGCTGCCGTCGGAGCGGACCAACTCGAACTGCGTTACGTGGCGGCCGAAGGTGCCGGCGTGGTGGTGGTTCTTGCCGTGGATGTCGTTGGCGATGGCGCCGCCGAGCGTGACGTACTTGGTGCCCGGCGTGACCGGAAGGAAGAAGCCGCGTGGCACGGCGAAGTCGAGGATCTGCGCCAGCGTAATGCCGGCCTCCGCCGTGAGCAGGCCAGTGACCGGGTCGAAGTCCAGCAGGCGATTCATGGCCGTGGTCTGGAGAAGCGTGCCGTCCTTGAGCAGGCAGACGTCGCCGTAGCTTCGACCCATGCCAACGGCAAGCGCGCCATGATGGACGCCGTCGATTGCGCGCGGGAAGTCGCCCTGCCAGTGCAAATGCTTGAGCTCCGCCTGATACACGGGATAGCGGCCCCATGATTCGAAGGGTGGCGGCCCAGCGGGCGTCTCCCTGGCTTCGTCTGGTTGTGGAGTGTGGAAGTCAAGCTCTGCGGAGGAGGACATAGCTACAGGATAGTCGATGCCCTGCCCTCGCTCCGAGAAAAGGATCAATGGCCGTCGGGCCTGGCGGTATTAAGTCCATTGAAAACGGCGTCAAACTTGCCGCTTTCCGCTGCGAAGCGGAGACCGTGTACGTTTTTGACACAGATCTCAGCGGGCGTGGGTTGCGTCTTCATCAGCTCGGCCGTCTCGGCGATATAGTCCTTCAACGGCATTGCACGCGGATCTTCGGCACCGTCCATCAGGTCCGTCTGGACATACGGCGGAACGATCTCGAGAACCTCGATCGCGGTGTCCCGTAGCTGATAGCGCAGAGAGATCGTGTAGGAGTGGATGGCAGCCTTGGTCGCGCTGTACGTGGGCGTGAGTGCGAGCGGGACGAACGCCAGGCCGGACGNNGCCGTGAGGCGGATGGGGCCAAGCAGGTTGGTGATGACGGTGGACTCAGCATCGGCGAGGTCATCCTGCTGGGCGAGAAGATCTTCAGGACGCATGATGCCGGCGTTGTTGATCAGGACGTTGAGGGCTGGAAACTCCACTGCGACGCGGCCGGCGAAGGCGCGGACGGCACCGCGGTCTTCGATGTCGAGGGGGAGGAACTTCATGCCGGGGTTAGCGGCAGCAGTCTCTTCGAGTGCGGCCTTGCGGCGCCCAGCAAGGATGACCTGATTGCCCTGGGCGTGGAGAGCTTCGGCGAGACCGCGGCCGATGCCCGAGCCTCCGCCAGTGATAAGGATCGTATTACCGGTAATGTTCATGATTTAATTTCCTGCATGTATGTATCTTAGAGATGTACCTCCATTTTGGGAAGTAGGCACTTAGAAGTTCTGTACTTACTAAACAGGAACTGAGGCGTGCGATGAAGAAAGACAAGAAGCGCAAAAAGTCGAAGAAGAGCGAGCGGGGGCCGGCCGTTGCGGTGAAGGAGCAATCTGAACCTGCGAAGGAGCACTCTCACTCCGAACCGAAGGTCGATGCGCTGGTTCGCGAGATCATCGAGCGGGTTGCCGACAAGTGGACCATGGTCGTGCTCGACGTGCTGGCTGAGCATGGCGTGGTTCGATTCACCAGGCTGGGACAGCTGGCCGGCGGTGTGAGCCAGAAGATGCTGACCAAGACCGTGCGCCAGATGGAGAGTGATGGACTGGTCAAACGCACGGTACACCCGGTGGTGCCGCCACGAGTGGAGTACGAGTTGACCGAGCTCGGCCATAGCCTGGGCGAGGCCTTCTGCGGCGTCTGGCTATGGGCGGAGAAGCACTACGATGCGGTCGAGCGGGCGCGCTCGGAGTTTCGCGAAAAGCCCAACTCCTAGAGCACCCTGCTAGCGGCACATGCTGTCGAGCTCTTTGTAGGGCTTGGTGTTGTCGGGGAAGTTGACCTTGCGGATACTGGAGGTGAGTTCCTGCAGAGTGCCGCCGCTGGGGTAGCCGATGTTGGGATCGAAGGCGTAGGCGGGGTCGGACTCGGCCTTCTGGAGGGTGACAAACTCGAAACCCTGGCTGCGAAAGAGCGCGATCAGCCGCGGCAGCATGTGCGCGTCGAAGGCCCCGACGTGCAGCAGCAGCACGTACGGGATGTCGTGGCCGTAGAGTTGCTGCGAAAGGGTGCGGAAGACGCCGACGTACTCACCGGCGACGTCGAGATAGCTCGTCTCCAGCGATGCAACGGCGGCGGCATCGTGCTTTGCCCTGCAGCGCGCGTAGGGCTCGTTCCAGAGATAGTCCTCGAAATCGATCGTGACCTCGGCGGTTTTGTAGCCGTGGGCGGTGAGATAGTCGCGCACAGCGACGCGCTTGGCGCGGGTGTTGCCCTCCTCGAGATAGGGGTAGCGGAACCAGTGCCAGTCGCCGTGCGGGTCGACTTCGCGCAGCAGCGGCTCGTTTCCGGCGATGTTGGCGATGTACTTTTTCGCGGAGGTCTGGTCGAGTGCGGGATGCGACCAGGTGTGGCTGCCAAGCGGATTACCCGAGGCGGTCCAGTTACGGAGAAGCTCTGTCTGGTAGGGGTATTCAGCGGTTCGGAAGCCGTTGACAAAACCGTAGACCGGCGGCATGTGCTGTGTTTTCAGCGTCTTGATGATGGAGCGGATGGGATCGGGGCGGAATTCGCCGGGCGGCAGTGGGCCGTGCGCGGGCAGGTCGTCGAAGGTGAAGGCGACTTGTGGGGCGGGCTGCTGTGCGTACGCGGCAGGAGAGACGATGGCGATCAGGAGTGCGAGGACGAGGCGAAGCGATCGCATCATGAGGTCAGTTTAGTGTATGGAAACAGGAAGGGCGTGGCAGAAGCCACGCCCTTCGATTCCCTGCTGATGCTTGCTTAGGCTGTTGCGCGCGCCTTCCTGGCGGCTTCGAGTGCATCCTTGGCCGAGACGGCGAGAGCGACGAAGCCAGCGGCGTCGTTGGTGGCGATGTCGGAGAGGATCTTGCGATCGAGGCCGTTGCCCGCCTTCTTGAGGCCGTTGATGAAGGTGGAGTAGCTCATTCCATTGAGCTTGCAGGCGGCGTTGATGCGCACGATCCAGAGCGAACGGAACTGGCGCTTCTTCTGCTTGCGGCCGATGTAGGCGAACTTCAGTCCGCGCTCGACGGCTTCCTGAGCGGCTTGGTAGAGCTTGGACTTGGTGAGGAAGTAACCACTCGCGCGCTTGAGGATCTTTTTGCGGCGGTCGTTGCGCTTTGTACTCCGTTTTACACGGGGCATGTCAATCTCCTTTTTGCGTGTTTCGATTAAGCGGCTGGAGGTAAGGTGGCCTCTTCACTCGCTTGCTGCTTCGAATCTCAGTGGATGTACTGCGTACATCCAGGGGCCTCAACGCTTGAGCGGCCCGTTAGCATCTTCTTCCAATTTCTGGTCGAAAGACTTATGGCTTGATTCGAATAACTTGCCTGCTTGCTACGCTTTAGGCGTAGGGGAGCATGCGTGCGACCTTCGGGGTATCCTGCTTCGAAACGAGCACGATCTTGCCAAGTCTTGCCTTGGTAGTATTCGACTTCGAGGTGAGGATGTGGCGCATCTTCGTCTGACCGCGCTTGAACTTGCCGGAGGCGGTCTTCTTGAAGCGCTTTGATGCACCCGAGTGGGTTTTCAACTTTGGCATGGTGATCCTGATAGAAACTTGCTATTGAACAACGTCATCCAGAATAGCATGTTTGGGCGCGTTCTCAACCCTGTTTCGGGCGTATTCAGCCCAGTTTCGGGCTGCAATGGGGCGGTTATAGTGTCTGGCGTCAACCTATCTTTCCCCTCGTGTTGCCTCATTCAGAAATGTTACCGAAAATCGGCACGCGTTTCTAGCCACGATTCACTCGACCGGCAAAGCGGTTTGCGGGATACTGGACTTGGTTGGCGAAGCGGAGGCGGGCAATGGTGGAGACCAACCCGCCAAGGAATAACCAGCCGGAAACTCATCCAGACGATGAGCG
>PLHC01000136.1 GCA_003138795.1 Granulicella sp. | reverse complement strand
ACCGTGAGCGCCGCAACCGCAGCCGCGGTCATCGCCTCCATCTCGACACCCGTTCCCGCAACCGTCGCAGCCGTCGCCCGAATCTCGACGCCACCCGCAACCACCGTCGCCTGCACATCCACGAAGCTCAGCGCCAGCGGATGACACATCGGAATCAGCTCGCTGGTCCGCTTGGCCGCCTGGATCCCGGCAAACCGAGCCACCTCCAGCGGATTGCCCTTCGGATTCTGCGGCAGCGCCGCAAGCACGGCTTCATTCAGCTCGACGAACGCTCCCGCAACCGCCTCCCGCCGCGTCGGAGCCTTCGCTCCCACGTCCACCATGTGCCCCTGCCCAGCCTCATCGAAGTGCGACAGCTTCTCGCTCATAGCCGCAATGCTATCGCAGCAACACCCGCACCGTCTCACCGGCGCGCAACGCCTCCACGCCAGCAGGCAGCACGACGTGGCAGTTCCCACGCGCATTCGCCGCAACATCGCCCGAACCCTGCCAGCCGACGACGCGCACCGCAACCCCATCCCACGCGCCGCTCAGCTCCGCCGGCAGAAACCGCGTCACCCGCGCTCCGCCCTTGACCTCCTCTGCCAGCCGCGCCTCCACGAACTGCGGCGCAACCGCCGTCCGCCCCCCCAGCGCGCGCAGCATTGGCGCAACAAAAAGATGAAAGCAAACCTGCGTCGACACCGGATTTCCCGGAAGCCCGAAGAAATACGTCCATTCACCCTGCTTCGGCAACCGCCCAAACACGATCGGCTTTCCCGGCTGCATCAGCACACCGGTGAAGAAGAACTCCGCTCCCGCTTCGCGCAGCACCTGCTCAACCAGATCGTATTTACCCATCGAGACGCCGCCCGAGAGCAGCAGCAAATCCGCATCACGCCCCTGCGCAACGCGCTCGTGCAACTCCTCGAGCGTGTCGTGCGCAACGGCCAGCCTTTCGCCAAACCCGCCCTCAGCGTTCACTAGCGCTGCGAGCGCATAGCTGTTGGAGTTCCGAATCTGCCACGCTTCCAACGGCTGATCCAGCTCTACCAGTTCGTCGCCGGTCGCAATGATCGCCACCTTCGGCCGCGCGAAGACCTCCACCGAAGCCCGACCGCAGCTTGCTGCAACGGCGATCTCCGCAGCGCCCAGCACGCGCCCAGCAGGCAACACCACACTGCCAGCACGCGCCTCGGCTCCGCGTGGAACCACATTCTCTCCCGCATGCAGCGCGCGTCCGTCTTCTACACGCAACCTCCTATCCGCAAGCGTTGTGTGCTCGACCATCACCACCGCATCCGCTCCCGCGGGCACAGGAGCTCCAGTCATGATCTCGATCGCCTCACCCTCTGTAAGCGCAGCGCCTCGCCAGCTCTCACCGGCGCGCACCGATCCCACAACCCGCAGTGCGCGTGCAACATCGCCTGCCTGCACCGCATAGCCATCCCGTGTCGACCGATCGAACGGCGGCTGATCCCGGTCCGCCATCACCGGCACGGCGAGCACTCTTCCCGCTCCCGCAAGCACCGCTACCGTCTCGACCTCGCGCACGCCCACGAGCGCGCGTGCGTGCGTCAGCACCTCGGCCAGCGCCTGCTCGAACGTCAGAATCCTCTCGCTCATCGTCTGATGTCTCCGCGACCAGAGACGCGAAAGCCCCCGCCAAATCCTGCTGACCGGGGCTTTCGCGGCTGCGGTGTACTTACTTCTTGCCAGCCTTGTACCTGGTGTCGACCTTCTCGCCGAGGCTCGCCAACACTTCCTTTACCTGTGCAACCTTGGGATCGTTCGGAGCCAGCGACAGGAACTTCTGATATGCCTCCACGCACCCCGCAGGTGCGACGAGCTTGCCGCTCTTGTCGGGAACTGTTTTGGTTACCAGAGCCTGTCCCTTGATGAAGTAAGCGTCCGCAGCCTCCGGATCGGCCGCGATCGCCTTATCCGCAGCCACCCCCGCAGCGTCCATCTGGCCGGCGTTGTAAAGCACTGCTGCCTCGTTCTTGTAGTACATGCCTGCCTTAGAGGGATCTGTCTTCGCCGCATTGTCGAATGCTGCGGTAGCGTCGTCGCTCTTGCCGACCTGCGTGAACGCATTGCCTAGCTGGTTGTAGTCCGCGGCCAACCCGGCGACATTGGGCTTGGCGCTGGCCGAATCCAGAGCAACAGCTTTCTTATAGGCATCCACGGCGTCGGTATAGGACTTCGTAACCTCGTCATCGGTTAGCGGAGACTTGCCAGCCTTCTTGTCCTCGGCCTTCAAATGGTTTCCCTGCGCCTGCAGCGTGTCGCCGTAGGTCAGCCAAAGCAAGCCCACATCCGCCTTGGCGTCGACCGCTTGCTTCATGCTCGCGACGTCCTTGCTGACATCGTCCTTGTTCGCCGCCGCCGCCGCCAGGTCCGCGCGCACCGTCTTCAGCGTCGCATTCAGGCGGGTGATCACTTGGTTCGCCGACATCACCTCGGCGTTCTTCTTCTTGTACTCCTCCAGTTCCTTCTTCGCCTCGGGTGTCATCGACTTGATGTACTCCTCGCGCGTCATATCGTCGTTCAGCGTCAGCTCGGTGTCGCTCGACTTTACGGTCAACTCGAGGCGGTCAGTGACCTTATCGCCCTGCACTACATAGACGAAGTAGTTGCCAGGCGCAACGCCCACAGCCTTGTAATTGCCGTCGCCGTCGAGATGCGTAACGTTGACGAACTTTTCGTCCTTGAAGAGTGTCGTCTTGTCTTTAGTAAACTTCACGTCGCCGCTAGCGAAGTTCTGCCCCGCAGGATTGGTGACATGACCTTGCACGGTCGCTCCAGGGCCCTGAGCAAACGCAGGCGCGGCCAACAAGATCGCCATACCGGCGAGACTCGTAACCTTGGCAAATAAAGAACTCTTGTATGCTTCCATCATTTTTATCGTCCTTCTTTCGATTCGGCCCGGTGCCTTCGAATTGTTACCGGGCGCTCGTATGATCTTGTGCCTTGCCTCTCGGCGCGTAGAGGATTGGGTCGACTACACCGGCTGCAGCAAACGCTTGCAGCCGCAGATCGCAGCTTTCGCACACTCCGCAGGCCTCGGTTTCACCCGAGTAGCACGACCAACTTACATGCAAGGGAGCGCCCAGTTCAACTCCCAGCCTCACAATCTCGTGTTTCCGTAGTGTGATCAGTGGGGTAACCACCGCGATATCGCCCTGTTTTGTGCCTATCCGAATGAGTTCGTTGAACGCCTCGTAGTATGCCGGCCGACAGTCCGGGTAGCCGGAGCTGTCCTGCTCCACAGCTCCAATAAAAACTGTTTTAGCTCCCAGCACTTCGGCCCAACTGACGGCAGCGCTCAGAAAATGTGCATTGCGAAAGGGAACATAGGTCACCGGAACGTCGCCACCTTGTCTCTGCGAGCTATCTCCCAGTTTCTCCGGCGCAGCGTAGGGCACCGCGATGCTCATGTCTGTCAGGGCCGACCCGCCGATGCGCCGGAACAGATCCGTCTCCAACTCCATCAACTCTCGCAGGCCTACCGCCTTGGCCACCTCGCGCGCCGCACGCAACTCGCGCGCCTGTGTGCGCTGCCCATAGCTGAAGTGCAATCCGAAGCTGTCATAGTCTCGTGCTGCCAGCGTCGCGCAGACAGTGGAATCCATGCCGCCCGAGAGGCAGACTATGGCCTTCGGCCGACTCACTTCGCGCCGTCCTCCGCCGCAATCTCTGCAGCCGTGACGGACTCCAAAGACTCGGGAGCGTCATCCATCGCATCCAGCAGTTTGCGCGCCGCTGCTTCGTCCTTGGAGCGCACCTGCAGTTGCGAAGCAAACGCCACCGGAATCATGCTGTTTGCGGTCTCGCCTTGGAGAAACACATCGATTCCCGCCGATTCCAGCGCGGACCGCGCCATATTGGCCTCCATCGGCTCAGGAAAGGTTGCGATGGTCACTAACTCGTCTTGCCCGCCGACGACTGTTTCTTCGCTCATAGTGTTCGTCTCGCTGTCTCCGCTCTCGCGGTTGTCTGTATTCTCTTCGGATCCGTTACTTGAAATCAACCGACTGCAGATGGAAGGTAATGGTGCCCCAGAAGAGCCGAGCCTGCATCTGCACGGGTAGATGCCGCGGGTCGTCGGTGTACCAGACCCAGATGCTCCCGCGGTTTTTCACGACACCCTCATCAGCGGTCGCTTGCACTTTGATGGTCTGGAAGGTCCCAGCGGGTGTCTTGATCTCTTCACGATCTTCTACCTTCATGCCCACGGTCACCGTACGCATTGCGTCTGCCAGTGGGAAATACACTGTCTGGCCCGGTGCCAGCGTCTGTGATTGCGTATAAAACACCGCTGACAGCGAGTCCGTTACGCATGCCGGGATATTGGTTACTTTGTGGGCTGCCGTGCCTTTTACCAGATTCCGCTCATTCCGCGTCTGCTTGCCGTGGGCGTAGTCGAAGGTCAACTCGCTGGCAATCTTACGCCGGCCCTCCTGGGTCTGCTTGTTGAACCCCGTCGAACAGCCGTTCTTCAGGTCAAAGCCTGACTGAAAGCGGTCCACCACGGGGAACAGCATATTCACCGCACCTATTGTGTCTGCCGTCGCCGAAATCTTGAGTATGTCGCCACTCTGGTCCAGATGGAATACAGCTGTGCCCGCAGTAAACACGCGCCAATCAACGGTGAAGGTCAAGGTTTCGTGTTGCGGGTAATCAAAGGTCGGAAGTGGGGCCTGGAGTACCGGAATGGGGCGCGGCGCTATCGGTGCTGCGGGTTTCGAAAATAGTTGTGCGCTCACCTGTGTTGGCTGCACAAGACCCACAGTCACAGCAAAAACAAAGGCTGTCATCACCATGGCCACCGCCGACGAGTCTATCCAAACCCGCAAAGGGGCCATCCAAACAGCCTTCAAATCAGCATCTCCTGTGGGTTTAGACGCACCTGCGAAGCGTCAGTGTATCAGTAGCATTCGCAGCGTTAATGCCGCATAGATCGCGACTGCGCCCATAAGGGCATTGTACTCGCGATGATGCAGGTACCGCTCCGCAGAAAACCGGCCACCACCCGTGTTTGCATCCGCGAAATGCGCCGGAGTCAGCCTCGGCAGCAGCCGCGGAACGCGCTGCGCATACTCCTCAAACGACGCGAACGCGCCGCGCAGAAATGTCTCCTCCGAGAGGATCGTCGGCACATATATGGCAAGAAACAGTACGACCAGAAGCAGCCCAAGCCACAACTGTCCAGCCGCAATCGCAAACCCGGATGCAATACCCATCGACCCGAGATACAGCGGATTGCGTGTATACGCGTATGGCCCGGTGCGCGTCAGTTCCGCATTTTTCTTCACATAACCGGCCGCGTAGCCGCGCAGCCACAGCCCTGGCAGCACCAGCAGCAGGCTCAACCCCAGCGTATGCCAACTGGGGCGCGCAAACACCAGAAAGACCGCCGCGACGACGAATCCCAGGGGCACGCGGACTCTGCGCGCAATCTTCTGCCAGCCCGTTCTGCCCTGCGCTCTCGTCCCGGTTGCCGAACCCATTCAATCATTCTCTCAAATGAGACCGCGGAGGGCGGCAACGACCGTTTTTACGGGGATATTTGCAAGTCCAGCATCGGCGGCGTCAACGTGCTTGTAACTGGTCACAGAGGCCGGATCGCGGAGCACCATCTTCGGACCAGGGCCCCATGGGCCGTTGCGCGCCGGGTCGGTAGGGCCGAACAGGGCGACCAGTGGAACTGCTTGTGCTGCAGCAAGATGCGTCGGTCCGGAGTCGCCGCCGAGGAACAGATCTATGCGTCGCGTGAGAGCCACGAGCTGGGCAACGTCGCAGGCGACGATTCGTGCCGCGCCGTCGCTGGCGGCAACGGCGCGGACAGCAAAAACATTGTCTACTGAGCTGGCATTCACGACGCAATCCGACACGTTCAACCGCATTTCGTGCGCCACTCTTCCGAATCGCTCCGCCGGCCACTGCTTCGCCCCCCAGCCCCCGCCGGGAGCGAGCATCAGCAGGGGTCTGGACTGGACGACTTCCTCGGCCCAGGCCTCCGCGCGAGCATCGCGTGGCAGGGCGACATCGGCAGGGGAGAGCTCGACGCCCGAGGTTTGGCCCAGCAGCGAGGCACCCTGCTCGACCACATGCGTTCCGTTGCGCGCGAGCCTCCGCGAGTAGAACCTCGCGGCCAGAGATTCGCGCGGGTCGCTGTAGCCGGCGAATTGCGGCGCGCCCGCCATCCAGCCGATCACCGCCGAGCGCAGGGTGCCCTGCATGTCGACGACGAGATCGTAGAGTTCACGCCGCAACGCGCTGCGCAGATCGAGGATGGAGCGCAGGGTGGCTGGCGACGCCGGGGACTTTGACCACAACTTCGTCTCGGCGAGGTGGACGCGGTTGACGATGGGGCCGTTGCCGTCAGCGTCCACCAGCAGCGGAGCCCAGCGTGGATCGACGACCCAGTCGATCTGCCAGTCCGGGCGTGCGAGGCGGAGTGCGGCGACTGCGGGCAGCGCATGCAGCACATCGCCCATGGCACCGACGCGAACGATAAGGATCTTCATTTGGCCTGTGCCTCCGGCGCCAGCAGCTTCGCTTCGAGCACTCGCATTATGGCCTGCGCGTCAGCGAACTCAGCCTCCAGCGCGACCACCATCAGAGGTCCAAGCTGTTGCAGTCGCTCGCGCATCGCCGCCGTCAGTTTTACTGCGTCCTTTTCCGTGGTGACAAAACCGGAGCCATTCAGGCTCTTCGCCACCTCGATTACGCGCTCGATATCGGCCATTGCATAGCGATGATGGTCGGGAAACGCGACGGTCTCAATAACACCGCAGCCCGCGTCTTGCAGCATGGTTGCGAAGCCTTCAGGCCGCGCGATCGCGCAAAAGGCGACGGGCCGCAACCCTGCGCCGAAGACAAAGAGCGGAGCGGGAAAGCGCAGGGTGCGGCGCACGGTCCACATCTGGGCCCCCTCGCAAAGAAGCGCCCAGACGCGTTTGCCGACGGTTTCGAACTCGGCAGCAACTTCGTCCTGGCGCACGACGACCACGTCAGCGCGTTGCAGCGCGGAAAGACCCTCGCGCAGATTGCCTGCGGGCAGCAACGCGTCGTCGAGGTCTTCCGCGGTGATCAGAACGATGTCGATTGTCCGGGCAAGCTGGCGATGCTGAAACCCATCGTCGAGCAGATGCACGCTGCGTGGATTGGCTGAAGCCGCAGACTCCGCGCGTTCACCGGCTTCAAACCGATCGGCGCCAACCCACACAGGGACGTCGGTCTGCTGCGCGATCAACACCGGCTCATCGCCGAATCGCTGCGCAGCGCGATCCAACCCCGGCTGCACCTGCTCAACACCGCGCGCCTCGCGGCCATAGCCTCGCGAGAGCACGTTCACCGCCCAGCCACCTTCGCGCAGCAGCTTTGCCAGCGCTATGACCACCGGAGTCTTGCCCGCGCCGCCTGCGGACAGGCTTCCAATGCTGATGACCGGCAACTGCAGCTCGCGCGTGTGCGACACGCCTGCGCGGCGTAGCGNNTTCGCTCCTTCGATCAGGGTGACAATTGCCTCGACCGTGCGTGCTGTTGCGCCCTGCTGTTGTTCGAAGACGCGCCGTCCACGCTGGCCCATCGCTTGTGCCTGCTCACGATTCGTCAGCAGCTCAACGAGGGCCGTCTCCAGTTCATCCTTGTTCTGCACGATGCGAATCCCGCCCGCTCCCTGCATCTTCGCAACGATATCGCGGAAGTTTTCAAACGACGGCCCCATCACAATGGGAACGCCGAATTGTGCGGGCTCCAGTGGGTTATGGCCGCCTTTCTTGATGAGGCTTCCACCGATGAAGGCCACGTCTGCGGTGCCATAGACCGCTGCAAGATCGCCGATTGTGTCGAGCAACACGATGTCGATGTTTGCAAGCGCATCGGCTCCATCATTTCTTAGCCCGACCCATTCGCTTGCCTTAGCATGTCGATACGTTCGCAGCAGCGACTCTACCGCCTGGAAGCGTTCTGGATGACGTGGCGCAAGAACCAGCAGCGTGCTCATTTCATCCCGCAGCCTATGTTCCCAGGCTCCAACGAGCAGCTCTTCTTCGAGCGGAATACCCTCAACCGTGCTGCCTGCCACGAGGATCGGCCGTCCCGCCGCAGCCTCGCGAATCAATCCCGCTACGCGGCTCTGCTTCGGCGCGCGAATGTCGTACTTCATATTTCCCGCGACCTGCACCGACTCGGTGCGTACCCCCACGATCACGAGCCGCAGCGCATCCTCTTCGCTCTGTGCCAGCCATAGCGCAGGCCGGCGCATCACGGGTCCCCACACCGACTGCATCCTCATCGCGCGCGCGAAAGAGCGGTCGCTCATGCGCGCATTCACCACCGCGACGGGCACGCTCCTGCGCGCGCACTCGTGCAACATGCGTGGCCACAGTTCGCTCTCCATCAGGATCAGGGCGACGGGCTTTAGAACGTGCATATACGCTCGCACCGCGAACGCAAAGTCGAGTGGCATATAGAACACGCGCTCGGCTCCAAATCGTCTGCGTGCGAGAGCCTGTCCGGTGCGCGTTGTGGTCGAGATGACTACGCGGAAGTCTTCGCCGAGCGCTGCCTCCAGCTCGCCCACAAGCCGCGATGCAGCGAGGACCTCACCCACGCTGACCGCATGCACCCACACCACGCGCTTGCCTCGCACCGCAACCAGCAGCTGCGCAGGAACGGCGCCGAGACGTTGCCGCAGACCTTCGCGATAGCGTTCGGTCGTCGCCATGCGTAGCAGCCACCACGGCGAGCTGAGCACCAGCGCCAGCGTCAGCAACGCGCTGTAAACCAGCATCGTCATGGCGTCCAGACCGCTCTGTTTTGTTTGCGCTGCATGCTGAAGAGGATAATCGAAGCGTGCGAAGATGATCTTTCAATGAGCGAAACCAGACTGCACCTACGACCCGCTACACCCGACGACGTGCCCACGATTCTCGGCTTCATCCGCGAACTTGCGGAGTACGAACGCGACCTCGATGCGGTGGTTGCCACGGAGGCCGACCTGCTGCGCGATGGATGGGGAGAGCCCGCGCGATTTACCGCGCTCATCGCTGAGTACGATGGCGTGGCGGCGGGCTTTGCGCTGTATTTCACGACCTACTCGACGTGGCGGGGCCATTACGGTATTTGGCTGGAGGATCTCTATGTAACGCCGGCGCTGCGCGGTCATGGCATCGGGAAGGCCCTGCTGGCGCGGCTCGCTCGCATCGCGGTGGATGAAGGCTGTCCGCGCCTGGAGTGGGACGTGCTGGAATGGAATGAGCCTGCGATTGCGGTATACCGGCATCTCGGCGCGAAGACGATGAGGGATTGGCGCATCATGCGGCTGTCGGGAGAGCCGCTGCTGGCGCTGGCTGCGCAGGACGCTCAGGGCGTGAATCGCGACAAGAACGTATTCTAAGCGCGATAAGAACGTATTCTAGGCAGTGATGAAGAAGATTCATGTGATTGGCGGTGGGCTCGCGGGCCCCGAGGCGGCGCTGCAGGCCGCGAGCTTCGGCTGCGATGTGGTGCTCTCGGAGATGCGGCCACTGCGTTCGACCGAGGCGCACCAGACGGCGGACTTTGCGGAGCTGGTTTNNCTGCTGAAGCAGGAGATGCGCCGCGCGGGTTCGTTCCTTCTGCAGGCCGCGGATGCCAGCGCTGTTCCTGCGGGACATGCGCTCGCGGTGGATCGCGTGGAGTTCTCGCGGCGGGTTGCGGAGCTGATTGCGGCACATCCGAAGATCGAGGTCCGGCGCGAAGAGGTGACGCGGCTGGACGAGAACGACGCCGACACGATCACCGTGCTCGCGAGCGGGCCGCTGACGAGCTCCGCGCTGGCGGCTGAGCTGCAGCGGCTGACCGGCGCAGCGCAGTTGGCGTTCTACGACAGCATCTCGCCGATTGTGGATGCGAGCACCATCGACATGGAGAAGGTGTACTTTGCCGCGCGCTGGGACAAGGGCACGGCTGACTACATCAACTGCCCGTTTACGAAAGAAGAGTATGAGGCGTTCCTCGACGCGCTGACGGCGGCGGAGACGGTCGAGGCGAAGAGTTGGGAGGCGNNATGAACTACTTCGAGGGGTGTCTGCCCATCGAAGAGACGGCGCGGCGTGGTCGCGATACGCTGCGGTTTGGGCCGATGAAGCCCGCGGGGCTGACGAACCCGAAGACCGGACGATGGCCGTATGCGGCGGTGCAATTGCGGCAGGAGAACCTGCGCGCGGACAGCTACAACCTCGTCGGGTTCCAGAATCACCTGAAGTTCGGCGAGCAGGCGCGGGTGCTGCGCATGATTCCGGGGCTCGAGCACGCGACGTTTCTGCGCTACGGACAGATTCATCGCAACACGTATATTCATGCGCCGTCGCTGCTGACCGAGACACTGCAACTGCGCGCGCATCCGAGCATCCTGATCGCGGGGCAGTTGTCGGGGGTCGAGGGCTATACGGAGTCGATTGCGAGCGGTCTGCTGGCTGGGCGATATGCGGCTTCCCTAGCTAGAAACATCCAGCCAACACCCGCTCCACGCATCACGGCGAATGGCTCGCTGACCCACTACATCACGCACGCGGACCACAAGAAGTTCCAACCGGCGAACATTACGTTTGACCTGCTGGTGCCGCTCGAGGAAGATCTGCGAAAGAAGATTCGCGACAAGAAAGAGCGGCACCGGATTCAGTGCGAGCGTGCGCTGGATGCATGGGACGCGTGGCTTGCGGCTTCTAACCTTTAGTCGCCGAGCTACTTCTTCTTCTTGTTCCTCGCCTTCACCTTGAACCAGATGGGGCTTCCGATGAACTTGAAGGTGTCGCGGATCTCGTTGGCGAGGAAGCGCTCGTAGCTGAAGTGCAGCTTCACGTCGCGGTCGGTGAAGAGCACGAAGGTCGGTGGTGCGACCGCGGCCTGCGTCATGTAGTAGATCTTCACGCGCCGGTTCATCGGCACGCTGGCGCGCTGGAAGTCGATCTTGTCGAGGAAGCGGTTCATCTCGCCCGTCGACACACGCTTGCGGCGCTCGCGCGAGACGAGTTCAACCTTCTTGAAGACCTCTGCGATACCCTTCGACTCCGACGCCGTGACAAACAGCAGCGGCGCATATTCGAGGTACTTCAGCGAGTCGCGCACCTGCTGTTCGTAGATTTTCTTGTCCGCGGGTGGCTTGCCGTCGAAGAGCCGCATGCCGTCGGGCCCAACCTTGGTCATCAAATCCCACTTGTTGACGATGATGATGACGCTGCGACCGCTCTCATGCGCATAGCCGCCGATGTTCGCATCGGCCGCGGCCACGCCCTCCGCCGCATCGATCACCAGCAGCGATACGTCGGCGGCCTCAAGGTGCTTGCGGCTCATGATGACCGACAGCTTCTCCGCCAACAGCTTCGTTTTGCCCTTGCGGCGAATACCAGCGGTGTCGATGAAGCGGAAGGCGTGACCGTCGCGCTCGACGACCTCGTCGACGGCATCGCGCGTCGTTCCTGCGATGGGCGAGACGATAGCGCGATCGCTCCCGGTCAGCGCATTCAGCAGCGTGCTCTTGCCGACGTTCGGCCGTCCGATGATGGCGATCTTGGTCTCGCGGGCGATGTGCTCCCCATGCGAGCGCAGGCGGCGGACGGGTCCCGTAGTCTCGGATGTAACTTCGTCTGGCGGAGTTTGTGCGCCGGGCAGTGGATCACCACCGCCGTCCATATCCTCTTCTNNTCGCCGATGCCCGAACCATGTTCGGCTGAGATCGGGCACACATTCCTGAAGCCCAGCTGGCGGAAGTTCTCCGCTGCGGCGTACATCTCCGGCGTGTCCATCTTGTTTACCGCGAGAAAGATCGGCTTGCCGCCACGCAGCAACAACCGTGCGAG
>PLHC01000166.1 GCA_003138795.1 Granulicella sp. | reverse complement strand
GGAGCGCGGCGCGCTGAACAAGATTGCGACGCTGACGCCGGAGCAGGCGAAGCAGGGCGTTGTCGCGGCGAGCGCCGGCAATCATGCGCAGGGCGTTGCGTACCATGCGACGCGGCGGGGAATTCGCTCGGTGATCGTGATGCCGCTGACGACGCCGCTGGTGAAGGTGACGGCGACGCGCGACTTTGGCGCGGAGGTGGTGCTGCACGGCGGCAACTACGACGAGGCGTGCATTGAGGCGACGCGGTTGTGCGAAGAGCAGGGCATGACGTTCATCCATCCGTTCGATGATCCGCTGGTGATTGCGGGCCAGGGAACGATTGGGCTGGAACTGCTGGAGCAGGTGGAAGACCTGCAGGCGGTGGTGGTGCCGATCGGTGGGGGCGGGCTGATCGGCGGCATTGCGTGCGCGGTGAAGGAGATTAAGCCGAGCGTGCGGGTGATTGGCGTGCAGACGTCGCGGCTGCCTTCCATGCTGGAGGCTGTGGAAGCGCATCATCCGGTGACGCTGGAGCCAGCGACGACGATTGCGGATGGGATCGCGGTGCGGCGCGCCGGCGATCTCACGTTTCCGGTCGTCGACAAGTATGTCGACGAGATTGTCACGGTTGAAGAGGATGAGATCGCGAGCGCGATTCTGACGCTGCTGGAGCGCGAGAAGACGNNCGGTGCTGGTGTGCGGCGGCAACATCGATGTGACGCTGCTGAGCCGCATCATCGAGCGCGGTTTGGTGCAGGATGGACGCTTGATCCGGCTGCGGATTCATCTGCTGGATAAGCCGGGAGCGCTTGCGGACCTGACGCAGTTGATCGCGAAACACCGCGCCAACATTGTGGATACGCTGCATAACCGGGCGTACTACGGGGTGAACCTGGGCTCCACGGTGATCGACATTACGATGGAGACGCGCGGGCGCGAGCAGGTGGAGGAGTTGCTGACTTCGCTGAGCGCCGAGGGCTATAAACACAGCCGCGTGATCTGAGCTGTGGCCCGGGGCTCAAGGCCCCTGCTCCCCGGCAGAACAAGCAACAGCAATGACCAATACAGTGGTCTCTCCACTACGCGCTGTGCGCTCCAGTAGAGATGACGATGTTTCGGGCATAAAGAAGGACCCGCTCTATGAGTGGGCCCTTGTTGTTTGTAGCTGTGGTCTATGTGCGCAGCTCGTGGTCTCGCTCGCCCCGCGCGCAGGACTCAGATGCGCATAGGCATGAGGATGTAACGGTACTTGACGTCCTCGTTGGCGTCTTCGGGGCGCATCTGGCCGGCGGACTGGGCATCCTTGAACTCCAGGCGGACTTCGCCCGAGACACCGATGGCACGCAGGAAATCGACCAGGTAGGAGCTGTTGAAGCCGACCACGAGTGGGTCGTAGTTGTAGGGCGTCTCGATGATGTCTTCGGACTCGCCAGCGTCGGTGGATTGCGCGCTGAGCTTGAGTTCGTTTTGCTCGAGGCGGATCTTGATGGCGCCAGAGCGCTCGTCGGCGAACTGGGCTACACGCTGGATGGAGGCCATCAGGTCTTCGGAGCGGACGATGACGAACTTAGTGTTGTCGCGGGGGAGGACGGCCTCGTAGTTGGGGAACTGGCCGGTGAGCTTGCGGCTGGTGAGGACGCGGCCGCCAACCTTGAAGAAGAGCGTCTGGTCGTCGTCGCCGAACTCGAGGGTCTCGACGTCGGAGGCGGAGAGCAGGCTGGCGAGCTCAGCGAGGGCTTTGCGCGGGATGAGCGTCTTCTTCTCGCCGGAGATTCCTTCGAGGGTCTCGCCGAGTTTTTCGATGTGCGCGAGGCGGTGACCATCGGTCGCGACCATGGCCATGGACTCGGCCTTGAGGACCAGCAGGGCGCCGTTCAGGGTGTAGCGCGACTCTTCGTTGGAGATGGCGAAGATGGTCTTCGCGATCATGTTGGCGAGCGCTGGAGCGGAGATTTTGAAGTTGCCGGCAGAGGGGAACTCGGGGACCTGGGGGAAGTTGGCGCGGGCCATTCCGACCATCTTGGTGTTGGAACGGCCGGAGCGGATCTGCACCCAGTGGTTGTCCATGAGCTTCATGGAGATGTCGCCTTCGGCGAGGAGCTTGATGTAGTCGTAGAGCTTGCGCGCAGGGATAGTGCAGGCGCCGGGCTTCTTCACTTTCGCAGCGCAAGACGTTCGCAGGGACTGATCGAGGTCGGTGGCGGTGATGGTGAGGCGGCCCTGGCCGTCGTCGCCGACGGTGGCCTCGAAGAGAAAGTTCGAGAGGATCGGGATGGTGGTCTTGCGCTCGACGACGGACTGCGCGGCGCTGAGCTCGCGGAGGAGTTCGGCGCGGGAGACGGTGATCTCGAGGTTGCCGGTGGGGGTTGCGACGTCGGGTGTGATGGTGGCGGTGGACACGGTGTGGTCTCTCCCTTGGGCTCCTAGCAGGGTGAATGCTGGAGGCGATCCCGGTGCGGCGGTTGCCTTGATTTTAGGGCGTAGGAGGGGTTTCGTGCGAGTAGGCGGGGCTGTGAATTTCAGGGGGCATCTTGTGGGGTGCGGGGCAGGTGCGTGCGGAGCAATGAACGCGGGTTCGGGTTGGTAAGAACGCTTCTACTAAACAGAGTGAAAGTAGAGATATTTCTAGTCGTAGTAGTCGTTGTGGGTGGAAGAGTGGATAAGAGGACCAAATCCGCATGGTTGTTGGCTGGGAGGTGGGTACACGGTTTCCAAAACAGGATAGGCCGCGATACCGGGGATTGGAAGAGAGGACCGAGCGAGGGAGTTTGGGGTGGGGTTTTCCAACCTACCCACAGGCGGGTACCGGCCGGCGCTGGAAAAGCCGGGAGGTGTGTGGGGAGTGTGGCCAAAACTGCGTGGATGGCGCGTTGCGAGGGGGTGGGGTTTTCGACAGGCGGGCGAAGGAGCGAGGAAATGCCGGCAGGAATACGCGGCGGGGTGCAAGAAGAGGTGTAGCTCGAATGCTCCGCCGGAGCGCCGAGGGCTGAGGAAAATCGGGGGTCTTTCTCCCCATGGGTTCGCAGGAAAGATTCCCTCAGCCGCTAAAGCAGTGTCGATTTCTGTGTGGCGGAGGGCGGGACTAAAGCCCCGCCCGCTTCAAAGCGGCCATATCGCAGCAGAAGATTTGCCCTGGTGTGTAGCTGCGATGGGCCAGGCTTCGCGCGGGGAGTGCGCGTGGGGGCTGGATCGATGCAGACGCGCGGCGCGGCCGGTCTCCTGGGCCTGGAAGTCTGGGGCTGGAAGTCTGGTGCGGGTTGTTGGAGTGCGGCGCTAGTAGCGGCTGGGGGAGGTGCGGGTACGGGGTGTGCGGCGACGCTCCGGGCCGTCGTAGGAGTGCTCGGGTGGGATGCGGTAGCCCTCAGGGTAGAGGACGACGAAGCGGCGCGGACCTTCGCCGGAGCTGGCCGTCTGCAGGCCGGAGTCGCGGAGGAAGAGATGCAGCATGCGGCGCTCGCGGGAGTTCATGGGAGGGAAGCGGAAGGGCTCGCCGGTGTCCTTGACGTGATCGATGGCGGCATCGGCAGATGCACGCAGGGCGCGCGCGCGGGCGGCCTTGAAGCCATTGGCGTCGAAGGAGACGCGATCATGGTCGTCGGGCTCGAGGCGGAGCATCTTCGCGGCGAGGTGTTCGAGGGAGCGAAGGAGCTCACCATCGTTGGCCAGAAGCAGTTCGGTGTCGGGGCCTTTGCACTCGACGTAGATGTCGCGGCGTTCGAAGCCGTCGGGATCGGCTGCACCGGCACCCGCGGTGATGCGGTATTTGAGGCGGAGGCTACCAGTGGTGGTCACCAGCCGCATGAGAGAGGCTACTGTTTCTGCTGCTTGCGCGAGGTCTTCCATGGCGAATCAGTCCTATGAGCAGGAGATGAACAAACAGAGAAAAAATGAAACAGGGTGCAGTTGTAAGGGCTGAAGAGGGTGCGCAGCAATTATGTCACTTTGTGGCGGGTTGACGATGGAACAGATTGTCGAAGGATGAAGAAAGGGTGGAGGACAGTGTCCTCCACCCTTTTCAAGGAATGCGGTTATCGCCGTCCCTGGATGGTTTTCGAGCCGGAAGCGCGAATCCCCGGCTTGGGTGCGGCGGCCTTGCGGCGGGCGCGCTTGGCGGCGATGTCCTTCATCTCGCGACCGAGCGAGGTCTGGTTCATGACCAACTGCTGGACGATCATGACGATGTTGCCGATGTTCCAGTAGAGCGCGAGGCCGGAGGCGTAGTTCCAGGTCATGTAGCCGGAGAAGGCGGGCATCATAAAGGCCATCATCTTCTGCTGCTGTGGATCGACGCCGGGGGACGGGGTGTAGAACTGCGCCAGGAAGGAGGTGGCGACCATCATGATGGGAAGGATGTGGTAGGGGTCGGCCGAGGAGAGATCCGGGAGCCAGAAGAAGTGCGCCTGGCGGAGCTCGACAACCTTGGTCATCATGGTGAAGAAGGCGAAGAGCAGAGGCAGCTGAACGAGCGACGGGATACAGCCGCCCAGCATGCTGACACCGTTGGCCTTCTGCATGGCCATGACCTCCGCATTCATCTCGGCGGCCTTGGGATCGGTGGCCTTGGGGTTCTTGAACTTCGCCTTGATGGCGTCGATCTGGGGCTGGATGCGCTGCATCTTCAGAGCGGACTTCATGCCCTGCACGCGCAGGGGCAGCAGCGCGAGGTTGATGAGGATGGTGAAGATGACGATCGCCCATCCCCAGGAGTAGTTGTGCACGCCATTGTCATGCGGAGCGATGGCGGAGTGGACCGCGCGCAGGCCGAGGAAGAGATATTTGCCGATGGGACCGAAGAAGCCGAAGTCGAGGACGGGCTCAAGAGAGCTGCCATCGGCGGTGTGGATGCTTTTGAGGACGTCGATGGCCTTGGGGCCGACGAAGATGCGCGTCTCGTTGTGCCCGGAGAGTGAGCCGGCCGCTATCCCGAGGACGGGCAGAAGCTTTGTGCCCTGTGTCGCAACCGTTGTGCCCGTCTCCTTGTTGCGCTTTACCTTGGCGATGTCGATCTTGTTTTCCAGGGTGACGAGCGATGCGTCGTCCGGCTGAGTGGGCATGAAGACGGCGGCGAAGTACTGGTCGCTGACGCCGGCGAAGTCGAAGGGACCGTTGAGCGTGGCACCGCCGGAGACCTTTTTGGAGGCGGTGTGCTCATCCTTGCCGTTGGTGCTGGTATCGACCTGCTCGCTGGCGTAGGCCATGGCGGTGTCCATGTCGCCGAAGCCGGCGGGCCAGGAGAGCAGAGCACGGATGGGTGCGCCATCGCGGAGGACGACGGTGTCGGCGTGGACGACGTAGTCGGCGCCGAAGGTGAAGGTCTTGCTGACGGAGAGATTGCCGGCGGCATATTTGAAGGTGAGGGTGGCGGGGGCTTGCAGCGTTCCACTGGCGGAGGCCACGTAGAGCGCGCTGGCGAGTTGCTTCGTCAGGCCGTCGTCATAGGTGTAGAGCGAGAGCGGGTAGCCGTAGAGCGCGGATGCGCCGTGGTGGACGAGGTCGAGGGGATGGCCCTCGGGGTCCTTGTATTTCTTGAGGATCCAGGAGGTGACCTGGCCGCCGCGGTTGGAGAAGGTGATGCGGTAGAGTTCGTTCTCGACGACAGTGGAGGTCTCGGCGGCGGCGGCGACTGCAGGCGTGGCGGCAGAGCCGGGGGTCGTGCCTCCAGCAGCGGGCGAGGCCGGTGCTGCGGATGTGGCCGGTGCAGAGATGGACGTCTGTTCGTTGGGCGAGGCCGTCTGCGGGTTGTGCTGGGAGCGCCAGTACTGAAGGCCGAAGATGACCCCGAGCATGACGATCATCATGATCAGAAAGGAGCGATTGTCCTGGCTTCCGCCACCGCCCTGATTGGGATTACGAAACTCTGGCAAAGGATTCCTACTCTTTCCAAGGCCGGCGTGAAGGCACAGCCAGCTAACGTCTAATGGTAAATGGTGAATGCTGCGATTGTGTCAATAGTAAGGCCGGGTAAAGCGCCGCTGAACGGTTATGGGACTGGGTCTATGGGACTGGGTCGTGGCCGCCGGCGGCGAAGGGATGGCAGCGGGCGACGCGCCGGATAGCGAGCCAACTGCCGCGCAGCCAGCCGTGGCGGACAACGGCGACGTATGCGTACTCGCTGCAGGTGGGAAGGTATTTGCACTGCGTGACAGCGAAGACGTGCAGCAAGGGTGAGAGAGCCCGCTTGTGGAATGCAAGCAGCGCAGCGGCGATGCGTTCACGGCGGGAGTTGGGGGGAAGATCGCTCATGGTTGGCTGGGAGCGGAGTTGTCGTTCACGGCGTTGCGGTCGCGCGCTGGGTTGCGGTCGCAGGCGGCCTGGACGCTGCGGAAGATGTTTGCGACCTCGCGCTTGAGTTGCGCGAAGTCGAGGTCGATGACGGAGCGGCGTGGATGCAGGACGACGTCGACCGGAGATGTGAGCAGCGGGAGCGCGGCGCGGACGGCCTCGCGCAGGCGGCGCTTGATGCGGTTGCGATCGACGGCTTTGCCGAGGGCCTTGGGTACCGTGAGGCCGATGCGCGGGCCGGTGGTCTCGGATCGCCTGTCTGCCGGGCGCAGCGCGTGGAAGTAGGCGAGCTGCTTTGCGAATTGCTTGCGGCCGGCCTTATAAACGAGCTGGTAGTCGGCATGTTTGCGCAGGCGGTGTGTGGTCGACGAGGAGATCATGAGAAGAGGTGCCGCGAACACAGAAACGTGCGCTGGACACAGAAACGCGCGCTGGACACAGAAACGCGCTCAGCGGGAGTGCTCCCGTGAGCGCGCTGGTTGAAGTTGCGCGAAGGAGCGCTTTAGTCGCGGAAGCCTGCGGAGACAGCGATCTTGTGGCGGCCCTTGGCGCGGCGGCGGTTGAGGACGGCCGCTCCGGCCTTGGAGGCCATGCGGACGAGGAAGCCGTGGACCTTGCTACGGCGACGGCGGTTGGGTTGGAAGGTGCGCTTGGGCATCGTGTTTGTCCTGTCTCAAAGTTGTCTGCTGGCCTCATGCCACGGTCGCCTTTTAAGGAGGAGGCGAGTTTTCAGGCTGTGGGCACTGGAGAGGCTTTGAAGGCCCACTCGGCAGCAAGTCTTGAGTATATCCGAGTTGAGGAAAACGGGCAATAAAATACGACATGTGTCGATTCAAGGCACATGCAGGAATCCGGTTACCGAAGCGGTTTGCGGATTCTTCACAAAGGATGGTGCAACAGAAAAAACTTTCTCAATTTTGGTAAATTTGGCTTGCTAAATAGGCCCTGTTCGCATGCTAGTATCGATTCCGTTCCGTGATGTGTGAATGTCTCGCGGCGAAGATTTCCGACGGGCCAACGCACTTGCTTCACTTCTCCAACGCGAAGAATGGCGCTGGACTTCAAAAGCACCCAACTGATGGCCGGCTCCGCGATCCAATCGCGGAATAGGACATTTTTGGCTTCTTTTTTCGAATCTCTCTATGCCGAAGTTGCCACAGTGAACGACTTGATGAAAGTAAGGAAGGCTTAGACGATGTCATTTGTTCCGGTTCCGGCTGCCGTACTGAACCAGTGGGTTCGGATCCTCGGTGCGCTCGAGAAGAAGATCAACCGCCAGAGTTATGAGACATGGCTGAAGCCGACTCGCTTCTCTCACATCAGCGCGCGGACGCTCCATGTGAGGATTCCATCCGAGGAGTTTCAGCATATCGGCGACCGGTATGGCGATCTGATTGGAGAGGCGATCGATAATCTTGGCCTGGAGATCGACGATGTTGTCTTCCAGGTGCCGCCGCACGAGGTTCCTCGCGTGCGCGAGGATGGCGGCTTTGCACCGCAGCCGAGCCATAGCCAGAACGCACCGCGGCGTGGCAATGGTGGGCCAATGCCGGCAGGACCCGAGCAGGCGCGCTTCGATTGGAATACTGCGGCACAGTTGAACCCGCGCTATCAATTTGATTCGTTTGTGATCGGCAGCGGCAACCAGTTCGCGCAGGCCGCATCGCAGGCGGTGGCGGAGCGGCCGTCGAAGGCGTACAACCCGCTGTTCCTCTATGGCGGCGTGGGGCTGGGCAAGACCCACCTGATGCAGGCGATTGGACACCTGGTGAAGGCGCGCAATGCAGCGGCGGCGGTGAGCTATGTGTCGGGCGAGAAGTTCACCAACGAGATGATCAACTCGGTGCGCTATGACAAGATGACCGGGTTTCGCGACCGGTATCGCACCGTGGATGTGCTGCTGATCGACGACATTCAGTTCCTCGCAGGCAAGGAGCGCACGCAGGAAGAGTTCTTCCACACGTTCAATGCGCTGCATGAGCAGAACAAGCAGATCGTGGTGGCGAGCGACCGGCCTCCGAAGGAGTTGAACGACTTCGAAGACCGGCTGCGGTCGCGCTTCGAGTGGGGGTTGGTGGTGGATATTCAGCCGCCGGACCTGGAGACGAAGGTTGCGATTCTGCAGCGCAAGGCAGAGCTGGAACAGACCGTGCTGCCGACCGACGTGGCGCTGTTTATCGCGGGCAACGTGCGGACCAATGTGCGCGAGCTTGAGGGTGCGCTGGTGCGGTTGATCGCATGGTGCAGTCTTCACGGCGTAGAAATCACATTGCCTACCGCCCAGCAGTGCCTGAAGCAGTTCATCGACACGCAGGTGCGCAAGATTTCGATCGAGGCGATTCAGCGGGCTGTCGCCGAGAGCTTTGGAATGCGCGTTGCCGAGCTGAAGCAGAAGAACAACTCGCGGCAGATTGTGGTGCCGCGGCAGATTGCGATGTACCTGGCCAAGCAGTTGACCGAGGCCAGCCTGCCGGAGATCGGAAGACAGTTCGGCGGCAAGCACCATACGACCGTGATGCACTCGATCGCGAAGATCGATGGGCAGCGGCGGCTTGATAAGGACCTGAATCGTACGGTGAATAAGCTGATGGAGACGCTGGGGTAAAGCAGAGTGTAGAGGATAGAGTGTAGAGGATAGAGAAGAACGAAGGCCGCCAGCTTTGGTGGCCTTCGTGTTTGTTGAGAGCGGCGGTCAGGCAGTGAGGATGATCTTGCCGATGCCGCCCTTTTCAGCGATGGCCTGGGCGTCGCCGGCTTCTGCTAATGGCATGACGCGGTCGATGGGAAGCTTGAGTTTGCCGTTGCGGACCGCTTCCGCGTAGTGGATGACAGTTCTGGGATCAGGCACGGCCATGATCGCGTTGACCTGAACGGTGGGATTGAGCGCTGCGTTCGAGGGTGGGCCGAGGACGCTGCCGAAGATGCCGCCGGGCTTTACCTTGGCGATGAGCTTGGCGGCGATGTCGTGATTGACGGTGTCGGCGACGGCGTCGACGATGCCGACCGAGGCGATGGACTTGTCGTCGTTGATGTCGATGGCCGCTGTGGCACCGAGGGCGATGGCTTCTTCGATCTGCTGCTTGCGGACGCCGGCGATGACTTTTGCGCCGATCTCAAGCGCGGCGAAGAGCGCGCAACGACCTACGGAGCCGAGAGCTCCGGTGAGGATGATTGTCTGGCCGGGTTGCACGTTGGCTGCGCGGCGAATGAGTTGGTCGCCGGTGAGCGAGACGAGTGGGATGGCGGCCGCGGTGGTGATGTCGAGGCCTTCGGGGATGAGTGCGAGGTCGGAGACTTTGACGACGCAGAGCTCGGCGTAGGTGGCGTGGGCGAGAGCGAAGACGCGGTCGCCTACTTTGAAGCCCGACTTAATGCTATCGACGTCTGGGCCGAGTTCGCGGATAAGGCCGGCGACATCGCGACCGAGGATGACGGGGAAGTTCACCGGGAAACGCTCCTTGGCTGCTCCGGAGCGCATCTTCCAATCGATCGGATTGAGGCTGATGGCCTGGACGCGAACGAGGACTTCGCCGGGGCCGGGTTTGGGGTCTTCGAAGTCTTCGTATTTAAGCTTGGACGGTCCACCGTACTCGTGCAGAACGACTGCTTTCATTGCAGCACCTCTGCCGAGGTGAGATGCGGATGACGTGTGAGGAGGTTTGCGCGGGTTATGCCCGAGAGCCCGCGATTGATTGGATGCGGAGGTTAGGCTTTGGCGAAATCCTTCGCTTCTTGAGTAGACCGATGGCAGTTGTGGCACACGAGCCTTGTGTTCTCTTCCGTATAGCCGAGAATTGCTTCCGTGCGGTCTAGCTCTGAGCCATGAATCGGCAGCGCTTCTTTGCACACAGCGCATAAGCCCCGTTGGAGTTTCCACTTGAGGTTCTTAAGTCTGCGACGAACTGCCGGTGTTCCTCGTTCATCGAATTCCAGACGCTTCCCAATGTAACGTCGCATCTGGAATACGACTGTTTCGTCGTCGCCCGCTAGCTCCCGAATGTCTGCGCGAATTTTCTCTAGCAGTGGAAGCACCGAATCTCTTTGTTGGGTCGTAAGAGGCGGCATCTTACAGCTCCATGGAGTGGCTGGTGACCAGCCTATTTGCGCGGTCGAGGAAGGCGTCGAGAGGGATGCTGCCTTCGTCGCCCTTGGCGCGGACGCGGACGCTGACGCTGTCGGATGCGGCTTCCTTGTCGCCGAGGATCAGGATGAAGGGGATCTTCTGGAGGCCGAAGTCGCGGATCTTGGATTGCATCTTGCCGTTGGAGGAATCGAGTTCGACGCGGAGGCCAGCTGCTTCGAGGCGCTGCTTGACGGTTTCGGCGTAGGCGAGGTGCTTCTCGTTGGAGATGGGGACGAGGCCCACCTGGACGGGAGCAAGCCAGAGGGGGAAGGCACCGGCGTAGTGCTCGATGAGGACGCCGAAGAAGCGTTCGACGGAGCCGAAGAGAGCGCGGTGGACCATGACGGGCTGGTGCGCAGCGCCGTCTTCGCCGATGTACTCGAGCTCGAAGCGCGCGGGGAGGTTGAAGTCGAATTGAACTGTTGACAGCTGCCAGAGGCGGCCGAGGACGTCGACCAGTTTGACGTCGATCTTGGGGCCGTAGAAGGCGGCCTCGCCGGGGATCTCGACGAAGGGGATGTTCTTGCGGATGAGCGCCGCCTTGAGCGAGTCGATCGCCTGCTGCCAGGCTTCGGGCGAGCCGGTGTAGTCTTGCGGCTTGTTCGGGTCCCAGGTGGAGAGCTCGACTTTGAAGTCCTTGAAGCCGAAGGTGGTGAGGACGGACTGCGCGAACTCGATGCAGGCTACGACCTCGTCTTCGATCTGTGCGGGGGTGCAGAAGATGTGGGCGTCGTCCTGGGTGAAGCCGCGCACGCGGAGCAGGCCGTGCATGGTGCCGGAGCGTTCGTAGCGGTAGACGTTGCCGAGCTCGGCGTAGCGCTGCGGGAGGTCGCGGTAGGACTTGGGCGAGTTCTTGTAGATGAGGATGTGGCCGGGGCAGTTCATCGGCTTGAGGCGGTACTCGGCGTCGTCCAGCTCCATCGGCGGATACATGTTGTCGGCGTAGTGGCTCTCGTGGCCGCTGATCTTCCAGAGCTCGCGACGCATGATGTGCGGCGTGTAGACGAGCAGGTAGCCGCGGCGGACGCACTCGTCGCGCATCCAGTCTTCCATGGTCTTGCGGATGAGGCCGCCCTTGGGGTGCCAGAAGATGAGGCCGGCGCCGGCGACTTCCTGAATGCTAAAGAGGTCGAGCTGTTTGCCGAGGACGCGGTGGTCGCGGGCCTTGACCTCTTCAAGGTGCTTGAAGTGGGCGTCGAGATCTTTCTGGTTGAAGAAGGCGGTTCCGTAGATGCGCTGGAGTTGCTGGTTCTTCTCGTCGCCGAGCCAGTAGGCGCCGGCGATGGACGTGACCTTGAAGGCCTTGACGCGGGCGGTGGAGGGAACGTGCGGGCCGCGGCAGAAGTCGGAGAACTCGCCGTTCTGGTAGAGGGAGATTTCGTCGCCGGGTTTGGTGAAGCGCTCGATGAAGTGGACCTTCATGAACTCGCCCTGCGCGGTGTAGTCGGCCAGACCTTGCTCGCGGGATTCGATGACCTGGATGAAGGGTTGATCGCGCTTGACGACGTCGGCCATGCGGACTTCGATGGCGGCGAGGTCGGCTTCGGTGAAGGGGACGGTGCGGTAGACGTCGTAGAAGAAGCCGTTGTCGGTGGCGGGGCCGTGGCCGAGCTTGGTTTCGGGGAAGAGCTCGAGGATGGCCGTCGCCATCACGTGCGCAGCGGAGTGGCGGACGACTTTCAGGGCGGCGGGGTCGTTCTCCTTGAGGAGCTCGAGGGCGACGTCTTCGTGGAGCGGTGCGGAGAGGTCGACGATGCGCTCGGCGGTGGTGATGTGGCTGGAGTACATGGCCTCTTCGGACTGCTCGAGAGCGGCCTCGTTGGTGCTGGCGATGACGGGCGTTAGCGGCTTGATGCGCGCGACAACGACTGCCGCGGCGAGGCGCGGGGAGATGCTGTTGGCGATGTCAAAGGGCGTTGTGCCCTTGGGAACTTCGCGGATGGAGCCGTCGGGAAGCTGGATCTTGATTAGGTTGCTCACGGCTACAAGGATAGTGCATTGGACCCCGAAGGGAGTATGGTTTCGATACAATGGCAGAGGCCCCTGGCACTTGGTGCGGGGCAGGAGAGAGCGCCGGCGATGACTTGGTTCAAACGAGATGCACACCAGATTTCCCCGACACCCGACCACGAGGTGCGGACCCAAGGATTATGGATCAAGTGTGATCAGTGCCGGAAGACACTGTGGAAGGCCGACCTCGACGCCAATCTGCAGGTGTGCCCATGCTGTGGCAAGCACTTCAAGTTGAGTGCGCGGGAGCGGATTGAGAGCCTGCTGGAGCCGGGGTATGAGCTCGTGGACCTGGAGCTGCGGTCGACCGATCCGCTGGAGTTTACCGACCTGAAACCGTACAAGGGACGGCTTGCGGCAGCGCAGAAGAGTACTGGGCTGAATGACGCGATCATCAATGCTGTAGGCAGGATTGGCGAGCAGGATGTGGTGTTGTCGGTGATGGAGTATGCGTTCATCGGCGGCAGCATGGGCCCGGTGATGGGTGAGACGATTGCGCGGGCGGTGGACCGGTCGCTGGAGCGGCGTGTGCCGCTGATTATCGTGTCGGCGAGCGGTGGGGCGCGCATGATGGAGGGGATCGCGAGCCTGATGCAGATGGCGAAGGTGGCGGCGGGGCTGGGGAAGATGGACGATGCGAAGATTCCGTACATCAGCCTGATGACCGACCCGACGACCGGCGGCGTGACTGCGAGCTTTGCGATGCTGGGCGACCTGAATATCGCCGAGCCGGGCGCGCTGATCGGGTTTGCCGGACCGCGCGTGATCGAGCAGACGATTCGGCAGAAGCTGCCGGAGGGATTTCAGCGGTCGGAGTTCCTGCTGCAGCATGGGTTCCTGGATGCGATTGTGGAGCGCAAGGACTTGAAGGCGTATCTGGCGGAGACGCTGAAGTGGATGACCGAGCCCCGCAAGACCGCGTAAGACGACGTCATGCATGAGGCGATTCCATCGCGGACAGCGTTGCGCGTGGCGCTGCGGCGGGCGGCGCACCAGATGAAGGATGCGAAGCCGCTGGCGTTCGACGATCCGCTGGCGGTGCGCATCCTGGGGAAAGAGTTTCAAGAGGAGCTGAAGCGGACGCCGGATAGCGTGAAGCGGCCGTTCTCCGCGGGGTTGCGCGCGTTCATGGTGGCGCGGGCGCGGCTGGCAGAGGATACGCTGGCCGCGGGCGTGCGCAGGTTGGGCGTTCGGCAGTACCTGGTGCTGGGCGCTGGGCTGGATACGTTTGCGTGTCGCAATGCGTATTCGGATGTGCGGGTGTTTGAGGTGGACCACCCTGCGACGCAGGCGTGGAAGATGGAGATGCTGGCGGGTGCGGGAATCGTTCCGCCGGAGAGCGCGCGGTTTGTGGCGGTGGACTTCGAGCGGGCGGCCTCCGGACTGGAGCCGCAGGCGCTGCGCGAGAGATTGCGCGAGGCGGGGTTCGATGCGAGCGTGCCGACGGTGACGGCGTGGCTGGGCGTGGTTCCGTATCTGACGCTGGAGGCGTTTCGAGCGACGACAGCACTGCTGGGCGGTTTTGCGCGGGGCAGCGAGGTGGTGTTCGATTACTCGCAGCCGCGTGCGGTGCTGGGGTGGCAGGAGCAGTGGATGCTGGACTCGATGGCGTCGCGCGTGGCGCAGGCGGGTGAGCCGTTTCAGTTGTTCTTTACCCCGGAGGAGTTGGCCGCGGAGCTGCAGCGAGCGGGGATGCGGGTGGTGGAGGACCTGGATAGCGCGGCGCTGACGGCGAGATATTTTGCGGGGCGTACGGATGGGTTGCTGGTTCGCGGGAAGACCGCAAGGATGTGCGTGGCTGGGTCACAAGAAGCTGGGCCACAAGTGGCTGGGTCACAAGAGGCTGGGGTGCGAGACTGATAGACGTGATGACGTACGAGGAAGCTTTGCATCGGTTGGCGGCGTTGACGCCGGAGTTGCGCGTGGGACGCGCGGGCGATGGGACGACCGCCGGCACGGTGCGGAGGAAGTTTTCGCTGGAGCATATCCGCGCGCTGCTGGAGGTGCTGGGTGATCCGCAGAAACGCTTTGCGTCGGTGCTGATTGCGGGCACGAATGGCAAAGGGTCGACGGCGGCGACGCTGGCTTCGATTGCGAATGCAGCGGGGTTGAAGACGGGGCTGTATACGTCGCCGCACCTGCTGCGGGTGAATGAGCGGGTGCGCGTGTCGGGGCCACAGGCGGCGGGTGCTGGCGGGCTGGCGGAGATTCCGGACGAGGACTTCGGGCGGGTGTTCGGGCGGGTGGATGCTGCGGCCATGCGGCTGATCGCGAGTGCGGTGCTGCCGCACTATCCGAGCTACTTTGAGCTGCTGACGGCGATTGGGTTCTGCTGGTTTGCGGAGCAGGGCGTGGAGTTGGCGGTGCTGGAGGTGGGGCTGGGTGGGCGGCTGGATGCGACCAACTCGGTGGAGCCCGTCGTGAGCGTGATTACGGATATCGGGATCGACCACACGGAGTATCTCGGGACGACGCTGCGCGAGATTGCGGGCGAGAAGGCGGGGATTTCGCGCCAGGATGGCGTGCTGGTGACGCTGTCGCAGCATCCGGAGGCGAATGCCGCGATCGGCGAGGCTGCGGTGCGGCTGGGCGTGCGGGGCGTGGATGCGGCGCGGTGTCTGCCGCCAAGGGAGATTGCGGCGGTTGCGAAGGACGGTGCGAGTGGTTCGCCGCTGGCGCGGAATCGCTATGACCTGGCCATCGATGGTGAGGTGCTGCACGTGGACTCGCCGCTGGCGGGGCAGCATCAGCAGCGGAATGTGGCGCTGGCGATTGCGACGGCGATCGAGCTGCGGACGAATCATCTTCACGAAGGGCGTGGGTTGGCGATTTCGAATGCGGCGATCGAGCAGGGCGTGAGGGCGACGGAGTGGCCGGGGAGGCTGGAGTGGATTGCTTCGCGGGCTGGACATGCGCCGTTGCTGCTGGATGTTGCGCACAATCCTGCCGGCGCGTGGACCCTGCGGGCGGCGCTGGCGCAGTTGCCCGACGAGATGCCGCGAACGCTGATCTTCGGCTGCCTGGCAGATAAGCAGATCGACGAGATGGAACAGGTGCTGCTGCCGCTGTTCGACTCGACTTCGGGCGATCCGGCGCGGGCGCGCGACCATGTGATCCTGACGCCGATACAGAATCCGCGCGCTGCGACGGTGGATGAGTTGATCGCTGCAGCGCGGCGGCTCGATGTGCCGGCGCATGCAGCGCCGCATCTTCCGGGGGCGCTGGCGCAGGCTGAGGCGATTACGCCGAAGGAGGGTGTGATCGTCGCGACGGGCTCGGTGTTCCTTGTAGGAGAGCTTAGGGAACTCGTGCTGGGCGAAGCGCGGTAGCATGAAGAGAGATGGCTGCAGCGAATGAGACCCTGAAGACCGAAGAGCCGATTGCGCCGCAGGATGCGCCGCCGCCTGTTGTGTCGCGAGCATGGCGCTGGGCGAACTACCTGTTTTTTCTGCCAGTCTTAGCGTTGGCGACCGTGTTCTTTGGGACGATCTCGCTGGTGTGCGGTCTGTGGGACAAGGATGGCAGACAGCAGCACGCGATTGCGCGGGCGTGGGCGCGGGTGATGCTGCGGGTGGCACTGTCTCCGGTGACACTGGTACATGCAGAGCGGCTGCTGGCGCATGAGACGGCCGTGTATGCGTGCAACCATCTGAGCTACTACGACACGCCGGTGCTGTTTGCGAAGCTGCCGTTTCAGTTTCGGATCCTGGCGAAGGCGGCGCTGTGGAAGATGCCGTTTATTGGGTGGTATCTGCATCGGTCGGGGCAGGTGCCGATCGATCAGAGCTCGGCGCGGGCCGGCATCGTGAGCCTGGCGCGTGGAGCCAGGACGCTGCAGGCTGGGATGCCGATGGTGATCTTTCCGGAGGGTGGGCGCGCGTTCAACGGCGAGTTGCAGCCGATGCTGGCGGGAGCGGCGTGGATGGCGATCAAGGCGCAGGTGCCGCTGGTGCCGCTGACGCTGGTGGGCACCTACGAGTTGCTGCCGATCCATGCGTATGCGCTGCGGTCAAGGCCGTTGAAGTTGATTGTGGGAGAACCGATCTCCACGGTGGGGATGACCACGCGCGATGCGCAGGCGCTGACCGAGCGATTGCGTGCGGTAATTCATGAGACCTATGTGGCAGAGCAGCAGTAAAGGTAGAATCGCGCTGTGATCGCGCATCTTCGTGGACAGATTCTGAGTAAGTCGCCCAACGCTGTTGTCGTTGACTGTGGCGGCGTGGGGTATGAGCTGGCGATCTCGGTGGCGACGTATACCGAGATCGGCGACGTGGGCGCGGAGGCGCGGCTGCATGTGTATACCCATGTGCGCGAGGATGCGTTCCTGCTGTTTGGCTTTGTGGAGATTACGGAGAAGCGGCTGTTTGAGAAGCTGCTGACGATCTCCGGCATTGGGCCGAAGCTGGCGATTACGGTGCTGAGTGGGATCTCGGCGGAGCGGCTGGTGGGAGCGATTCGCGGCGGGGATCATGCGACGCTGACGAAGATTCCGGGTATTGGGAAGAAGACGGCCGAGCGCGTGGTACTGGAGCTGAAGGACAAGCTCGATGATCTGGCCGGGTTCGCTGCGGCGGGGGTTGGGGCGAAGCCTTCGCTGGGTGCGACCGCGGAGGATGTGCTGAGCGCGCTGGTGAACCTTGGGTATCCGCGACCGGTTGCGCAGAAGGCGGTGGAGAGCGCGGCGAAGGATGCTGCGGTTGCCGGGGACTTCGAGCGGCTGTTCCGCGCGGCGATGGCGGCGGTGCGGTAGAAGCGCATATCCCAGGGGCTAAAGCCCCGATATTGGGCAGTCCTATGAGACCCGAGGCTGAAGCCTTGGGGGTACCTGAGCACACGCTTCGGATAGGAAAAGCCGTGTGCTTACGCGCGGCGGCGGTAGCGGACGGCGAACTCGTAGCCGGGGTTGGGTGGGAAGAGGTCTGCGATGACGCGCAGGCGCGCGGCAAGGGCTGCAGGGGCGAGCAGCGGGTACTCGCGCTCGCGGAGCTCGCTGTAGTCGAAGTCCAGAGCCAGCGAGAGCAGGTAGATCGCGACCGCGTCGGAGAAGGCGGAATCGAGGTAGAGGCCGCGTTCTTTCTCGTTGAGGCTGGGTTGAGCTTCAGCGCCTTGCTGCGCCGCTGCATTGAGCTGCGGGAGGGTCGAGTGCAGGGCCGTTGAGTTCGAGAACGAGCGCTGCCGGGCGGAGAAGCTCGCGAGGGCGATGCGGTTGCGGCGCGATGCGGGCTGCAAGGGCTCGGGCTGCGCGTTGGCGGGGCGGCCGAAGGCGAGGTTGCGGGACTCCCAGGCGTCGACGCTGGTCTCGCCGCGAATGTTGTTGAGGGCCTGCTTCCAGACGAGGTCGGAGAATGCGGCGGGGACGCCGGCCTGATCGACGAAGGCGTGCGCGACGTTGATGAAGAACTCGAAGCTGAGGGCGAAGCGGTCGCCCATGAGGCG
>PLHC01000140.1 GCA_003138795.1 Granulicella sp. | reverse complement strand
CGACCGGTTGAGACCGCCCCGTATTTCGCGCACTACGACTGAGCGTTTGGCACTGTCTGGGTCAGAAAATCTCCACAACCGAACAAGTCGGAAACACCTAAAGGATAAGCGCATTTCCCGTTATTTATCCGTATATCGCGAATCTGTGGTGGGCATGGGGCTGGTGAATCCTCTGGCTACGTTCCTGGGAATGAGTTTAATTAACAAACTGGGCCGGAAGACGCTGATGCTTATTGCGTCGGTGGTCATGATGGTGGCGCTGTCGGGCGTGGCGTGGGTGTTCGTTACAAACGCGCACCAGGGATTGCTGAGGTGATGCTTCATGCTGTTTATCGTGTTCTTCGCGATCTCGCAGGGGTCGGTGATCTGGGTGTAAATCGCAGAGGTATTTCCTTCGCGGGTGCGATCGAAGGGACAGAGCGTGGGGTCATCATCGAACTGGATCATGAATGCGATTATTGCGGGCATCTTTTCGTATACCGAGACGAAGAGCCATGCTCTGCCGTTTGTATTCTTCGCGGGGATGATGGCGGTGCAGTTCTTCATGGTGTTGTTTATCTATCCGGAGACCAAGCAGCGATCGCTGGAGCAGATTCAGGCGGGGTTCGGGATTGGGCAGGCGGTGGGGCGTGGGAGAAAGACAGGCTTGTGGAGGCGTGGATGGCGTATGGGTGGGTGGTAGCGTAATCGCCGGCGGGCGCCGTTCGTGGGGAATCACCCATGGTTTGCGCGAGATGTACAAATCGTCATTGAGATTGAAGTACGTCACCGCGCCCGATATGTGATATATCTTTTTCTACGCATCTGTCATCCAGCTAGAACATGAAGGCCACGGCCCTCGTGTATAGGCCCTTTTCTTTCTATTTAAGCTTCGGAGGCTACATGACTATTCTCAAATATCTTGGTAATCGCGGTTTTCTTGTGGCTTTGGCGTTCTTAGTGTTCTTTGCAACAGGGGCACGGGCACAATCGACGGCGACGCTGTCAGGGGTGGTGACGGACCCGACGGGTGCCGTAGTGTCGCATGCGCAGGTGGTGGTGCATTCGCTGGCGACCGGGTTGGACCGAACGGTGACGACGGATGGTGCGGGCGCATACGTGGTGCCATCGCTGCAGCCGGGGGATTACAAGGTGCAGGTGACGGCGGCGGGATTCAGTGCAGACACAATTGAGAAGGTGACGCTGGAGGTCGCGCAGAGTCTCACGGTCAATCCGAAGTTGGCGGTTGCTTCGGCCGGTGAAACGGTGCAGGTCGAGAGCAGCTCTGCCTCGCAGATTGAGTCCAACACGATCACGGTCGGCGAGGTCATTGGCCGGAACACGGTACAGGAGTTGCCGCTGAATGGGCGTCACTTTCTCGATCTCACGGTGTTGACGCCAGGAGGCGTGGTGGCTGACACCGCCGGGAGCTTAACTGCGCCGAGCCGCGGGCTGGGCGCGAACTCGTTTATTACGGCGGGCAATCGTGAAGACTCTGTCAACTTCCAGATTAACGGCATCAACCTAAATGACATCAGCCAGAACCAGATCACCTTCCAGCCGTCAATCGACACGACCTCCGAGTTCAAGATTAACAACCAGACCTTCAGTGCCGAGTATGGCCGCAGCGATGGTTCGATCGTGACGGTGGCGACGCGCTCGGGCACGGACCACTTCCATGGCGAGCTGTTCGACTACTTCCGGAATGAGGCGCTGGACGCGCGCAACTACTTCAATCGCAGCTTCAACCCGAGCACGGGACTTCCGCTGGTTGCGAACACCGGCGCCAAGGCGCCGCTGAAGCGCAACAACTTCGGCGGGTCTGTTGGGGGGCCCGTGTGGAAGGGCCACACGTTCTTCTTCTTCAGCTACGAGGGTCTTCGCCAGCGCCAGGGCATTTTGCAGAACAGCCCCGTCTTCACGCAGGCCCAGCAGACAGCGTTCGCTGCGAACGCTGCCGCCAACCCCATAGCGGCAGCCTTTGCGGCTCTCATTCCTCTGCCCAATAGTGGCACCACCTACGTTTCGTTCACTCCGGGGCCTGTGCAGATCGACCAGTACACCGGAGACGTGTTGCAGCAGCTTGGGCAGAATGACTCGCTACACGCCTTTTATGCGTTTCAGAAAGATGTGCGCACTGAGCCGGCGCTGCAGGGCGACACGCTTCCGGGCTGGGGCGACCATCGTGCGGCGCATCGGCAGATCGGGACGCTGCAGTACGTGCATGTCTTCAATTCGAATGTTACGAATGAGGCTCGGCTCGGCTTCAACCGGATAGCGATTGCCTTCAACCCGGCGAACACGATCAGCCCGGCGAGTCTGGGCATTGTGGACGGCCTGACTGGCAATATAGGTATTCCGCAGACCACGATCACGGACGGGGGCTTTACGGTCGGCGGACCGTCGGGATTCCCCCAGGGCCGCGATACCACCACGGGTGTATTGTCGGACACGGTCACCATGTTGAAGGGCAACCACCAGATCAAGTGGGGCGGTGAGTTCCGGCGCTATCTCCTGTATAGCTTCGCGGGCAACATCGGCACCTTGACGCTTTCGAGCGCAAATCTGGCTGCAGACGTGACGCCGGTATTCAGCATTCAGCCCAACATCATTGATTACCGGATCTATGCCGATGCAGCGGCCGCGTTTGTGCAAGACAACTACAGGATCAAGCCCGGTTTGACGCTTGAAGGCGGGCTTCGGTTCGAGTGGAACGGAACGCCGGTTGAAGGCGAAAACCGCCTCTCGATCTTCAATCCCGCGAATGTCACGCTCACACAGGTTGGAACCAACGGTATTCCCGCCGATGGAGCGTACAAGCAGAACTACAACGTCGAGCCGCGCGTGGGCTTTGCCTACGATCTTTTCAATAACTCCAAGACGGTGGTCCGCGGCGCGTATGGATTGCTGGTCGATCAGCCGGTCGCCGGTGCCGCCACCATCCTAACCGGGAACCCTCCCTTCACCACCTCTGTTTCGTATAGCAATAGTGCGGCGCCGATCCCGCTGAACAATCTCTATGGTTCCGCAAAGGCAGCGTCCGGGTATGCTCTCGGCTGGGTCAACCCGAACTTCCGCAACGCGTACGTCGAGGACTTCAACCTGAATGTGCAGCAGGCGCTGCCATGGAGCATGGTGGCATCGGTGGGTTACTACGGTTCGACCGGCCACCATCTGCTGATCGTGACGGATCCGAACCAGGCGAATGGGCCGACCAACGCTCCCAGCCCGCGACCCTTCCTCAAGCTGGCGGCCGACAGCCCGATTGATCCGGGAGTGTCGATTGCTTCGAACATCGCGGAGCGGAACAGCATCGGCTACTCGAACTACAACGCGACGTGGGTGACGCTGGAGAAGACGATGTCGAATGGGCTGCAGTTCAATATGAACTATGAGTGGGCCAAGTCGATGGACATCAACTCGCTCGGCTCGCAGGGCGGAGCCGTCCTGCCGGACAGCAATAACCCTTCCGAGAACTATGGTCTGTCGGACTTCGATGTGCGTCAACACTTTGCGGGAACTGCAATCTATGCGCTGCCATTCCATGGCAACCGCCTGGTGTCAGGATACCGGCTGGAGAGCATCTTCCAGTACCAGACGGGCAATCCGGTGAACATCGTCGCCAGCAGCGATGGGTACAACGGAAACAGCGGCCTGATCCGTCCCAACATGCTGAAGCCGATCACGCGGCACAAGCAGCAACTGGCGGGGTCGGCCAACGTAAGCTACTTCGCGAATCCTGGCGGACTGGCGTACGGCGGTTCGGTGTGCGATCTGACCAACACGACACCTGCATGCGTCTACCAAATTGTTGGAACGCAGGCGAGCGCGACGGGTGCGACGGCACCCACTGCGTATACGGGCCTGGGCACCATGCAACGCAACTTCGGCACGGGCCCGGGATTTGCGGACCTCGATCTTTCCGGCGAGAAGGAGACCAAGCTGTTCAAGAGTGTCTCGTTCATCCTTCGTGCGGATGCGTTCGACATCCTCAATCACCCGAACTTTGGGCAACCGTCGGGCAATGTGCAGTCCGGTACCTTCGGCCAGATCACCTCAACACGATTCGCCACCAGTGATGGCGGCTCCTCGCGGCAACTGCAGATCAGCGCCAAGTTCCTGTTCTAGAAGGGAGTGCGCCTCGTGGAAGATCAGTTGGTCCGCGAGGCGCATTTTCTTTTCCTATTAGGGCCGCATTGCGGCGAACAAGCTTGCCGGTCAGGTAGAATCCGCGCGGACCTTACGATATGTTGAAACTCACGAAAAACCCAAATCTTACGGAGCAGGCTTATCAAAGCGTCAAGCGACAGCTGCTCAACGGCTCGTTTCCCGAAGGATCGAAGCTCACCGAAGAGTATCTATCGAGTGCGCTGGGCATCAGCAAGTCGCCGGTACGAGAGGCGCTGATGCGACTGGAGAGTGAAGGCCTGATCAGTATTGAGGCGCGGCGAGGCGCATATGTGCGGAAGTTCTCGGCCAAAGAGGTGCATGACCTGTACGACGTGCGCGCGTTGCTGGAGGTGCATGCGGTGAGTATTGCCAGGATCACGCCCGAACTGCTGGAGCAGATGGCTGGGAGCATTGAACGGATGCGAAACAATCTCGAGGCGGGCGACAAGCTGCGCCATATCGAGGAAGACATTCACTTTCATGGGCTGATTGCCGGGTCGACGGGAAATACGGAGTTCGGACGGATTTTGGGCAACATTCAGCAGAAGAGCCTGCTGTGCCGAATGGCGACGTTCTATCTCTCGGCGACAGCGGCATCAGCAAGCCACCAGAAGATCTATTTGGCGATGCGGGACGGAGACCGCGAACGAGCGCAGGGGGAGATGCGTGACCACATTCTGTTTGTCCGCGACACGCTGCTGCGGTCGATGGAGCCAGAGGCGGAGACGGCGGCGAGCGAGGCGGAGGACGTTTTCGCATAGGCCCGTGGTTTGAAAAGGACAAGATCGACGTATGAAGAACGCTTGATCCAAAAGCATCACGCCAGCTTAAAGGAGATTGAATATGCTTCGTCGTACGTTTCTTGCAACACTTCCAATGGCAGCAGCGGGTTCGTCGGCATTGATGAAGGGTGAGGCGCCGACCAATCTTGAGACGGAGCAAGCCGTTGGGGCGTTGAGCGAGCTGCCGAAGTTTCAAGCGGCGGATGAAAGCAAGTTTGATCGGCCGGATGTGCACGCGGGAGACCGGCCGGCGGGGGCGAGTTTTGCGACGCGGTCGCCGGCGCTCGGATGCTCGGGAGCGGCGGGGACGGCGCATCCGCTGGCGACGCAGGCGGCGATCGAGATGCTGAAGAAGGGCGGGTCGGCGGTGGATGCGGCGATTGCCGCGAATGCCGTGCTGGGGCTGGTGGAACCGACTAGCTCGGGGCTGGGCGGCGATTGCTATGCGCTGCTGTGGGACCCGAAGGCAGGCGAAGTGATGGGTCTGGCAGGGTCAGGGCGGTCGCCGAAGTCGCTTTCTCTGGAGACGGTGAGGGCGCGAGCGAAGAATGGAGTGATTCCGCCGCTGGGTGCAATTGCTGTGTCGACGCCGGGAGCGCTGGACGCGTGGTGGACGCTGCACCAGCGGTACGGCAAGTTGAAGTGGGCGGAGCTGTTTGAGCCGGCGATTCACTACTGCGAGAATGGGGCTCCGGTGCCGCAGATTATCGGGTACTACATCAAGCGGAATATGGCGATCTTTCTGCGGCCGGGGTCGGGCGTGGAGGAGACGGCGAACGCGGTGCATACCTACCAGGTAATGGGTAAACCGGTAAACGAGTATGACGTGTTTCGGAATCCGGATCTGGCGAGGACGTATCGGATGATCGCTGAGGGTGGGCGCGATGCGTTCTACGACGGTCCGATTGCGAAGACGATTGATGCATACTTCAAGCGGATTGGTGGATGGCTGTCGGCAGAGGATCTGCGCGAGCAACATGCGGAGTGGGTGAAGCCGCTGGTGACGAACTACCGCGGCGTGGATGTGTATGCGATGGGTGCGAATACGCAGGGGCTCGCGACGCTGCAGATGCTGAATATGATTCAGCAGTTCGATGTGCGTGGGATGGGGTTCCAGAGTGCGCAGGCGCTGCATGTGCAGATTGAGGCCAAGCGGCTGGCATATGAAGATCGCGCGCGGTATTACGCGGACCCGCACTTTGCGAAGGTTCCGGTGGAATGGTTGAACTCGATGGAGTATGCGAAGGAACGGGCGAAGTTGATCCGGCTGGATAAGATTCTGGAGCCGGTGTATCCAGGGCAGGCGCCTAGCCATGGAGATACGACGTACTTCAGCACGGCGGATAAGGACGGGATGATGGTGTCGATGATCCAGTCCAACTTCCGGGGGATGGGGTCGGGACTGGTGGCGGATGGGCTGGGATTCATGTTCCAGGATCGCGGCGAATTGTTCTCGCTGAAGGATGGGCACCCGAATATCTATGCGCCGGGCAAGCGACCGTTTCAGACGATTATTCCTGGGTTCGCGACGAAGGACGGCACGCCGTGGCTGGCGTTCGGGGTGATGGGCGGAGATATGCAGCCGCAGGGGCAGACGCAGATTGTGCTGAATCGCGTGGACTTTGGGCTGGACGTGCAGGCGGCGGGTGATAGTTCGCGGTGGCATCACGAGGGGTCGTCGCAGACCATGGGCGAAGACCCGGCGGGGCTGGGGCCACGGGGGATTCTGCGGCTGGAGGCGGGGGTTCCTGAGGAGACGCGGAAGGCGCTGATTGCGATGGGATGGCCGATGGGCAAGAGCGATGGCGGGTTTGGGCGGTATGAGTGCGTGGAGTTGCGCAAGCCCAATGGGGAGCGGGTGTATGCCGCGGCCAGCGAGATGCGCGCGGATGGCGTGGCGCTGGCATATTAGCGTATTGGAAAGATGCATTCGTAGCGTGGCCAACTGGGCGCTGGCACGAAGGTGGGACGGGCGCGGCGGAAGTCCGACTAGTGAGCGGCTCCGAAGAGTACGCCACTTACGAGTGCCATGTCGGCGACGTCGCCATGCTGGACGGAATCGATGTTCAGCAGTTGGAAGAGAAACCAGGACGGTGGAGATTGTTCCAGAGGAAGATCTTTACGCTCGTTTCACGAGGAAAAATTCCTGATTTGTGCCATATCGCCGGCGCACTCATTGACATCGGATTGGTAACCATAAGTCGGGCTCTCCGAAGTTACGGCACCCTTTAACGAAGATCAAATCGCAAGCGTTCGGTGAACTGCATAAAATGTCCGGCGGTCTCAACCGGTCGAT
>PLHC01000043.1 GCA_003138795.1 Granulicella sp. | reverse complement strand
CCCATGAGGCGGGTGGAGATGAAGACGCCGCGCTTGCCGTGGCCGAGCTCGACGTTGCGATGACAGATGGCGGCGTCGGAGAACTCGTCGGTGTAGGCGCTGGCGACCATGGCGGGACTGGGTGTGGCGGCCTTGTTGGCGGAGGTGGTGTCGATGTTCTCGGTGGCTTCGCGCAGAGCGAGCGGGACAAAGTAGTAGGTGTTGGCCTTGAGCGCTGCGGTGATGGCGGTGGGCACGGCCTCCAGCATGCGGTCGAGATCGAGGTCGGCGAGGCCGGTTTCGCCGAAGGTGGCGAAGGAAACGCCGTTGGGGGATTGACGGACCTCAGTATCGTGCGCGATTTGCGCGGCACGCACGAGTTGCGATGCGCGTTGCTGGCCGGTCTGTAGAGTCTCTGCCATGGGCTTATTCTAAATGAGTATGGCTACAGCAAACGATGTTGAACGGGCGCGGCGTGAGGGTGAGTTGCTTGGGATTCCGTTGGGCAAACTGGGCTGGTTCCAGTCGCTGCTGATGGGCGTCGCTGCAGGAATGGGAGCGTTCTTCCTGACGACGTTCCTGGCCATCGTCGCGATGCTGGTTTATATGATGGCGACAGGCAGGCATCCGGACTTTGCGCTGACATACCGGCGCGCGGGGTTTCCGGTGGGAGTGGTGGTGATGGCGCTGGCGCTCGGATTCCTGGGGGTGCAGTGGTGGCGGCGGATGGTGCGGAAACATTAGGGCAGAGGCCTCCCGGGACTTCAGTCTTCGGCGGTGTGCGTTGTGATGACGATGGACGTTGCGTAGCATCGAAGAGCGATGGCGACATACTTTACAGCTGAGGCGATGAAGTTTTTGCGCGGGCTTGCGCGCAACAATGACCGCGAGTGGTTTGAGGCGCGGCGGGATGTGTATGAGCGCGCACTGAAGGCTCCGATGCTCGCGCTGGTGGAGGAGATCAGCGCGGCGATGGAGGAGTTTGCACCGGAGCATGTGCGGCCTCCGCACAAGATCGCCTTCCGCATCTATCGCGACATACGGTTCAGCGCGAACAAGTTGCCGTACAAGACGCATCTTGGGGCGTGGTGGGCGCGGCGCGGGATGGAGAAGACCTCGGGCGGTGGGTTTTATCTGCAGGTGAGTCCGCAGGAGGTGGTCGTCGCAGCCGGCGTGTATATGCCGGAGCGCGAGCAACTGCTGACGCTGCGGCGATGGATGAGCGCGAACCATGAGGCGTACCGCGCGCGCGTGAAGAAGCTGATGAAGGCACGGGGCGCAGGGTTTGAGGGCGTCGCGGGTTTCCAGGCGATCGAGGCGCAGGCGCTGACGCGCATGCCCAGAGGCTTCGCAGCCGATGATCCTGCAGACGAGTTGGTGCGCGCGAAGAACTGGGGCGTGCGCGCTGCGCTGCCGGCGGCGCTTGCGCTGGAGCCGGTGCTGGCGCGCGAGATCGTGCGACGGTTTCGGATGGCGGCACCCTTGGTGGATGCGCTGAATGAGGCGATTCTCAAGGGCGGCGGCGCGTCGACGAAGGAACGTTCCGGGTGGAAGTGAAGCCCTATTCCAAGGGTGTTTAGGCGAAAAGACCGGGGAAATCGGAAGAAAATGGGTCTAAAAGGGAACAATTTCGGGAAAAACCAGCAAATATCTGTGGAAATGGCTGATTTGGCGTTGACAAAGAGCTCAGGAAGGTTGAAGGTGAACATCGGCGGCGGTTCTCCGCACCCGCATGAACACTGGCGATTACCACCGCGTAAAGCTTCCGGCAGGTTAGCTGGAAGATACAACGGGAAGTTGCCAGGGGCAGGTTGCGGGAGATGGGCTGAGACCCATGCCCAATCCGCTTTATCTATTCACCGAACGAAGGAGATACAACATGGCAAAGGGAATTACAAAGACACAGCTGGTTCGCCTACTCGCGGAGAAGCTCGAGCTCACCAACAAGCAGACCGCAGCGTTCCTCGAAACGCTGTCCGAGACTGCCATCAAGGAGACCAAGAAGACTGGTGAGTTCACGATTCCCGGCATCGGCAAGCTGGTGAAGGCAGAGCGCAAGGCGCGCATCGGCCGCAACCCCCAGACCGGCGAGGCCATCAAGATCAAGGCCAAGACCGTGGTCAAGTTCCGCGTGGCCAAGGTTGCGAAGGACACGATCGCTCCGCCCAAGAAGTAGCTCGGGTTTTTGGAGGCCAGTGAGAAGGGCTGGAGAGTCGACGCTGTCTGTGTCGAGGCTCCGGCCCTTTGGCCTTGCCGGGTGATCGTGCAGTCTATGCGAGTAGGAAGGTGTCCTGGCTGGCGCGCGGCAGAAGCCCACGCACGATGAGCCAGACCCCCAGCGAGATGAGCAGACCCTGGCGGATGGGTTGCGCGTTGAAGCTCCAGCCGAAGATCGCCAGAACGAAGAATGCGGCGGGGAAATAGATCTCGCCAAGCAGAGACTGGATCCAGTGCGGCTGCGCACCGGCGGCTGGAACTTGTGGCGTGAGTGACGGCAGGAAGCGCGACACGGCGGCTTTGTAGTCGAGGTACGGCTGGCCGAAGCGCGCGGCGAGGAAGGGCTCCTCGGCGAGCGCGAGGCGCACCTGGAAGATCCATAGCAAGACCACGGCGAAGAGTGCGCCGCTGGGAGGCATCAGGATGGCGACCCCAAGGGTGTGCAGCAGCGTGCCGAGATAGAGCGGATTGCGGGTGCGGCGGTACGGACCGTCGGCGAGCATGGCTGCGCCGTGCATCGTGGGGGACTTGACCACGCTGGAGCCGACGTAGGCTGAACCCCAGATGCGCAGAACAGCGCCGAAGGCCGTGAAGAGGAGCGCAACAAGGAGCAGCACAATCGTCGCGGCGCTGAAGGTGAGCCAGCCCTGGCTCGCGAGCATGGAGGAGAAGATGAGCCAGGTGGAGCTGCCGGTAAAGCCGGGAACGTCAGCAAGCGCGGGAACGAAGATCCACGGCGCCGTGAAGCCAAGGACGTAGATGACCGCGTGAATGGGAAAGCGGAAACGATACTCGAAGCCGGTGGCCTGCATTAGAAGCTGTTCTCCATGGATGCGATGCGGCGCATGGTTAGTGTCGTTCAGACAGAGTGGATTCGGAGAGCAGGTCCCAGGGCTGAAACCCCAAATCTACAGCAGCAGCAATCGTCCTGGCTAAAGACCGGGCTTATTTCCGAGCGCAGTGAGGATGGCGTCGAAGTCCTCGACGCCAGAGTACTCGATGATGACCTTGCCCTTGCCCTTCTTGTCCTCGATGGTGACCTTGAGGCCGAGGCTGTGGCGTAGCCGGTCCTGGGCTTCGCGGACGTTGGGGTCGAGGGGAATGCTGGGCTTGGGTTCCTTGGTCCTGGACTCGGGGTTGAGCAGACCCTGGACGTAGTTTTCTGTGGCCCGCACGGAGAGATGCAGCGCGAGAACCTTTTTCGCGGCGGCGGCGATGGCCTCGGGCGATTCGAGAGCGAGGAGCGCGCGGGCGTGGCCGAAGCTGAGTTCGCCAGCCTCTACCTGGCGCTGGACTGAATCAGGTAACTTCAACAAACGAAGGAAGTTAGATACGCTGGCGCGATCCTTTCCGGTGCGCTCGGCCATCTGCTCCTGGGTCATGTGGAAGTCGCGGCTGAGGCGTACATAGGCGTGCGCCTGCTCCATCGGGTTGAGATCGGCGCGCTGCAGGTTTTCGACGATGGTCATCTCCATCGCCTGCAGGTTGGACACCTCGCGGATAATGGCCGGGATGGTGGCCTTACCCGCCTTCTTGCTGGCGAGGAGACGGCGCTCACCGGTGATGAGGGTGAAGCGGCCGTCCTGGCGATGGTTTGGTCCGTGGCGCACGACGATGGGCTGCACGACGCCGGAGGCGGTGATGGAGATGGCGAGCTCGGTGAGCTTGACCTCGTCGAAGTTGGTGCGGGTCTGGAAGGGGTTGCGGTCGATCAGCTCGAGGTCAATCTCGAGCGGCTTCCCGGTGGGTTCCGCTGCAGCGGGGACGGTGACGGGCGCGGGAGTGGCGGGCCGTGACGGCAGAAGTGATTCGAGGCCTTTGCCGAGGGCTCGCGGTTTGCTCTTCGTGGCCGGATTGTTGGTATTCGATGTTGACATGCGTGGTTCCTGCTTGAGTGGGAGAGTTTGGTTTGGCACGCGGGGTGCTAGCGTGGCGACTTTCGAAAGGGCCAGATGCCCTTGGACTCGCCAATGCTTTCGAGCACAGGGAAGGTCGGTGCTGGCATGGGCTTCTTCGGTGGCTTGAGGCCGTTGCGCTCGAGGAGTTCGAGGGCGAGGGTTGCGTAGGCTTCGGCCCCGCGAGAGCGTGGATCATAGAGCGCTACGGGCTTGCCGTGACTTGGCGCTTCGGCCAGGCGGATGTTGCGCGGGATGGTGGCCTTGAAGACCTTATCGCCAAAGAAGCCGCGAAGGTTGTCGCGCACCTGCTGGGAGAGGTTGGTGCGGTCGTCGAACATGGTGAGGAGGATGCCTTCAAGGGCAAGGCTGGGGTTGAAGCTGGCGGAGACGCGGTCCAGGGTTGCCATCAGCTCCGAGATACCCTCCAGGGCGAAGTACTCGGCCTGCATGGGAACGAGGAGGGTGTCGGCGGCGACGAGTGAGTTGAGGGTGAGGAGGTCGAGGGCGGGTGGGCAGTCGAGGAAGATGAAGGGGTAGTCGGTGCGGATGGGCTCGAGGGCTTCGCGGAGGCGAGACTCGCGGCGCTCGACGGCGACGAGTTCGACGTTGGCGCCGATCATGTTCTTGGTGCCGGGAACCAGGGAGAGATTCGGGATCTCGGTGGGGAGGATGACCTCGCGGGCGGTGGCGTTGCCGAGGAGGAGATCATAGACCGACAAGCGGGCTTCGTCGCGCGGGAAACCCAGGCCGCCCGTGGTGTTGGCCTGCGGATCGACGTCGAGCAGCAGGACCGGGACACCTTCGAGTGCGATAGCGGCCGCCAAATTGATGGCAGTGGTCGTCTTGCCGACGCCGCCCTTCTGGTTCACGATGGCGATGACTTTGCTATGCGGCGCGGGGCTTGGGGGGGGGGACGGATTGTTCAGTTTGGTCTGTTCGGACATGGCGTGGCGTGAACCAGCGTAGCAGAAGCGGAGAGTGGATGTTCCACGTGGAACATCTGAAATGTGGGGAATATTGTGTTTTCCGTGGAATATCGAGAGGAAAAGCTGTGTAACCGGTGAGGAAGCTGTGTGATTATCGGGGTCTGGCTTGAATAGCAGGGCGTTTTCGATACGTAAATGAGCCTATTCAGCCCATCTTTGTGCTGCAATCCAGGTGTTCCAGCAACATCTTTGTTTTTGTAGGCTTAAATGTTCCACGTGGAACATCGATGGTTGGATTGGATCGGTTCAGGGCAGCGCCTGGAGGGTGAGCCAGCCGGGAGCCTTTCCGGGTAGGGCGATGCATTCGTCATTTGGAGCGGGTTCGGTTGAGAGTGTTACCAGCCAGCCACCGGGCGCAACGCGAGGCCTGGCATTGGCGAGGGCCTGCTGCATGTTGTCGACGGCGCGAAGGGTTACTGCATTGAAGCGGCGTATGGGTGGCATGGTATCGACGCGTGCAGCCCAGACCTCGGTGGGGAGATTGAGGGTCCGGATCGCCTCGCGGAGGAAAGAGGCCTTTTTCCCCTGCGATTCGGCCAGGGTTACGCGGAGGCTGGGGTGCAGGAGTTGAATCGGCAGGCCGGGAAAGCCTGCGCCGGAGCCGAAGTCCAGTAGCGTGGCGTCCGCGGACAGGCGGGTGGCGAGATGCAGGCCGGCGAAGAGGCTCTCGCCGAAGTGACGGCGGACGATCTCTTCCGGCTCGCGGATGGCGGTGAGGTTGGTGCGGGCGTTCCACCTCAGGAGCAGGTCGAGGTAGGCGGAGAGTTGAGCGTAGATGTCGGGTCGCAGGGAGGCGGACCCGAGGTAAGGCTCGAGCAGCGCGGCGATGCGGGCATCGGATAGGGTTGCCATTGGCGTTATCTGGCCGGACTTTCGGTCGGGTTGCGCTCGGCAGCGGCACGGGCTTCGGCGTTGAGTCTGGCTTCGGCTACTAAATGCCGGAAAAGGGCACGGCTGGCGGCGCTGATCTCATAGCTGCGCTCGGGGTGCCACTGTACCCCGAGAAGGAACTGGATAGGAGCGGGAGCGGGAGTAGCAGCGGGAGCATTATGTTCCACGTGGAACATCTTATTGTTGTCGGACTCCAACTCGACGGCCTCAATGACGCCATCGTCAGGACAGCGGGCTACGATCCGCAGGCCGTCGCCAGGAGCGGCCACGGACTGGTGATGGCTGCTGTTGATGGGCAGGCGCAGAAAGCCATTGGACGCGGGGGCCTCGTCCGGGGTGAGGAGTGAGGCCAGGAGGCTGTTGGGGGCGACGAGCGCGGTGTGGGCGATGGCAACCATGCTGCCAGCCCCGTGGTTGACGGGCAGGGGTGCGAGATCCTGGATGAGCGAGCCGCCGCGCCAGACATTGAGCGATTGCACGCCGTAGCAGATGGCGAGCACCGGCTTGGCATATTTGCTGGCATGGTCGAGGAGCAGATAATCGACGGCCTCGCGGGCGGGATCGGCGGGAGCGGACGCTGGGTCGCGATCGGCACCGTAGAGTGCCGGGTCGACGTCGGCGGGGCTGCCGGGAAGCAGAACACCGTCGCAGCTAGCGGCCAGGGCGGTGATCTGGGCGGGCGAGGCGCTGAGGTCGATCGCGACGGGCTCTCCACCAGAACGGGTCACCGCCGTTGCATAGGCCGGCCAGGAACGCTGATTGTAGGGCAGATCCTTTGAGGTGGGAACCGGGATGGCGATGCGTGGCGTCATATCAGTTGTACTGATAGAGGGTAACAACGATTGAGGTTGGAGAGGATGAGAAGATTCTCTCCAGGCTCCAATGTTAAGTTCAATGTTAACTACTTAGATACTAAAAGAGCATCCGAGCGTAGGACGGGCACGACTGAGGCGCCCGGAACAAACTCCCGCCGGGCCCCGGTTTACACCGATGACGCCGATTCAAAATGCGAAAACTGCGGGAGGACTCGTCGAGGTCTCGCGAGGATTCGGTGCAGGGCTCGAAGAGAGCCAGATTCGGTGGTTTTTGGTGTTTTTGGTGCAATGCTCAACCCTGTTTCGGGTTGCGCAAGTTTTTGGGCGGTGGGTGAGGGTTGGAGCAGGGTGCGGGGTGGGAGGAGGGCAGGTCCGTCGGTGCGCCCTTCACTACGCTCAAGGGCTGCACTCCGGCGGTACCCCCCATGCGAGCAAAGAACGCTCGCTCGGGGTCCGGTTTGGGGTGGGTTGGAGATGGGCGCTATCGCTGCGCTGCTGATGTTCGCGGCGCGTCGCCAGCAGCTTACGACCCAGTCCGGTCACGCGGTATACGCGTGGCAACAAACCGCTTTGCGCCATAGGGTTGGCTATTTGTAGCTTAGAGCCGTACGTCGTACCGCCTCAGCGTAAGAAGTGGGTTCGAGACCAAAAGCCTTAGAAAACTTGGACGAGTCAAAAATGTACTCTGAATCGTTCTGATAAAGCATCTCGTAGGACTCGCGAATATCCTTGTCGAATAAACCTGCGAGCCTGATAAGCGGTCGACTTAGAATTCGGTACTTTGGCTCAGCTCCGAATGCCTTTGCCACCATCTGAATGAAATCCTTTCCGGTTGGCGGATTCGATGCGGTTGGGACGTGCCAGGTTTGATTCCATGCCGATTCGGAATTTGCCAGCATTATCAGGCTTTTCGCCGCATCTGGCGTATAGGTATAGGAGTGCGGCAGAGAATCGTTGACCAGGCACACAGCTTTGGCCCGCTTCGCAAATTTGTCGAAGACCAGAATATTTGCAATGCTCGTCCTTGCGTTCGGCCCGTAGAAGTCCGCCGCGCGCGCAATCATAGCGTCGAGATTCCCTGCCTTGATTTCCTCGAGCAGAGCAGATGCTATTTGCGCGCGGATTTCCCCCTTCCTTGAGGAGGGATTAAAGGGAGTCTGCTCAGTCATGGGTCCGGCGACCTTGCCGTACATGTAAACGTTGTCAAAAAAGACCAATTTCGACTTGGTACGCTTGCAGGCCTCGATCGCGTTTCGCATGATGCCTGGCCACAGTTCGCTCCAGATTTTGACGTCGTATTTCAAGCCAACCAGCAAATACACCACTGTCGAACCTGAAACTGCCTGGATAGTTTGATCCAAATTGGATATGTCCGCGGACACTGTTTCGGTCGCCCCGGGGACCGGAGTGGGATTGCGCCCAACCAGACGTACGTGTTGCCGCGCCTGTGCAAGTTCTCTTACCAATTCCGTGCCGATCGCGCCGCCCGCTCCGAGTATCGTTTGCATTTGGTCTTTTTCCTTTTTTCCTAGTTCGCGTCAGCTTTACTGGGATGCCACTGAGGCCGGTCTCGACGGCAAGAACTCAACGATCTCATACTCCGCGACTTGCTCTCGGTAGAAGGGATCGCTCCGAACGATGCTTTCGATCTCCGCCTTAGTTTCTGCCTGGGCAAGGATGACACCACCAGTACGTGGCTCCTTGCGTCCCGAAAGTAGGAAGTGGCCAGAAATGTAGTGCCGCTCTAAAAACTCTCGATGCTCGCTGACGAAACGGTCAACCTCGGATAGAGGTTTTTTGTAGTTCAACAGTATGACAAACATGCAATCAGACCTCATCTACTTTCTTTGATGCTCGGAATGATCATCCTCTTGGAATCGTGCCGTAAACCGAATGGAATACCAAGCTAAACCGGCCGCTTTTGGCCAATCATGACCCATTCACGCGGCGGGTCACGAAGGTCAGGTTTCGCTGCGTTGCCGTCGTTCGCGGTGAGTCACCCGGGATGATCTGGGTGGGTGGGGGGTTGGGTGGATGCGGGGTTATTTGCCGATGCAGAAGGTAGTATTACGTCCAAACCCAGTGTTTATGCTGGTTTCTGCTTGTTCGGCCGTTTTCGGAGACTCACAGGAGACTCAAAGTTGCCATGTGACGAGAAGCTCATCGCAGCGGGCTAGCTCGGAAGGTCTGATCGATAAGAGTATTCAGCTGCCTCTGATTTGTGCGTTCATAGGGCGACGCCGCTTTGAGGCGTAACAACATGATGGAGGGCGTGTGTCCTTCCAAAAGAGGGGACTTCTTTCTGGAGGGCATTTTCCGGTTCCATCCGATGCAAGTCAATCCGGAAAGGGGGGTGCCGCAACCCGAAAGCCCTTCCAACTTCGACAGGTCCACGCAAGCAATGTCGTGCCTGTAAAGCTTCCATCCGACGAATAAGGCTGTCTATCTATGGGCCCCCGTTACAATCGTATTAGGAGCGTATCGAGATATTGCGAACTTCGGATTGCAATTCATCGTTCCGAAGAACGAGATCAGCCAGCAGTTCCCTGAGTCGGGCATTTTCCGCGCGTAAATGTTTGACTTGCTCGATTTCAGTTGCGGCCGCGGACAAAGACTTCGTCTTCCCGACAACAAAGGTTGCCTTTGCCCTCTGATTCACAGAATCACCCTGCAGCAAAATCACATTTGCCTTCTTGTTGACACCGGCATGGAGTGCATTTGCTGAAGAATCCGCGGTTTTGCTCTTCGTGCCTTTGGAAGCGGTACCAAGAGCATGCCCAGTGCCCCCAAAGTGTGGTCGCGTTTTTTGCCCGTGTCTTCGAGAACACCCTTTTGTTTCGTTTGCTTCACCGGGCGATTGCGTTTCCACTCAATGACTTGATTTTTATACCAGCCGACAGATCTAGCGCCCAGTGCTACCTGACAGGGGAAAGTCCCATCTCCGATTAGCTTGTACAGCATGGTTCGACAGAGACCAGTTGTAGCCAGCACCTCTTCTACCCGAATGATGTCACCCGGGTTAGGGTCCGCCGACATGCTGTAGAGGTCTAGCATTAACGAAGATGCTAGATAAGGCCCCACGTTAGCGGAAGGCCAAAGAGAAAAAATCTTCGGCTGGTACTTGTTACCGGTGAACCTCGGCAGCCGTAAAGCGCAAAGGTTCCCACTTACCAATGTAAAGATCCCCCGGCGGTGGGGTACCTTGACTTTGTCAAAGTCCAGGTTGAGATTTGAGAATTCGCTCAATTTCTGATTGGCGTTCCATTCGTAAGCCAGGGGTTCGCATCTCCTACGCGAAACGCCGGACAAAACCACGATGGAAACCGCGTATTACCTGCTGAGCGCGGCTCTCACGCCCGAGCGATTCAACGAAGTCGTTCGCCAGCACCGGGGCGTAGAAAACCGTCTGCACTGGCGGCTGGACGTGGTGATGAACGAGGATCAGGACAGAACCCGGTTGGGCAACGGACCGCACAACCTCGCCGTGCTTAGACACATGGTCCTCAATGCCATGCAGAAAGCAGCATCAAAAGGCTCCTTGCGCGGA
>PLHC01000171.1 GCA_003138795.1 Granulicella sp. | reverse complement strand
GATTGCGCCGCAGGACGCGAAGTGACTGACGCCTTCTCTCTGGCGTCAGTCACATGCAGGATCAGCAGCGTCACGTAAACCTTGAGCTGCGAGGACACGACAAACCCCGACGTACGCTGGCTACACTCCGGCTACACTTTTCGTCGATTTTTGCTGTAACCAACCGATATCAGGGCGTATCATCCGACATGTGCCACCGTGCACGAAACCCGCTCCAGTAGCGGCTTTTGTCGACTATCATGTTGATTCTAAGAGACTGGTGAAAAGGGCGATTTTCGAATCCCCCACTCTCCGCCATACTTCTCTATAAGAAGTAACTTACAGAAAACAAACGACTTAGCAAGTCGCCGTGGTCGCCTGATTCGCCTCTGTACGGCCTCTACCCCCTCATTTGTATGACTAAGCGGCTTTTGTGTGACTAAGCCGTTTGGCGGATATTTCGCGCTTGCATACTATGCGCGGTTCCACCCAGAGCCGACGGCCAACCCGCCTGGTTGCTGGATACAGTCAATTCCGCCACCCGGTACAACGTTAGGCCGCCACTCAATTGGTTGCCGGGTGAGTGAGTGTTCAAAATCTCATCCACGCCGAAGGCGTGCGCGGGAGATTCGAACTTGCCGCAATGTATGGTCCGCCGTCTGAATGCAAGGGAAAAGTTGATGGATGAAGGAATGTCTGCGTCAATGTATCCGGCCTTTAGGTGGAGATCAGTCTCCTGGCCATGATGAGATACGCCGCGTACCTGTCCTTGTAAACGCCACGGCTTTATAAGAGCCTATGCGGCAATCAGGTTTCTGGTACGCCGTTTGACTGTTCTTTCATCTTCACTTATCCGGGGCAGACCTCGGTGGAAGAGCTTGATGTTGATGGCTACGCTTGTCTAGGCCGGGACTGGCTCTTGAACTGCCTGGTAGTCCTGACCAGTTGAGAGCACGGCCCATGCGATCCGTGCCAGCTTGTTTGCGGTGGCGACGATGAGCACATTGCGTGGCGCCCTGGCTTCAAGAGCCGTCATCCATGCACCCATCGTGATTCGCTCTCGCTTCGATCGCAAGACAACCGCGCGGGCTCCATGGATAAGGATCTTGCGTAAGTACCGATTGCCTCGCTTGCTAATGCCGGCCAGCTTCGCCTTGCCGCCGGTCGAGTACTGTTTCGGCACCAGCCCCATCCAGGCAGCGAACTCTCTTCCCTTGCGGAAGGCCGCGCCGTTGTCAATCGCGGCCACGATCGCGGTTGCGACCAAGGGTCCGATGCCGGGGATCTGCCTGAGCCGCGCGCATGCCGCATCACTTGAGGCAATCAGTTCTACTTCCTGGTTCAGATCGACCACCTGCTGCTCAAGATCCTTCCACTCGTTCCATAGCAGAGCCAGCAGATTCCGCATGCGCGGCGTGAGATCTTCCGTGGCGTTCTCGAGGATCTCGGGCATGCGCTCGCGCAGTTTGGCCGGGCTCTTCGTGAATACCAGACCCCGCTCCAGGAGGAAGGCACGCAGCTGGTTGATGACTGAAGTTCTTCGCGCGATCAAACGATCGCGCACTCTATGCAGCGCCTGCAGATCCAGCTGGTCGTCAGTCTTGATCGGCACGAATCGCATGTTCTGACGATCCACTGCCTCGGCGATCGCTTCGGCATCAATGAAGTCGTTCTTGTTGGACTTCACAAACGGCTTCACGAACTGGGCCGGAATCAACTTCACGTCATGGCCCTGTGCTCGCAACGCACGGCCCAGGAAGTGAGCCCCCGAGCATGCCTCCATCCCGATCAGGGGGACGTCTGCAGGTTCGCTGTGAACGTGATCAACTGCTTCTGGGTGAACTTCTTCTTCAGCAGCGCCTTGCCGTTATCGCCAAGGGCTACCAGGTGAAAGGTTGTCTTGCCAAGATCAATGCCAACGGAGCGAATCTGCATGTCGATGATCCTCCTTGAAACTGCCTACAAGATCCTCCACTCTACGGTGAAGATCAAGCGGCGGACCATCTCAGTAACACCGTTTTTTCGTGAACTACGACCGAGTCTGCAACCTAACCCGAGCCAGATAACTTCTGGAACATCGACCATTCGGCAGTGAGTCACAAGAAGAGCGTTTGAGCGAAGCCGCCGTGCTCGCGCACGCAAAGCCGCACCGCGCCTGCTTGCCCCACTTGGCCCGGAGATGTGCCACTGTGGGCTACCCATGCCTATCAAGATTGCTCACTGGAGCGTTTATGAGGACCAATGGTAACAAGTGGCCTCGCTACGGGCCGCTAGGCCTTCTTCGGAGGTCTAATGCTGTGTTCAGGAAGAGGGTGACTAACCGGTGCATTCACAATAGGCCCTCCTATCAGGGGTAAGTTCGGGATACGTGTAAAAAGTGGTCACAGGGCCATCGGCTGGTCGGCGCGTGCTCGTTTGGTGATCTCTCCGACGATCCCGCGGCTCGCTCGACCGGCTATTTTTCTCTGAATCTCCCGAATGCTGAGGGCAGTAGATGTTGCAAGGGCCTCGATTTCGCCGATGACGGGATATGGCAACGATTCGATATTATGCCGTGCGCCGCATGATATCGATCATGCGGAGTTCCGGGGCATGCGGAGTAGCTAATGGAGGAACTCTCAGAAGCGTCTCCCCGCGGGGCTTTCGTGCTGCGTTGCTGGTTGTGTACTCCGCATGATCCTGACAGGATCTTCTAGTCTGGCCAACCGGCCGACTGGAGGAAGACTTGATTAATTCCCTTTTTACCAGGGCGAATGTGATCGCCCGTTTGAATGAATCCCCGCTCCACCTCTACCTCTCTGATCTTGCCCAAAAGCTAAACCGGCAAGGATATTCTCGGGACGTAATCCGCAGGCATTTGTGTGCGGCGGAGAAATTTGGACGCTGGCTAACGGCGAACAAACTCACTCCATCCGACGTCAACGAGCCTCTGGTCAAGCGCTATGTCGCTGAACAATGGCATCATAGCGCAGATTGTGGACGGGAGCAGATGAAGGCTCATGCTGGGCTGATGCATCTTGTCCGCATGTTGCGTGAAAGCCGCGTGATTTCCGATGCCGCCGTAGAGCTGTCGGACACCCCGGCGCATACATGGCTGTGCGGGTTTGAGAAGTACCTCGTTCAGGTGGCTGGAACGACTGAAGGAACCTGCAAACGGTATTTGCCAATTGCCCAACGTTTCATCGAGCAAACATTCGGGGATGGAACTCTTCAATGGAGAACCGTAACGGCGGATCACGTCACTGCGTTTGTAACCAAAGAAGCCACAACGAAAAGCGGGTTTGGCAGGAAAGCAGCGCCGGTTGCTATCCGGGCGGTTATTCGCTTTCTGGTGTCAAGCGGGGACATTCGAGTTGGATTGGACGCTGCAGTCCCAACGATGCGCAGTTGGAAGCACGCAGCACTACCTCGTCATATCTCCGATGATTTGCTGGATCGCGTGTTGGCGGATTGTCGTGATTCAAAACCCAACAACCACCGCAACCTCGCAATTGTATTGTTGCTTGCCAGGCTGGGAATACGCGCCAACGAAGTAGTCCAGATCGAAATTGAGGACATTGATTGGAGAAACGGGCGGATCAACATTCGTCCAGGAAAGAACCACACTGAACGGGTGTTACCGCTTTCGCAAGAAGTAGGCGATGCCCTCGCTCAATATCTTTCCAAGGCGCGACCACACAGCGACAGTCGAAGAGTCTTTCTGAGTCACCGCCCACCCTACCATCCTTTGGTCGGTTCATCTGCAATCAGCGTAATGGCGAAACGAGCATTACTGGGCAATGGGTTTAAACAAGGCCGGCTGATCGGATCTCACAACTTTCGCCACACGGTAGCATCCACAATGGTCTCGAATGGAGCAACGTTCAAAGATGTTGCGGATGTGCTCGGGCATCGATCGATACAAACAACGGGAATCTATGCGAAGCTCGACCTCAAGTCTCTGGCTGCAGTTGCCCTGCCGTGGAGAGGAGATGCCAGATGACGACAGCCGAATTAAATGCGCGACTCGACGCCTATCTGGCAATCCGGCAGGCACTCGGCTTCCGGCTCCAAGCGGAAGGCCAACTCCTTCGCAATTTCATCCTGTTTCTCGAATCGAAAGGCAATCCGCATCCGATTCGGGCTTACGTTGCAGTCGAATGGGCCTGTTCATCCTGTGCATCTCGCGGCAGCAAAGGGCAAGCTGCGCGCTTGAGTATCGTGCGCAAGTTTCTAGCGCATTTGCGCGCGACGATTCCAGAGACTGAAGTTCCAGATCATGGTTTGGTCAGCTCTGCCAGACGTCCCAAACCATACCTCTTTTCGCCAGAGCAGATTGACCGGATCATCGCTGCTGTGCGTGCCAAGGGTCCAGACGGTTCACTGCGTCCTCACACACTCTCTGCCGTGATCAGTGTGCTGGCTGCAACGGGCCTGCGGGTTGGCGAAGCCATTCGGCTGCTCATTGATGACGTTAAATTGGATGCGCTGCCGCCTCATCTGATCATTCGAGAGACAAAGTTCTGCAAATCGCGCATTGTGCCAATTCATCCAACCACCGCGGACATGCTGCGCAAATATTCAGAACAGAGAAAGCGGCTCCAGTACGATGCACTCTCGGACGTCTTTTTTGTTTCCGAGCGGGGCAGCCATCTGAGCTACCATTCGCTTTGGCGTTGGTTTGCCAGGATCACCCGCAAACTCGGGATGTGGCCAACATCGGGCCGGCACCCCAGCCTTCATTGCATTCGCCACTATTTTGCGATTCGTAGAATATTGCTCTGGTATCAGGAAGGTGCTGACGTACAGGCGCTTTTACCAACTCTATCGGTCTATCTGGGGCATGTGCGGCCACAAGACAGCTATTGGTACTTGACCGCAACCCCAGAGCTGCTTGGTTCTGCCGCAGAGAGGTTCCGGCTCTATGCGACTTCGGGAGGTGCACAATGAAGCCTTCCCCCTCGCTCATCGGGCCACATCTGCAAGTGTTCTTCTCCGAGCATCTCTGCAATCATCGCCGGGCAAGCCCGCAAACGATCGCGAGCTATCGGGATACCTTCCGCTTGCTGCTGCAGTTTCTCAAGACCACAACCGGCATAGAGCCGGTGGCCATGACGGTTCTCGATATCGATGTGCCCGCAATCCTGGCCTTTCTCGACAGTCTTGAAATGAAGCGCGGCAACTCTGTCCGAACGCGTAACATTCGGCTGGCTGCTATTCGATCATTCTTTCGTCTGGTTGCGCTGCGAGATCCAGACAGCGTGGGCCTCGCGACTCGCATCCTTGCCATACCCGTGAAGCGCGAAGACAAGAAACTGGTTGGCTATCTTACCCGCGACGAGATCAATGCCATCTTGGACATACCAGACAAAACTCGATGGTCGGGAAGGAGGGATCGTGCCTTGCTTCTGACTATGTACAACAGCGGAGCACGCGTATCGGAAATCACATCGCTTCAACGGAATCAAGTTCACTTCGGCGCAAGCACGTTTCTTCAACTCAATGGAAAAGGTAGAAAAGAGCGCACGGTTCCCTTGTGGCCACATACATCCAAAGTTCTTCAAGCCTGGTTTCTAGAGTTGGAGGGGAAGTGTGGGATGATCGCCTTTCCTAACGCACGCGGAAAACCATTAACACGGGATGGAGTCGATTATCTGATCAAGGAAGCGGCAAAGGCCGCCGCCGTCTCGGCTCCAGGTCTTGCAGATAAGCGCGTGTCACCTCACCTGGTTCGACATTCGACTGCCATGCACCTGCTCCAGTCTGGTGTGGACATTTCGGTGATCGCACTGTGGCTTGGCCACGAAAGCATCGAAACGACCCACATCTATCTTCAAGCAGACCTCAAAACGAAGGAACGGGCTCTGGCCAGGTTGGTGCCGGCCGAAGGGACCGTTCCGAGATTCAAGCCCCCAGACTCACTGCTCGCATTTCTTGACGCGATCTGATTCGAGCACTTGATCATGCGGAGTAGGAAATGGTCGGAGTGGCCAAGAACTGAGGGCCCGCATGACTACTCCGCATGCCCCGGAACTCCGCATGATCGATACAAAGTGGGCCATATCGCCGCAATTAATTGATTCTGAATAGGATATCGGCTCGAGTCTTTCGGGGGAGCGTTGAAAAATAGGCAGTTTGGACGAGAACGCACAAATCATAAGTTGTTGAAAATACACGCTACGTGAAGGTACGCTTGGAGCAGGTCGCGGGCCAACTCTCCCAAATGGCCCATCTTGTATCAAATCGTTGCCATACCCCATTGTGTCCTCAAAGACGTCAAGAATCACCCACAGATTGCCCAGACGAACCACTAAATTTAATACATTTTCAACCAAAAACAT
>PLHC01000015.1 GCA_003138795.1 Granulicella sp. | reverse complement strand
CTGCGCAATCCCGGCTTCATCGGCGAGATCGAGCAGGCAATCGGGATTGACCCGCATGCGGCGGCGGGACTGGAGTTGGAGATCACCGAAAGCGTGATGATGCAGGACGTCGAGCACAATATCGCCACGCTGCGGGAGATTCGCGCCATGGGCATAAGCATCGCCATCGACGACTTCGGCACCGGCTTCTCCTCNNATCGCGCCTGCTCCGGTTGCTGGGCTGCGACGAAATGCAGGGGTTCTTATTTAGCAAACCGGTGCCGAGCGAGATCTTCGAAACAAGATATCTGGCCCGCCTCCCGCCGGGTACAGGGGTCTGGGGAGCAACCGAACAGCAAACAGAGTTAGGCTGTTCACTCCGCTGAACGATTGAGGTGCCGATAGGGGTTCAGCNNTCTGCCAGGCGACGACGCAGGCCGGCAGGCGGCGGGGAGGAAGCCTGCTCCCCTGCAATGCAAAATATATTCTCTACGTTATATATCTTTTAGAGTATATTTATCTTATGGCAACCGAGATCACCGTTACTGACCAATTCAAAGGCTGGTTTGAGGGCCTGAATGAATCAGAGCAGGAAGCGGTTGTTCGTGTAGTGGGTTTGCTGGAAGAGCGGGGAGTGAATCTGGAGTTTCCGTTCAGCAGTGGTATCAAGGGTTCGGCATATGCGGCTATGCGGGAGTTGCGGATTCAGCAGGGTGGCAATCCCTACCGTGTGCTGTATGCATTCGATCCGATCCGGCAGGCGGTGCTTTTGGTTGGAGGCGTGAAGACGGGTAAGGGAAACCGCTGGTACGAGGAAGAGATTCGCACAGCGGACAGGTTGTTTGGGGAGTACCTGCGCGAAGAGTGATGGCGGCTCTCTGTGCGGTAGATGTAAGCGTGCAAGGCGCAAGCCTTCGAAAGGATAGACGGATGAAAACGACAGCGTGGCGTGACTTGAATCACAAGGTCTCAGCGGAACGTCGAGAGGAGTTGAAGCGCGAGGCGGTTGCGGAGCTGGATCGGATGGGCTTTGCGGCACTCCGGAAGGCGCGTAACCAGACGCAGGTAGAGCTCGCGGAGAAGCTGGGGATTGACCAGGCTGGCGTTTCAGCGATCGAGAATCGTTCGGACCTGCTCGTCGGCACATTGGCGAAGTACGTACGTGCGCTTGGTGGGGATGTCGAAATTCGAGCGGTGTTTCCCGAGGCAAGTTTTCGCCTGGAGCCGCTCGTGTTGGGAGAGGTTCCCTTGCGGCGGGTTGAGCCTGCTGCGGTCAAGCGTCGGGCTTCAGCGAGCAAGACGACCCCGCCGCGGCGCCGGTCCATTGCGGTGTGAGTGGATCTGTCCCTTTGCGGGGATATGTCCCGGTAAAGAAGAGAGGGAAGCGATGAACGAAGCAGAGATGCAAGCGGAGCTGGAGCGCCTTCGGGCAGAGAATGCCCAGCTCAAAAACAAAGACAAGGGCGGCCTCACATTGAAGGTGAGTGAGAAAGGCGCGGTTTCGCTGTACGGCATGGGCCGCTTTCCGGTCACGCTCTATAAGGAGCAGTGGCTCCGCGTCCTGGCGAGTGCGCCGGAGATAGAGGCGTTCATCCACGAAAACGAATCCAGGTTGAAGACGAAGGAGTAGGGAATTGAAGGCAGCCTAAAGCGCTCTGCGTTGTCTATGTGGGCCTGAGCATGGTGCGGTAGAGGGTGGAACGGGCGATGCCGAAGCGGGCGGCGATCTCGGCGACGGGGATGTCGCCGGTTCGATAGTAGCGTCCGCACATGGCGGAAGGGTATCACCTGGTCTTTTTTGGTTATGTCTTTACGTTCCATGTGTTCCATGGTGGCGAAATCGGGAGGTGGTTCGGCAAGCGCCAGGAAGCTGGCTTCACTGAGCTAGCCTCTCGGCCTGGGGGACCATTGTATCGTAAACCGGAAAGTTTGCCGTGGCGGAAAAACCGGCGGTTTGACCCCCATAGTGCTGACCTGCTCGATGCTCTGTGTCGGGCCGCATCCAGCGCGAGGGCGCCTTCACGTCTCGGGGGTCTGGGTTTGCTTTTGTTGTAGCCTTTAGGCTGCCCGGAGCCACTGGTTGAAAGCACTCTCTCAGCCTCAGAGTTCAAAACCGGATTTCCTGGTTGAAACTGGGTCGATCCTGAAAAATCCGAAACAGCCTTAAAGACGTCCGAGTAGGGCATAGCCTTTTACGACACTACCAATCGGACAGAAAACCGTCTGAATAGACTTGGTTTCAGAGTATTCTGACGGTGCATGGCGAAAGCTAAAGAGCCTAACCGTACAGTTGCTAGGAAAAGAGCAGGGAAGGGCCAGCTCGTCGCTACCTGCGGGTCAGTACGCTCGACCAGAACGAGATCCGCCAGCTCGAAGGGTTGGATCTGGACAAGACCTTCACCGACAAAGCCTCTGGCAAAGACGCCAAGCGCCCCCAACTTGAACACTTATTGAGCTTCGTCCGCGAGGGCGACACCGTGTTCTGTCACTCGATGGACCGGCTGGCCCGCAATCTCGATGATCTGCGCAGGATTGTGTTGGGCTTACCTGTTCAACTCGGAGGGCTTTTCCATCGGGTCAGGGGGCGCGGATATGATTACGCTGTTCACCAACACAAATCCTTCAGTTCGGCGTTTCACGGTCAGCGAACTCTACGATGCGATACGGAAAGCGCCGTTAGCCGTCTAACTCCTGCAAAGTTTGATTCCGGCAACTTCAGTGACTCACGGGATACATGCAGCCTCCATTTGGTTTTGTATCTCTTTGATATTCTTGACGACTGAGGAATCGCAGAAATGCCAGACAGTAAAGCCAGTACCAGCAAGAAGACCGTCAAGATCAATGCCAACGCCCGTCTCCATGAAGCGCTAGCGAAGTTGTCAAAGGCCGGTGGCAACTCACTTACCGGTACTGTGTCATACCGACGGCGCTTGGAATACTGACGTCAGATCAACCAAGATCAACGTGGAATGCTGCGGCAATCCTCAACAAGATGATGCGGCTCGCTGAACTTGAGATCGAGTATTACTTACCTGAAGAGGACTCGTTCTATCGGCCAGTCATACAACAAGTTCGTAGCGCCCTCAACCCGAATTTGTGGCACACACCGTGGGATCAACTGAAGGGTGTTCTCACCCAGGGCCACCTCACTCATATTCTTCATACTGGCCAAAGGCTGAAGACGCTTGTTCCCGAAGCTGAACTTGCGAAAGAAGACTTAGATAGCATCCTTTCCTCCCTCGAAGAATTGGAACGCACCATTGAAGAGTTAGGCATTTCTGAAACGTCCAAACACAAATTACGCCAACGTTGTTCTGCCATTGAAGATGCCGTTGAAGAGTACCGCTTTTGGGGAGTCCAGGGAATTGAAATTACGCTTGAGTCCGCAACAAGCGTGATGGTTCCTCTTGTCGAAAGAGATGCTGAAGGTAAGCCAACAATCCCATGGAACAAGATCATTAATGTCGTATTCCTGATTTCAAAAGTCTTAGACTGTGCCAGCACCGACGCCCAACACGTTCACAAAGCCTACCTTTTCCTTGAGCCGACAGTAAGCATAGTGGAACAGCATGCAGGACATTTGATCGAAGGTATTATCGATAAGCCGCAGTGAAGGCATAATCCCATCGCGCAAAGGGTCGCAATCCCCAACTGCCCGCAAAGTTCGGCGGTCTCAACTGGTCGATG
>PLHC01000094.1:16462-18362 GCA_003138795.1 Granulicella sp. | reverse complement strand
TAGTTGAACTGCCAGTTGCCGTTGTCGCCCTTGCACATGACCGTGGTAGAGAGTGCATACCAGAAACGGTGCCTGAACGTTCCGTGGCCCATGCGGAAGTAGCGCGGATCCTGGTGGAAGATAGAGGGCAGGACGGCGTTACCGAAGAAGTTGCCGTCAAAGCCGTCGGCAAAGGCGGCACCGTAGCGCTTGGAGTAGCCTTTGAAGCCCTGGTGGTACTCGGGATAGGAGTCCAGGGCCTGCTCAAAGAGGGCGTCAGCGCCGGCGGCGACGAACTGGAAGGGGTCGACCGAGGACTTGAAGAAGAGATGGAACTTCTGCTTCGCGTCGATAGGCGGGGCCTCACCGCTCATGACGGTGTTGAAGTTGGGGATGACGCCCAGCATGCGCTGGTGCTCTTCCTGGTCGAGAGCCTTTTGCGAGGCGGAGCGAGTGTCGGTTTGGGCGGGAGCTGGGGACTCGGCCGGGGTCACGGTCTGCTGCTGCGCCTGGATGGAACTCGAGTAGAGCACCGAAGGTTGAGGAGTTGGAGCCTCAGGCAGCGTCGTCGGGTCGAAGTTCGCCGCAACGAGTTGCTGGGCGGCGATGGTTGCGGGGGCAGCAAGGCTTCCAGAGAGAGCAAGGACGGCAATGAGAGAGATGGTTCGTTTCGACACGATGAAGGTTTACCTAACTCTATCTATCTTCCCATAGACGGCCGTCCCGGACAGGAGTTGCAGAAGCACTGTCCGCGGCAAACTGAAGCTGTACCACGAATGAATGCAAGATAAGACAGGATTGCCAGCAAAAATGACCCTTCTCTGCTAGTCTTCCCGAAAGCGCAGGGACGCTATGCCCGAGAATTTTGTGATCGAAAAATTCGCTGTAAAGATGCTGCTGCGAGGCGTCGCGGGAGCGCTCCTAATTGCGGCACTGGCGTATCCCCTGGATTGGGGCGTGTGGCGGGTGCGCGTAGCGCGGGGCGGGGGCATGGGCTCGGTGCAGGTGGACCTATTCACCGTCGCAGAGCTGAAGGGCGGGAAAGAGGACTACTACCCGGATGGGACCTCGGTGGTGGCGTGCAGCAGGTCGCTTTACCCGCAAGGGGGAAACCGCCCCTGCTGGTGGGTAGAGCGGCATCGCGAGGTGATCGAGCGTTACTGAGGCTGACTGCTGGATGAGCTGGCAGGTGCAGTGTCCGGAGCGGCGTTGTCGGGGGCCGGAGCTGGAGGCTGGACTGGTGTGGATGCGGACTCCCGCGGGGCCCTATACCCCTTGACCTGGCCGTCGGCAGTGTAGTGGATGTGGTGGTTGAAGTCGAAGCGGTAGACGATGCCAACGCTGAGCGGCGCGGAGTAGATGTGGCCGCTCGCGGTGACAGGCACACCGTAGTGCTGGAACTGGGCGTCGAACTTCACGGCGAAGTGATCGCTGACGGTGAGATCGAGGCCTCCGCCGACGGAGAAGACGTTGGAGTCGGAGTCGAGGTAGAGCAGCCTGCCGGTTGGATTCGGGTATCCGCCGTTCTGGTAGTCGATCTTGTCACGGCCGAAGAGGACGTCGCCATAGGGGTGGAAGATGCCATAGTACTTCGCCAGGTTAAGGCCGAAGAGGATGTTCTTCTGGGCGTCGACCTGGCCGCCGTCGACCGGGTAGGTTCCGCGGACTTCGACTGCGGGGTAGATGCCGTAGAAGGGCTTCCAGCCGATGTCCGCGCCGGCGGTGATGCTGGCGTTCCTGCCGCCGTCGAGACCGGTATATGTGCCTGTGGCTGCTCCGAAGGCGGAGATCTGCAAAGGCTGTGTCGCAGCAGGAATGTTCTGGGCGCGAGCGAGGGAGCACGCGGCGAGGGAGAAAAACAGCAATGGTATGGCGCGGAAACCGGTCTTCAATCTAACTCCTTAGTTGGCTAGTCTCACCC
>PLHC01000094.1:0-16413 GCA_003138795.1 Granulicella sp. | reverse complement strand
AGGAGTTAGATCGAGGAGTAGCGGCACTGGGTCTTCGATGCGATTGCCCTATCTCAATTGTAGCGAGTTGCGGGGGAAAGCATGCCACGCAAATCGCCAGTGTTGGCGGGGGTTTTGTGGGTTTTGGGGGTTGACAGGATTCGGACAAGAGTCTGCGCGCGCGGATGCACGCGTGGCGAGGCAGATGAGAGGGGTGGGGCGACCGCCGTCCAGCTAGTTCCGGACGGAGTTGACGGTGATGGTTCCGGCGGCGAGTTTGCCGTCGACGGTGACCGTCTTGCCGGCGTAAGGAGTGAGCTTTTCGGGGTTGGAGATGTTGTAGACCGTGGTGCCGACGATGAGGACCGCTGGCGAACCCATTCCGATGCACTTCTTGGCGCAGTCGGCGTGGGCCGGGCTGGATGCCTTGGCAGGATTCTGGGCGCACATCTGGTCGGCGACGACGCCCTTGAAGGTCTGCGCCAGGGCGCTGACGGAGAGGAACGAAAGACTGAGGATGGAGAGTGCTGCGAGCTTCTTCATGGGAGACCTCGGGAAGATTTGGCGTGGTGCGATTATCAGTATAGCGCAGTAGTTTGGGGCTGCATGATCTTTCGGGATTTTGCTGGCGGGAGCTGTCGCGTCTTCGCGCGGCGGGCCCACTCATCGCGACGAGACTGCGCGTGAATGGGCACCCAGGATGGAGGCCACGCTCCAAGAGTTCAGGGGAAGGTTAGAGGAAGCGGGAACGACCACCGGTGATGAGGCGAAGGAGGAAGGTGAGGAGGACGGCTCCGATGACGGCGACGAAGACGGTGTAGAGGAAGCCGCCGGAGCCGGCGTAGCCGAGATGGACCATGAGGAAGCCGCCAATGAGGGCGCCGAGGATGCCGACGACGATGTCCATGATGGGACCGAAGCCGGAGCCCCGCATGAGCTTGCCGGTGATGTAGCCGGCGATGAGGCCGATGAGGATCCAGATGATGATGCTGTGGTTCGAGTCGTTGATGTGGATCAGCTGGTTCGAGTGATTCACGTGCGGCCTCCGATGGGTCAATTAGTCAGATTGGCGTGACGTGGGGAAGGTTGTACCCCCCCTGCCCTTCCGGTTTGGGGGCAATCGGCCTGCCTGGTTGCGGTTTTGCGGGGCCAAGCAGGCCGTCCTCAAGGAGGCCGCCAAGCGGGAGCACTCCGGCACCAGCGTCAATCCGTACCTCACGCGTGCAGCCGGGACGACGTTCTACAACACCTCACCATGGACTTGAAGGCGATTATCTGCGATCAGGACAACATCGCGATCAACCTGGGCGCTACCTCACAGCTTCTCGCCCAACAATCTAACCGCTTAGAATGAATACTTAATCCTGGCCTACATCAGTGGTTTCACGCGGCTTTCCCCGGAGACGTCACCGCCGCGGGCCGCCCGGCGGCGGCTTCAAGCGTAATCCGCGGCTCTTCCTGCGACCTGCGCTTCGAGTTCCGTCAGCCGCTTGCGCAGACTGCGCTCTTCGTTGAAGCGCAGCGTCTCATCGCGAATCACCGCGGCAATGCTTGTCACGTCGTGTTGCCCTGAGTACAGCAGGGCCACAGTGAAGGCGATCGACAGGGCGCGACCATCCTTATGCACCGCAGGTACGCGCAGCAGATCGTGACCATAGCGGGTCTGACCGGTCTCCATCGTCTTGTGATATCCATCCCAATGGCGCTGTTGCAAACGCTGCGGAATGATCAGATCCAGCGATTGACCCAGTGCCTCGCTCTGGGTAAAGCCAAACATCCGCTCTGCGGCCGGATTCCACAGCGTGATCGCGCCGTGCACATCCGCGACGACGATCGCATCACCAATCGCTGTAATCAATTGTGCGTATTGAATTGTTGCTGGCATACGACGAACTCCTAAATACCGCTATAAGCAGTTACAGATTGTTTGGATAAGTAGCTCAAGATGATTCGTGCTCTCCCGCAGCGTTCCCTGCTGGCTATTCTGACTTCGCTCGCTGCGCGGAACGATCAAAGCGAAACACGTAGCGCAGCAGCCCCGCGTTGATCGCAAAGAGTGCCGTTGAGCTGATCGCCGCCGGGAGGGCCGCACGAGCCTCGTGACGGAAGATGGCTTCCATGCTCACGGTGAGCAGCCAAAGCTGGACCACAACGCAGGTTGCGACGAAGACGAGGATGGAGGTAAAGAGGGCTGTGCCCTGCTGCTGGACGCTCATGCCGAGACCTCAACCCCTGTCGCAAACAGTTCGTCGCCACGTCGTTCGATGACGATTCTGGGAAGCGGACGGGTAGGTGGTCCAGCAGTGGGACGGCCAGCCTGCAGTTCAAAGGCGCCGTTGTGGCAGGGGCAAAACAGATCGTGCTCCTTCGGCTTGTAGACCACTGCGCAGGAGAGATGTGTGCACACCTGTGAATAGGCGACGATCTGACCATCTGGCATGGATACGGCGATGCATGGGTCGTTGTCTGTTGGATAGCGGAAGAGCATCGATCCTTCGCGCTGCAGGGCGATGGCAGAGCCGATGTGCCGCGCCTCGAAGGACCCTTCATGGTGCCAATGCCATATCCCGGCTCCGGCCCAGTTTGCGGCTGCCAGTAAGCCCGAGCCGAGCGTGAGGAATTTCACCATTTCGCGTCTTGCTACGTAATGGTCGCCCTCCCACTCAACGGGAAAATCTTTCTTCCACTGATCATCAGTCGTTTCGGGATTGCAATCCCCGCAGTGCTTGCAGCTCTTGTTCTCATCCATTACGCATTCTCCAACATAAGCGCTACGTCGTACGGGTCGCGCGGTAACGCTGCGTCCGTGTTCGCGATCTGCACGAGGTTGATGTCGACTCGCTCTACCTCTGGCGGTACCATCACATACACCTTCGTGTGTACCACCTCACCACCAAACTTCCATTCGTTGATAGGAATGCCCCGGCGGGTGCGCTGGATATCCTGCATGGTCGTATAGGTGAGCGCTCCTGAAGGACAGACGGTGGCACACATCGGTTTCTTGCCGACGCTGCTGCGGTCATAACACATATCGCATTTCATCATCTGGTCGATGTCGATCTGGTATTTGGGCACGCCGAAGGGGCAGGACATCACACAGTTTGAGCAGCCGATGCAACGCGGCTTGAGCGAGCTCTGGACGACTCCATCCGGCGTCTTCTTGATGGCGTCGGCCGGACAGACCTGCGCACAGATCGGATCTTCACAGTGCATGCAAATCTGTGGCGCTGTCTGCACACTTTCGCGCCGCGCAATCGTCTCCAGATGAATCATGGAGACGCCGCGATGGGTGTCGCATTCGCCGCAGGCCTGAACACAAGCTTCGCATCCAATGCAGCGTGAGTAATCGATGAAGAATTCTGCGTTTTTCATCGGATGCCTCCCGCCTGCACTTCCAGCGATGCAATCGCATCGTCGGGTGCGTCAGTTTTGAAGACGCGCACGGCGCAGACCTTGTACTCCGGGATAAGCGACTGCGGGTCGAGCGCGCGGATCGTCAAGTTGTTTGCGGATCGGTCGAGCGGCCAGTGATAGGGGATAAACACGGTGTCTGGACGGATCGTCTTTACGACCCTGGCGTGGACCACCACGCTTCCTCTGCGGCTTTCCACCTTGACGTAATCGTCATCGATGATCCCAAGTTTCTCCGCCAGCACTGGGTGTAACTCACAAAACGGCTCTGGCGCCTGATCCATCAGTGCGCCAATGCGGCGGGTCTGCGTACCTGAAAGAAAGTGGGCAACGACACGTCCGGTCGTAAGAATGATCGGATACTCGGCATCCGGCATTTCGGCGGAAGGCCGCCACTCAACAGGAATAAAGTGCGCTTTTCCATCCGGATGGCCAAACTTGCCGCCTTCGTAAAGGCGTGGCGTTCCAGGGTGGTCGAGGGTTGGACAGGGCCAGCAAATGCCGTTGTTCTTCTCGATCTTGTCCCAGGTCATTCCGAAATAGTCGGAAACGCCTCCCTTCGAAGCGACCCGCAGTTCGTCAAATATCTCCCGGGGGCCTGAGTAGTTGAACTTGTCTCCATGTCCCAACCGGCGTGCAATCTCGCAGATGATCTTCCAGTCTTCCCAGGCGCCTTCCGGCGGGGACACCACCTTGCGGTGGCGGATCACGCGGCCCTCCGTGTTGGTAGTCGTGCCTTCGTCTTCTTCCATCAGCGATCCCGCGAGGACGATATCAGCGTACCGTGACGTTTCGGACAGAAAGAAGTCGATATTGGTATAAAACTCCAGCTTATCGAAAGCTTCACGAGTGAAGTTTGCATCCGGCAATGAGACGACCGGGTTGAAGCAGATCGATATCAATCCCTTGATCCTGCCTTCGTGGATCGCCTCTACCAATGGAATCGCCGACAGGCCCTTTTGTGGCAGCGACTCTTCGGGAACGCCCCACACTCCCGCGATGTACTTGCGGTGCTCAGGGTTCGAGATGTCGCGGTTTCCGGGAAGTTGGTCGCATTTGCCTCCTTGCTCGCGCGCGCCTTGTCCGTTGCCTTGACCGGTAATCATGGCATAGCCACAGCCCTCGCGACCGAGTCGACCTGAGGCGAGAACGAGCGACATCACGGCGATACAGTTCTCTACTCCCTTCGAGTGATGTTCTATACCTTTCGCATGGAGGACGAAACTGGTCTTGGCAGGACCAAATAATTCGGCGGCACGGATGATCATTTCAGATGGGACACCAGCTATTTTCGCCGCAAATTCTGGCGTATATTTCTCGACGGCCCGCGCTACTTCTTCAAAGCCTGTCGTGTGCTGCGCAATGTATTCGCGGTCGATCCAGCCGCGCTTGATCATGACATGCAGCATGCCGTTGAACACCCCAATATCGCCACCCGGTCGAACCGGAATATACAGGTCGGCATTGCGGGCGATCGGTGTCATGCGCGGGTCCGTTACGATCAGTTTGGCCCCCCGGTCGCGAGCTCTCCAGATGTAGTCCGTGGTAATCGGGGCGCACTCGGATATGTTTGCTCCTGCCACCAGAATCACATCTGCCGCAACGATGTCGCTCCAGGGATTGCCGCTCCGGTCGATTCCGAAGACCTTTTTCGAGGCGGTTGCGGACGAGACCATGCAGAGTCGTCCGTTGTAATCGATGTTTGCCGTCTGCAGGGCGACGCGGGCAAACTTGCCCATCAGATAGGCTTTCTCGTTGGTGAGCGATGCCCCGGTAAGGAATGCGAAGGAATCTTTTCCGTACCTTTCCTGTATTCGCTTAATCTCCGAAACTACACGATCGAGCGCAGCATCCCATCCGATCGGCTCAAACCCTTTTCCTTCCACGCGAGCAAGTGGGCTCTTGAGGCGGTCCGGATGTTCATCCTGCATGTATCGCTTAATACCTTTTGGACAAAGCTTTCCGCGATTGAATGGCCAGTCCTCCCAGGGCTCGAAGCCAACGACCTTATTGTTCTGCACACGCAGTTGGATACCGCACTGTTGTCCACAAAAACAGCAGTGGGTTTTTACCAACTTGTCGTCTTCCCGCGTATCAGCCCATCCACCAGGAGGTACACGATGCAGGGACGGGCCGAACTGCTTCACAAGATCAGAAATGTCGGTAGGAAGTTTTGCCATGAGGTTTGCTGTGTCCTAACTCTCGGATGCTGTTGATTTCCACATGTTGTCCTGAATCAGCGCAAGGTTCTTGCGTCGGCACGGCGGACAGACATCCTGGTAGTGCGTATCGTTTGCCAGTTGATAATTAATATTGAGTGCAGCCTGCACACGCTTCAGGTCATCCATGTGCATTCGCGAACCATACATGGAGCCGCAGCGGATGCATACAGCCTGCTCCCCTTCGACGCCCGCACGTTTGTAGAAATCGACACCCAGTTGAGCGGGACGTTGAAAGATGTGAAAGAACTTTCCGAAGGGAAGATAGAGGAGGGTAATGATCACCGTAATCGCATGCAATTGGGATAGGAAGGTGTAATGCAGACCCTGCATCAGGTGAGTGGAGGCGGTGAGAAACAGTCCTGTGATCGAGATCGCGAAGAGCAGGATCAGCGGCATGAGGTCGTCGGCAAACTGTTGTACCGCCATCGCGCCGTGATCGCGTCCGCGCCGCCAGAGCGCCGCGAAGACCCCAATCAGCACCATGACGGCTGCAATATCCAGAGCATTAAACATCAGTTCGGCCACGATGGAATGAACGGGGAACTGCACAATGGGAATGCCAAAGAGAAACGCCCGATAGATTTGCTGAGAGCTTCGCAGTGTCTCGAAGTGAAGCCAGCCGAAGGAGAGTGGGAACGTGATCGCTGCGGCCATCAGGCATCCCCACGCCAGGAACCAGTGAGCCGTCCACCGCATGCGCGACCTTCGGCCGATGAAGCGTTGCAGAACGATATTGCTCCAAACGATCTCGAATAAGTGCGCTAGATTTCCGAAAAACCTGTGCGGCTGCAGGAAGATCTCCCATCCGCGGAACCAGTACAGCCGGGTGGGTGGACGCCGTAACCACATGGAGAAGCGATAGCCGAGTCCGAAGGCCGCAAACAATGTAGCCCCCGCATACGATACGAGCGCTGGGTCGAAGTAGCGCAACCCACGGCTTCCCACCAAAATCCCGCCGATGAGCGCAGCCGTTGCCAGCAGACCCCAGGTCGTCGCATGCATCGTGTCTGAGCCACTGGCTCTCGCGATGTTTCTGATATCTTTCTTCATACCGTTACCTGCACACTCGTGCCAGTGCGTCCAGACCGCAGGAGAAAAAGTAAACATACAAGCGCGAACACCGCGAGCACAATAAATCCAAACGTAAACGAGCCGGTCTGTTGCTTGATTACGCCTAACAGGAGAGGTGGAAAAAATCCGCCCAATCCCCCCGCAGCTCCGACAACGCCAGTAACACTTCCGACAGAACCGGGAAAGTATTCCGGAACAAGTTTGAAAACGGCACCATTTCCCAGCCCAATCGCAGCCGCCATGCCGAGTGCGCCGACCGTAAACGCTATCATGCTCGGAAGGGCAAGGATCATTGCCATCAGGGTGGTGAACGAAAAGACATAGATCAGAATTCGTTTGCCGCCGACCTTATCCGCCAGCGTTCCTCCCACAGGTCGAAGAAACGTTGCCAGCACGACGAACCCGGCAGTCCTCATTCCTGCCTGCTCAGGAGTGAGCCGGAAGATGTCACATAGAAAGATCGGGAGATAGATCGCCATCGCGACGAAGCCTCCGAACGTAAGAAAATAATAAAGGCTCAAGAGCCAGCTTCGCGAGTCTTTCAAGGGGATGAAGAGTTCCCTCATCGGCTTCACTGGACCGCGGTTCGGGGCGTTGCGGGCCGCAACCATAAACAGGACCAGCCAGGCCGACAAGCCGATACCGAAGGTCCAGAATCCCCAACGAACTCCATACGCCCTGGCGATGAATGGTGCGCTAAACGCTGCTACTGATTGTCCAATGTTTCCTGCTCCATACACCCCCAGCGCAAAGCCCTGCCGCTCTGGCGGGTACCACCCGTTCACAAAGCCAACACCCACGGAAAAGCTTGCCAGGCCAATTCCTATGAAAAAGCCATACAGCAGAAGGTGAGTGTAGTCGGTGATCCCGCCCATCAGAAAAGCTGGAATGATCGAAAACACCATCGTCATGATGAAGATGATCCGGCCACCAAACCGATCCGTCAGAATGCCGAGAGGGATCCGTCCAAGGCTGCCAAGCAGGACGGGCAAAGCAACGGCAAGGCTCTTTTCCTGCGTGGAGAGATGCAATTCGCGGCTCAAAATTGGCATCATGGCCGAAAGAGACCCGAACACCGCGAAGCAAAAACCGAAAGAACCCGTCCCCAACGCCAGCTGTAGAGACGATCGGTGGAAGTTGTTGTTCATAGAATGAAACTACATGGACTACAGAACATGATCTATGACTTAAGTCACTCTCCAATTCTGATAGTCCAGGTCCTTTCAGAAATAAACAATCTAAACGTCGGGATAATACTCCTGGAACATACAGATTGTTCCACAAAATAAACGTTTGCCTTACATCGAAGGACTCCCTGCGTAGGTGCTTGATTCGATAGCGCACGTGGTTGTACTGAAGTCTGGACTAAACAGGACCTTTCAACGTGGGCCAAGGCAGGGACGCTGTTGCCGTTGAAAGGTGCACCCAAGTTAATGCGACGAATCTTTTATCTGAACGAGCAGCATGCGGACCGCTGTTTTAGCGGAGATGCCGTGTGGCAGCATCGGCGGCATATAGACAAAGGAGCCGGGCTGGGCGTTGACCTTGTCCTGCCCCAGAAGAACCTCGGCCTCGCCTTCGATGAAGTAGAGGACTGCAGGCGTAGGGGCTGAATGCACCGAGAGTTCCTGCCCGGCAGAGAAGCCAAAAAGCGTGACATTTACGTGATCGTCCTTATGCAGCAATCGACTCATGATCCCTGTTTCGGGAAGCGCGAACTCAGTCTGCAGGTTAGTCAGGAATGTATAGTCCATAAGCGCCTTCTTTCTGTATGACTAGATAGTTAGGATGTTGCTTGTAACACCATTTTGCTTGTAACACCTTCGACAGGGAGTGCCCCATCGAAGGTGTCGCTGGCGTTAGTTCTCATATCTGCAGGTGAGGCACGCTGTAACACGCCCGTCGACTGTTCAGTGGGTCGAAGAGGACCGGGCGGCACCACCGTGCCAGCACATGGTGAGCAGGAAGACACTCTCATCTACCGCCTGAACATCATGCGTAATGCCGCGATCGAGCATCAGCAGATGGCCAGCTGGAACTTCAACGGTTTGACCGGGCAACTTCAGCCTCACATGGCCGACGAGGGTGTGGATCGTTATCCTTCCGTCTACCCGGTGCTCCTTCGTCTCCGTATTCTGTTTCATGGCAATTAGCAAAATGCCACAAGCTGGAGAATTCAGCAGTGTTTTGGAGCTTCGCCCTGTCCTTCGTTGCCACGATTCTGCGAGTCGTAGATTCTCGATCTCTGCGGTTAGATCGGATTGAAGTAATGGCTGATCCAGTTCGGGAAGCCTGGTAAGGACCTCATCTTCACTATAGTAGCGTTTCATTTGGTTCTCCTTGTTGATGCAGTGCCGATCTCCTGGCCGCCAATGGACTGCCATACACCCTGGCCATCCGTGATGGAGCTGCCGGCGAAGAGAAGTTGTCCATTAGTGGTGTAGACATCAGGAAGGGGTGGGGCTTGGCTGATCATCCTCCGGCCCTCTCCTCCGAGCACAGCAAACGATGCAACAACGACAATGACTAATGCTAACCAGTACCGCTTGTAGGACATGACCTCTCCTTGACTTAGAACGCAGAAGACGTTGCTACACCTGAATTACCGTAGTGTCTTGCGCAGAGCAATGCAGGGACTTTAGTCACAGGAAGGCGAAGTCATTCAAAGTTCCCGGGATCCAGCAATGCAAGGCCTGCGCAAAATATCCTTCTTTGCGTTGCTCGCTCGTACTCAGTTGATACTCAGAAATGCAGCTCTCTCGTGGTATCAACGCGCAATCCGCAGTCGCTCTCGGGGTCGTGACTTATGTCGCTGAGTGTGCGTCACGCGCCATTTCCTCGATGCTTGCCTTATCGTGATGCTCGCGCAGGCGTCTGTTGGCGTACTGGGATTCTGATTTCACATGCAGGCGAACTTGATTGAGCCGGGCCACAGCATCTTTGAAAAGCTAGTGAATGGTGTTGCCGCTAACTATGCACCTTCTTGTACCGCTGCCTGGTGGTTCAAGCTGTCTTTCGCAAAGAAGGAGCGGCCCAGCAGAAAGGTGAGTACGAGGTTGAGTGCGAAGAGAAGCACTGCGCTCAACTCCAGCATGCCAGAGACCGGCAGCACCTTCCATGCAAAGGAGAGCAGCCCTTCGTAGGCCAGCGGTTCGGAGGAAACACGCAGCAGGCAGCCGGTCTGGAGCAGCAGCAGGCAGAGGAACATGAGCCGCTTGCTGTAGATGCTGTAGACACCAGCAAAATGAGGAAGAATCCGTGGCCCAATGGAGAACACCATCGTTGCGACGAAGCCGACGGTGAGAGCATGGCGAGAAGCACCCCAGATGCCGCCGTGCTGATCGGCGAGGGCCGCCCAGATGCTCATGGAACCGGCTATGACCAGCCATACATATGCGATGCGAACAAACGACGGAAAGCTGGGGTGAATGCCCAGGACCTTTGCCTGTCCGTGGGGCCGTTGCGTGAGGTGCAGCGCGAATCCGATGGCGACCGCGCTCGAAGTAAGCAGGATCGTCGCGGGAATAGCCCACCCTGTAACTCCGAAGAGAACACCGATCAAATCCAGTCCTAAAGCAAGACGAAATATTTGAGCATTGGGTTTGGAGATCGCCAGGAAGGAATGCAGCCAGCGAGCGGAGAAGCCCCAGACCACAGGCACCAGAAATCCCCATGCAAGCAACACGAGATACTTCTGATCGAGCGCGTAGGGAAAAGAACGAAGATCACCATGCACTGCCAATCGAACGCACTCGACAAAATTGAAGAGAACCGCTGCTGCAAGCCCCACCGTTCCCAGCAGCACAGAGACCATCCAAAGTTCCATGGGAGACTTCGTGCGTGGGCTCTGTGTGGATTCAGGCAGCTTATGCTGAGAAGCAGCAAAGAGAAATAGAAGCACTGCGACCAACTCAAAGCCTGCGGACAATGGGAAGAGAGCGCGCCAATGCCAGCCATAGATACTTGTAACCCACCGCGCGGTGACGCCGACTGTCCAAAAGAGGTAGCACGAGAGGGGAAGCCGAACCACCGACCGGCCGTGCGCAGGTTGCGAATAGAAGCCAATGCCGAGGATGAAGCTGCCAATCCAGCCGAATACCTGCGCGTGGCCATGGCCTTGTATCCACGCAGCCGGAATCGTGCCGAGTCCGTGATGCGTGGCGATGGCTGTCAAGTTGGAGAAGCCCAGCAACGTGCCTGGAAGCGCCATAAAGAAGAGCCCGCTCACAATCCAGGCGCGAAGCATCAGGCTCTTTTGGCGTTCGCGAACCACCATGGCGTATGTCGAACTCTCTGCGGCGTTACTCATGATTGCCTCCATCCCCGACTCTAGCGTGTGCCCATCGCAGCCACAGTAACTTATGTCACTGCGCTGAGAGGCGGACCTGCGGTCTTATAGTTCTATGAATCCGCTCATCCAAACCATCGACTTCAACGAACGCCCATTCATCGCGATCTGGGAGGTCACGCAGGCCTGCGATCTGGCTTGTGTGCATTGCCGTGCTTCTGCTCAGCCTGACCGACACCCGATGGAACTCAGCACCGAGGAGGGGAAGCATCTGATCGATCAGATATCTACCCTGCAGGTTCCGGTATTTGTGCTCACAGGTGGCGACCCCCTCAAGCGGCCTGACCTGTTCGATCTGATTCGTCACGCCAACACCGTGGGCGTTCGCGTTTCGCTCACTCCGAGCGCTACTCCGCTGCTGACAAGAGAGATGGTGATCCGCTTGAAAAAGTCTGGCCTCGCACGGCTTGCCGTGAGCATGGATGGAGCCTGCGCCGAGACGCACGACGCCTTCCGGGGAATGTCGGGCTCGTTCGCGCGCACGCTCGAGGCAATACGCTGGGCCAACGAGATTGGACTCCCGGTGCAGATCAATACGACGTTCAGTCGCCGGAACATCTCGGAGATCGACGCGATGGTCTCGCTATTGGAGAGCCTGAGCATTACGCTGTGGAGCGTCTTCTTCCTCGTCCCGACTGGCCGTGGAAAGCTCAATGACCTGTTGAGTGCCGACGAGTTCGAACAGATCTTCGCGACTATCTATACGCTCTCGAAGACGGCGAGCTTCGATATCAAGACGACCGAGGCGCAGCACTACCGGCGGTTTCTTCTCCAGCAGCGAGTCGCGGAGCGAAAGACCGGCGCCGGAGCCCCTGCAATGCAGGAGAAGACCGCTGACGCGATTGGCCGGGCGCCACGTGGTCTGAATGACGGCAAAGGATTCGTATTCATCTCGCACACCGGAGACGTCTTCCCGAGCGGCTTCCTGCCACTCGCCGCAGGCAACATCCGCCAGCAGGGACTGGCTACGATTTACCGCGAGTCGTCACTCTTCCTTGGCCTGCGCGACACATCCAGGCTGGAAGGCAAGTGCGGCGTGTGCGAGTTCAAGGAGATTTGTGGTGGATCGCGATCCCGTGCTTATGCGCTGACGGGAAATCCCAACGCCGAAGAGCCATGCTGCTCCTATTTTCCAAAGGGCTACGTTGCGCCGCCTCTTAGTCCTCAGCAGGCGTCCACACTCCATGTGCTGCAAGCAGCGTGACGGTCTCGTCACAACGGAAGTTATCTGCAATGTGTGGAACGAGAATCGACAACAATCAAATATAGACGGGTGAACTATGGCGATACAGATCGGCGCGAAACCGGACAGCGGATTCAATGATCCGCTTGGGATGCTCAAAGACTGTCATCGGAGGATTGAGCACTTCCTCGACATCCTCTGCCTGGTTGCTGAGCGCGCACGCAGCCGAGGCCTGACAGAGGAAGAGCAGTCTGCCGTGCAGGCGGCGCTGCGTTACTTCCATGTGGGCGGCCAGCGGCACTCGGCGGACGAAGAGGAGTCGCTGTTTCCGAGGCTGCGTGCGGAAGCTTCCACAGGCAGCCTGGAGGTGATCGATCGCCTCGAAAGCGACCATCACCATGCTGAGGATCTGCACCAATCCGTGGACTGGCTCTATACGGCGTGGATATCCGCTGGGGTGCTCGAGGACGGCGATGAAGAGCGGCTGTTGTCCCAGGCCAGAGAGTTGAAACAGATGTACACGGAGCACATCCAGGTGGAAGAGACGGTTGTATTTCCCCATGCAGCAGAGGTCCTGAACAAACAGGCGCTCGCCGCCATGGGAGAGGAGTTCAGCGCTCGGCGGGCAACTGGATGATGCGGCGGCAGGATGAAGACTGATGGAGCGGCGGTTCGCTTTGGCCATGTGGCAGGGGTAGCAGTCCACTCCCTGCTTCGCATGAGCGCTAGTCCTCCATTGATCCACGATAGCGGGGGTTGTGCTGGTATGACAGTCGAGGCACGCCTGGCCTTCGGCTGAAACCTTCACTACGGTGCCGTGGGCGTTCTTGGCAGTATTGGAGGGCAATTCAGTCGTTTCGCCCTGCGGGCTTCACTCCGGCCTGTGGCAGCGCGGTACGGGTCTTCGACCCGAGCTTATTGGCACGGCTGAAGCCGTGCCCTTCCGGTTTGGGGTGGCGCTTCGGCGTTGGGGCTATCTTGGTGTCCTGCGAACCCACATCTCAAAGGCGAGATGTGGGGCACCCGCTGTGTCTGGTACGCGTGGAGTTGACGCCTTAAGTTCCTGTTTTCGCATTGTTCGCGTTCACAGCATCCAAAGTGTTAGCGTTCTGTTAGCGCATTCAGCGGATGTGCGTTGGATATACGGGGAGCATGTTATGACGGACGAGTTGACGAAATTGGTTGAGGCTGCACGGCAGCGCCCGTTCCCGGAAGAAGAGCGCGAGGCGCAACGGCGGAGTTTTGCCTATGGCAACGCGAAGATCGAAAACGACCGCGTGACGTGGGAGATGATCGTCGAGGCGGACGAGCAGATTAAGGCGCGGACGGCAGCGAAGTAGTATGGCCGACGAGACGCGACATAGCCGCGCTTTCGATGCGCAGATCATTACCGATCCCGATGAACTGGCACGCAAAGAATCCTTCAATGTAGTCGAGCAGTACCGGGCTGTCACGGAGATGGTTGAGACCTTCCTTCAGCCTGAGCGGCCTTTCAAGCTGCGGCCTTCGCATTTGCTGCATCTGCATCGGGTGGCGCTGGATGGAATTTCAGCCTATGCCGGGAACTGGCGGCCGGCGGGAATCGAGATCGGCGAGAGCAAACACAAGCCGCCAGGGGCCTTTGAAGTGCCGGAGCGGATTGAAGAGCTCTGCGACTATGTCAACGACAAGTGGAAGGATAAAAGTCCGCTGCATCTGGCTGCGTATGTGATGTGGAAACTGAACTGGATTCATCCGTTTACGGATGGCAATGGGCGGACGTCGCGGGCGGTGTCTTACATGGTGCTGTGTATCCGGCTAGGGACGCTGCTGCCTGGTAAGCTGACGATCACAGAGCAGATTGAGCAGAATAAGAGACCGTATTACAAGGCGCTTGAGGCGGCTGATGACGCTTGGGCTGAGGGCAGGATTGATCTCACGGCGATGAAGCAGCTGTTGAGTTCGATGCTGGCGAAGCAGCTTGTCGCGGTGCATGAGGATTCTGAGGCTGGCGGGGAATAGTATTGGCGGCCGCGCGGTTGCGCGACTACCCACTCATGACATGAAGCCGTCAGGAATGGGGCACCCGAATTTTTAGTGGTGGAAAAGATGGTGTTTGGGCCACCGCCTACCGACCGGGTTCGCTAGAATCGCTGTATACCGGGTTCCTATCCGCTTCACTTGTAGAGTCGATTTATGGAGGTTAGTGTAGGTCTCGCGTATCAAAATTTGGATGCAATCACGCGGCGATGCATGCTTGAAGAGATTGATCTCGACATCCAAGCAGGCACCGTTTACATCAGCAGATTTCTTAACCCCGAGGGCTGTGCTCGCTGGCCGATCATCCTACGTCAAGCGGCTGAAACCGGCGATGACGATAGCTTGGCTCAAGCTATCGTCTCTGATCAGTGCCTCCATGATCGTTACGAAAAGAGAAAGCCTAAAGGCGGCACGACTTGGTCAGATGTCCCGTACACAGCTCCGCAGACGATGGGAGAAGGGGAGTTCAATCGGTATTATGCCCGTGGTCTGTGCCGACGTGCCATCGATGAAGGCGTAATGGAGTTAGAGGTGTATCGAGCTAAGTCGGTCGCGCAACCCCGCTTCGAATCGCAAGGGATGTGGGTCAGCTAGTTGACCCACATCTCATACTCGCCGATTTACGAACGACGCAAGGCGTGGAGCCTGCTTTGGGGCTTCCACCAGGCCCCAACTCTGGTCTTACACTTCGAATCCCAGCGGAGCCAGTCGCCTTTGCTATCGCTGCGGGTACGGATGAGCGCTGAGGCAGCGCGCTACTCTACCGTGACGCTCTTCGCTAAATTTCTGGGTTGGTCTACGTCGCAGCCGCGGCGGACGGCTATGTGGTAGGCGAGGAGTTGGAGGGGGACTACTTCGAGGATCGGTAAGAGGAGTTCGTGGCTTTGGGGGATGTGGATTACGTGCTCGACTAGCTGCGAGATTTGCGTGTCGCCTTCTATGGCGATCGCAATGACGCGGCCAGAGCGGGCCGTGACCTCCTGGATGTTCGAGAGGGTCTTTTCGTACTTGAGCACGCTGGCCGGGTCGTTGGGGTCCTGCGTCGCGATGCAGACTACGGGGAGGGTTTCGTCGATGAGGGCGTTGGGGCNNTCATCTCGCCGGCGGGGTAGCCTTCGGCGTGGATGTAGCTGATCTCCTTTAATTTGAGCGCGCCTTCGAGGGCGATGGGGTAGTGGATGCCGCGGCCAAGGAAGAGGAAGTCCTGAGAGGTGCTGAACGCCTTGGCCAGCTCGACGCATTGGTCGTCGACCGTCCGCAAAACCTCTTCGAGTTTTGCTGGGATTCTTGAAAGCTCGGTGACGAGATGGAGGCTTTGCGCGTCGGATATGGTGCCGCGGACTTGCGCCAGGTACAACGCCAGCGTGAACAAAGCGGTGAGCTGGGCGGTGAAGGCCTTGGTGCTGGCGACGCCGATCTCGGGGCCGGCGTTGGTGGTGATGACGCCGTCGGCGAGGCGGGTGACGGCCGATCCGACGACGTTGCAGATGGCGAGGGTCTTGGAGCCCTTGGCGATGAGCTCGTGCTGGGCGGCGATGGTGTCGGCGGTTTCGCCGGACTGGGTGATGAGGAGGCCGAGCTCGAGGGGGTTGGGGATGGGGTCGCGGTAGCGGTACTCGCTGGCGTAGTCCACATCCACGGGCAAACGGGCTAAACGCTCGATCATGAACTTGCCGGCGAGGCCTGCGTGCCAGCTGGTGCCACAGGCCGCGATGGTGATTCCGGAGGCGGCGCGGAACTCTGCGGGCGTGATCTTCATGTCGGGGAGGAAGACCTGGCCGGTGTCGAGCGAGACGCGGCCAAGGGTGGTGTCGCGGACGGCGCGGGGCTGCTCGTTGATCTCCTTGAGCATGAAGTGCTTGTAGCCGGCCTTCTCGGCCTGGATGGGGTCCCAGGTGATGCGCTGCGGATGGAGGGTGTGGGGTTTGCCGCTGAAGTCGGTGAGGACGATGCCGGAGGTGGTGAGGGTGGCGATTTCGCCGTCCTGGAGGAAGTAGATGGTGCGGGTGTGGTGGAGGATGCCGGGGACGTCGGAGGCGAGGAAGAACTCGCCGTCGCCGATGCCGAGGACGGCGGGAGGGCCCATGCGCGCGGCGACCAGCTTGTCGGGCTCGTGCGCGGAGAGGACACCGATGGCGAAGGCTCCGGTGAGGCGGGCGACGGCGCGGCGAACGGCTTCT
>PLHC01000104.1 GCA_003138795.1 Granulicella sp. | reverse complement strand
TGATCGCGTCCGTCAGCTGCAGTTCGCCACAGGTGCCCGGCTTCAACTGCTCGATCATCTCGAAGATCCGTGGCGTCAAAATATAGCGCCCGATGATCGCATTCTGGCTTGGCGCGTCCTGCGGCTTCGGCTTTTCTACCAGGTTCCTGATCGCCAGCAAGCGGGCGTTGGCCGGGTAGGGCTCGCAGTCCAGGCATCCATACAAGGAGATCGCATCGCCTTCAACAACCTCCGTCCCCAGGATCGACGAGTGCGTCTCCTCGAAGGCCTCGACCATCTGCTTCAGACATCCGACCTTTGCATCGACGAAGGCATCCGGCAGAATCACTGCGAACGGCTCATCGCCGACCAGTTCCTTAGCCATCAGCACAGCATGGCCCAGGCCGAGCGCCTCGGGCTGCCGCACACTGGCGAAGCGACCAACCTGCCCTCCTCCACGCCACCCCAACCCCAACCCAGACAACCACCCACGCAACCCACAGCATCTTTCCAAGCGACCGGGAACTTCTAATTCCTTCGTTGATGAGCATCACTCCACGACATCGATTCGCCTGAAGCAAGCCGCTTCCGGCAAATTCTCTCCCAGGTTACGGCACGCCCATCAAGATAGCTGGCCACGCAGCCTCGCCGCACCCACGCGCCAGACGAAGCCTCCGGGCAAGCAGCATCCACTATCTTCGAAAGCAGGTTGGCATGCGCACTGGAAATCTGAACCTCCTCGCACCCCTATTGGTTATCGGCGGCATCCTCGCCACCGTCGCGGTCCACTCTCACATCGTCGCTGCCGCCAACGACGAACCGCAGCAACTCTCCATCTCCCCCGCCGCGCAGACCGAGATCGCGCACGTTGAGTCGCGCATCGATCGCTACGAGGCCTCTTACCTCAAAGCGTTTCAGGCCACCCCTCCCGCCCAGAACGATCAAGCCACCAACGAGATCAGGCTGGGAGCGCTCCTGCTCTACGACAAAACCCTCTCCGTCAAACGCAACGAAGCCTGTGCCTTCTGCCACATGCCCGAAACCGGCTTCACCGGCCCCGTCTCGACGTTGAACGAAACCACCGGATCCTATCCCGGATCAGTCCGTTCCCGCTTCGGAGATCGCAAGCCGCCAAGCTACTCCTACGCGACCACCGCCCCCGTCCTGCACTATGACACCACCCAGAGCAACTTCTACGGAGGCAACTTCTGGGACGGCAACGCAACCGGAACTCGCCTCGGCAATCCCTCCGCCGAGCAGGCCCAGGGCCCTCCCACCAACCCCCTCGAAATGGGCTTCACCGACTTCGCCTGTTTCGTCTACCGCGCCTCCCGCGCACCCTACAGCAGCCTCGCCGAAGCCGTCTGGGGCACTCAGATCTTTGCCATCGCCTGGCCCTCAAACACCGAAGCCGCCTGCACCCAACCCGGCGGACACTACGACCCCGCCAACCCCACCGTTCATCTCAGCGCCCTCGATCGCGGCCGCACGCAGACCGCCTACGATCAACTCACCCTCTCCATCGCCCAGTACGAAGCGCATCCCCCCGTCAATCGCTTCAGCTCAAAGTTCGACTTCTACCTCGCCGGCGACAAGCGCGCGAAGCTATCACCCGACGAGCTGCGCGGATGGGAGCTCTTCCGCACCAAAGCAAACTGCAACTCCTGCCATCTCGACGGCACCCCCAACAATGGCCCCACACCCAGGCCTCCATCCGCCAAGCCCACCTCGTCCGCGCCCAACGGCACCGAGCTTGTCGCCGCCAATCTTGAGTCCATCTTTACCGACTTCACCTTCGCCAACATTGGCATCCCCGGCAACCCCACCCTCCCCTTCCTCGCCGAAAACATGCCCGACCGCTACGGCTTCACCGCCAACCCCTCCGGCAGCAACTACCATGACGCCGGCCTCGGAACCTTCCTCCAAAGCGCTGCCAACCCCAACAAAGCCTGGGCTCAATACGCCGGCCAATTCAACGGCGCCATGCAGACGCCCACCCTCCGCAACGTCGATCTCCGCCCCGGCCTCCCGTCGCATGCCTTCGTCAAGGCCTACATGCACAACGGCTACTTCAAGAACCTCAAAGACGTAGTCCACTTCTACAACACCCGCGATAAGTACCAGGCAAAGCCCGGGCAAACCTGCGCAGGCAAGCGCCTCAACATCGACTGCTTTCCGCCTCCCGACTACGCCCAGAACCTCGACATGTCCATCGGCGATCTCCACCTCACCGACCACGAAGAAGATCAGATCGTCGACTTCCTCGAAACCCTCACCGACGGCTACAACCCCGCCACAGGCAAGGTCCAGGTCCCGCAGCAGCCCTGATCCCCATGGGTATACCGCAAAGATTTGTCATCTCGACCGGGGCGGAGAAACCCGCGGCTTCCTGGGCCGGGTGCCCCATTCATGGCGCTCTTTGCCATGGGTGAGGTGCGGATTCTCGTCCCACCGAATCCCTCCTGCTAAGCCGGGTCTCCCCTGTCTCGCCGTGGAGACACAGAGCACCCGTGAGCACGCCGGCCACACCGCCAACGCATCCACAACTCAACATCCCAATCCATGATCCCATGGACACCCACGCGTCCACCTCGCGCGTCCAACATTTACGCACCTCGAAAGGCCGTCCATGAACATCGCCGCCAGCACTACTTTGACGACGAAGCTTTTTAGTCCGTGACTGCAAGGGGGTGCTAACGATCCGGACCCCGCCGTCGTCTTTGCCCTGGGTGATCCGCAGCTAAATGAAGGGTTTTACTACACCACAGACCAAGATTTCATGCATGAAGCTCCAGACGAAATTATTAACTTACGCATCGGAATTTGCATTCGCTCCCTAATTCTGGTCGTCTTGCTGCCAACAGATGAGCGACCACGAGAACCCGAAGCGCAAGGGAGACGTTTCAAATTGCTTTGGCCTCAGGACATGGAAGTTATTCAAGTGCAATCACATCTCGTGGATCCTGAGCTAGGTTACCCAGAATTCATGAAGGAGATAACAGGCCGCGTCTACGCTAGAGTTTCGAAAGACTGATTTTGCTATTGCTGCGGAGGATGGGGTATGGCAACGATTCGGTACAAACGGGCCATTTGGCTTCAACGGCTTGAAGCAGTCTGTTTCAGGGTGTACCCGTAGTCCGGTTGGGGCGGCTTTTTGGCGAGGTTGAGGGTGTAGTCGCCGAAGCGATTGATGTGCTCGGTCAGATACGCCATCCGCCGGGGCTGGCAGATCGCGGCAGAGATCAGAGAGGTAGGATCGGGCGCTCTCCACCGGCCAAAGCGCGCAGAATTGCTAGCCGCCGTCCGCCGTCGTGAAGTCGACGGGATCCTGGTCTAGGGACTCGACCGATGGGGACGCTCGCTCCCCGACCTCGTGGTCACTTTGAAGGAACTCGCCGAGTTGGGGATCGGGTTCGTTTCCCTGACCGAGGCCTTTGACATGACCACGCCCACTGGCCGCGTTCTCGCCGGAATGCTGGCCGTGTTTGCAGAGTTCGAGCGCGAGATCATGCGGGAGCGTGTCAAAGCCGGCATCGACCAGAGTCAAGTCCTAAAAGTTCTG
>PLHC01000148.1 GCA_003138795.1 Granulicella sp. | reverse complement strand
TTGAGGTGCTAGCGCCGCAAGGCATAGGGGTTCAAGTCCCCTCCTCCGCACCAATCCAACCATTTCGCCGCTCTTGCGGCCCTGAAGGCTACGTTCCAACCATGTTCATTCTTCTCGTTATCCTGCACGTCATCGTCTGTCTCTTCCTCATAGGCGTCGTTCTGATCCAGCAGGGCAAGTCGGCCGATCTCGCTGGTGCCTTCGGCGGACAGGGTTCGCAGACCGCCTTTGGCCCACGCGGTGCAGCTAATCTGCTCACCCGCCTCACCACCTGGTCGGCGATCATCTTCATGCTCACATCCATTGCCCTCACGGTCACAATGTCGCGCGTCAGCAGCAACCGCTCTGTTCTCTCCGACGTACCCAGCCAGACGACGCCCGCGAAGAAGTAGCTAGAATCTCTTTCTATCCGCAGAAGCGCAGGCTGACAGCCTGCGCTTCTGCTTTTGTTGGTTGTGAGGAGTTCCAATGATTCGCGAGACCTTTCCTGTCGGCCTGCTCAGTTGCAACTGCTCCATCCTCGGCGACGAATCTTCCCACGAGGCCATTGTGGTGGATCCCGGATATGACATTCCCCACATCCTCGCCGTGCTCGCGAAACATAAACTAACGGTAAAGCAAATCTTCGTAACTCATGCGCACATTGACCATATTGCCAGCGCCCAGGACCTCAAGCGGATCACTGGCGCTCCGATCATCTACAACCAGGCCGACCTCCCGCTCGTCGCGATGATGGACATTCAAGCCGCATGGCTCAATCTGCCTGTGCCGACCGTTCTCCCGCCCGATCACTCACCCGCGGATCACGAAGCCGTCACCGTCACCGGGATCAATGGGGAGGTGCTCTACACTCCGGGGCACACGGAGGGCAGCCTCTGCCTCTACATTCCCGCCGAGCATCTCCTGCTCGCCGGCGATACCCTCTTTGCCGGCGGGGTCGGCCGCACCGACCTGCCCGGAGGGAGTTCCAGCAAACTACTCACCAGCATCCACAAGCGCATTCTTCCTCTCCCGGATGCAACCCTGGTCATTCCTGGCCACGGTCCCACCACGACCATCGCCACCGAGCGCGCCCACAATCCATTTCTGGTCTGAGACCACCTCCAACACCTCTCAGTCGATTGGAAGAAGCTTCAGCCCCGAACCCCAGATCTCTGGCGGAGTCAGCAGGCTGATGACGGCTCTGCCCTCGTCTAAACCGTAGAACTCGCCCGGTTGAACCAGCACTCCGCAATCAAGCGCCGCCTCCGCGAACTCCTTGCCGTCGACCGTGCGAGGAACCCGAAGCACTGCGGTCCATCCACCCTGCATCGCGAACCGCTGCGCCGAGGTCCCCCGCAGACGATCGTCGAGCACCGCCAGATTCGCATTCATCCTCTCGCGAATCTGCTGCTGTAATGCATGTCGCGTTGCCAGCCAATCGGCCAGCGCGAACTGCACCGGAGCGTTCATTGACAGGAACGTATCTGCAATGATCTCAATGCGCTCCATCGCTTCGCGCACGATTGACGGAGGTCCACAAGCAGCGATCCACGAGGCCTTCATCTGCGGCAGACCGCAGACCTTGCTGAGGCCGCTGAGCACGAAGGTGAGGCAGCGCGACTCGGCCGTGGCGAAGCTGCGCTGCGCCTCGCCAATCGGGTAATCGAGGAACACCTCATCCACGATCAGCGCGAGCCCACGCTGCGTGCAGATTGCCTCGAGCGCCTCGCGTTCCGCCTGAGAGGCAAAGTTCCCTGTCGGATTGTTCGGATGCACGAGGATCACCGCTCGCGTCTTCCCCGTGATCGCCGCCACCAGCGCATGCAGATCGATCGTCCAGCCATGACCCGAAGCCACATCAGCGTTCGGGTCGTACAGCAGGGGATACTCGCGCAACTGCACATCGTCGAGCCGCGCGATGTAATCGAAGAGCGGATAGCTCGGCCGCGCGACCAACACCTCATCTCCAGCATTGCACAGCAGCCGAAAGAGAAAGCTGTATGCCTCGCTGGTGCTTGTTGTCAGACATAGCCGCTCTATCGAGACCATAGCTCCCGCATCGCGATAGTAACCCGCAACGGCTTTGCGAGCGGGAATCATCCCCAGCGGATCGGGCTCGTAGCGCAGCGCCGCAGCATTGGCCAGAGGAGCCAAAAGCATCGTCTCGTCGTCTGCAAACCCGCAACTTGTCGGGTTCGACAGGGTCAGGTCGAACAACTCACGCCCAGCCGCGCGCCTCTCGCGCACCGCCGCTGCAAGCTCGTTCTCAGCAAGATTCCAGTTGGTTCGTTCGGAAAAGTTCATCGGGCTTCTTCAGACTTTCTCATGGTACGTCGATCTGACCTTGCACCGGATACGCCGCATACAATTGGGCAAGAATGGCGAATGAATCTGGGATCAAGATCAACGCAGTCCTCTTCGACTATGGAATGGTGCTCAGCGGCCCACCCGACCCAACCGCGCGCCAGCAGATGCAGCGCATCCTGGGTGTCAATGAGGAGAGCTTTCAGACCGCATATTGGAAGCATCGCGACGCTTACGATCGTGGGGCACTCGGTGGTCAGACTTACTGGGAGAGCGTCGCTCGCGACCTCGCCAAGCAACTCGACGCCACGAGCCTGAGCAGGCTCATTGACGCCGACATCGCTCTCTGGACGCAACCGAATCTGCCGATGATCGAATGGGCTGCGAGCCTGCAACGAGCTGGCATCAAGACCGGAATCCTCTCCAATATCGGCGATGCCATGGAGGTCGGCATCCGCACACGCTTCGCCTGGCTCGCTGGGTTCACGCACCATACTTACTCGCACCGGCTCGGCATCGCCAAGCCTGACTCGGCGATCTATCGCCACGCTGTCGAAGGCCTCGATGCGCCGGCCGATGAGATCCTCTTCATCGACGACAGGCAAGAGAACATCCTCGCCGCGCAATCCGCTGGGATGGTCGCCATACAGTACACGAACCACAACTCGTTTGTGCAGGCGTTGCAGCGCCTCGGACTCGGCGCTCTACTCTCCCCGAGATAAAAAACCTGGAGAGTGCAGACGCTACGAGGTTGCTACGGTCTGCGGCTTGAGTTCAATCGGTACGCGCTCGACGATCTCGATGCCGAAGCCCTGAAGTGCGGGAACATGGGTTGGCTGATTCGTCAGCAGACGGATCTTGCGGATGCCGAGATCGGAGAGGATCTGGCCGCCAAGACCAACCTGACGCAGAATGCGTTGGTCGGGAGCACCGAGATGCGGTGTAGCGCGTCCGCGATCCGTGCGGTGGATGCAGAGTTGCGCCGGGTGGGCGGAGCGGTCAATGATGAAGCCTCGCTGCGTGTGATGCAGGTAGACGAGCGCTCCGCAACCTGCCCGGGCGATCTCCCGGAGAGAGGCATCGACAGTCGCACGGCAGTCGCAGCTGGTCGAGCCGAAGACGTTGCCGGCAAGGCAGTGGGTGTGGACGCGGACCAGGACCGGCGTGTCGTTCTTCGCTGCTGTGCTGAGATCGCCGAAGGTGAGTGCGACGTGCGATTCGTCTCCAGCGCCAAGGTCATGCTCTACGGTCTGTATATCGCTTTCATACGAGAGCATGCGGAATTCACCGTGCTCGGTGGGCAACAGGCCTTCGGCGACGCGGTGGATGTAGCGCTCATTGGCCATGCGGTAGCGGATAAGATCGGCTACCGTGAGCATCTTGAGCCCGTGCGTCTTGCAGAAGCCGATGAGGTCGGGAACGCGGGCCATGGTTCCGTCCTCGTTCATAATCTCGCAGATGACTGCCGCGGGAATCAGGCCAGCGAGGCGAGCAAGGTCGACAGAGGCCTCGGTCTGGCCGGCGCGAACGAGGACGCCACCCTTGCGGGCGCGCAGGGGGAAGACATGTCCGGGACGAGCGAGGTCGTTGGGCGAGGAGTTGGGGCTGATGGCCACCTGAATGGTGTGGGAGCGGTCAGCGGCCGAGATACCGGTCGTGACGCCTTCCCGGGCTTCGATAGACTCGGTGAAGGCGGTGCCAAAGCGTGACGTGTTGTCCTGGGTCATGGGACCGAGACGCATGTAGTCGGCGCGCTCTTCGGTGAGGGTAAGACAGATGAGGCCGCGACCAAACCTGGCCATGAAGTTTATGGCTTCGGGGGTGCAGAACTCGGCGGCGATGGTGAGGTCGCCCTCGTTCTCNNTCTCCCGGTCCTCGTCGTCGACGAGGACGATCATGCGACCAGCTTTGAGCTCCGTGAGCGCTTCAGGTACGTCGATGAATCCAGTTTTATTGTCGGACATTGGCCTGGGGGTGTCCCCCTCCCCCCTTGTTTTTGTAAAGTATTCAAACCATGAGGGTTGCGGGTAAAGTATTCATTCTATTGATGCGTTATAACCGGTTTGGAATGAAATGTTTATGCGAGTTTTGCCTGTAAAGTATTCGATTCCGGTACTTTACGGGTAAAGTATTCCATTCCCTGGGGTTAGCTGGCAGTTTACCTGGGCTTCGGCCCAGGCTGGTATATGTCGGGCGGTTGGCCCTCGGAGCGTTGGGGGGGCGAGTTGCTCGTATCCCCTATTTCCATTATAGCGACTGGCATGAGGAACTATGTCAAGTCCTGAGAACTTTTATCTGCCCCTGAATCAATGTGTTGCATGGAAATCAGGGAGGCAGGGGGATTGACAGATTTTAGAGGGTGGACTCGATCTCAAAGCCCCAGGCCTCGAGGAGCGCCTCGGGGATGTACTTGGAGTTCTTATTGCGGCGCGCCCACTCGCGGAGACGTGTGGAGCGGATGTACTGGTCGGGGGTGAGCTTGTACTCCTTGACGACCTGCTCGAAGGATGTGATGGTCGGGACGACGGGGCCGATGGGCTCCGGCTTGCCCCAGTTGGGATTGCCGCGGCGTTTTGCCATGAATTGTGTTCCTCGCTTTTCAGGCGGCGGTGAGGCCGCAACACTTCATTTTATCACCTTCGGCAAGGACTATGGGGCGGCCCGGGCAGTCCGCTGAACCCCTGTTCCTTGAGCTCCGATGTTCCTTGAGCTCCGATGTTCCTTGAGCTCCGATGTTCCTTGAGCTCCGACCTGCCGGTTTCCTCCCGTATGCCTGGGCGGCTGGAAGTGCCTCATTGGCACTCAATATACAAGGCATACTATATAGCTCAAACGCAGTTCCTGGAGCGCAACACTGATGACCTTACCCGCTACCGACGTCCTGTTTCGGCCCTTTCGGATCAAATCGCTGGACCTGAAGAACCGTATTGTCATGGCCCCGATGACGCGCTCCTTCTCGCCGAACGGCGTGCCGGGTGAGAATGTGGCTGCCTATTACCGGCGGCGCGCCGAGGGCGAGGTGGGCCTGATTCTCTCCGAGGGCACGGTGATCGACCGGCCAGCGTCCAGGAACGAGCCGAACATACCCTTTTTCCATGGCGAGGCCGCGCTCGCTGGCTGGAAGAGAGTGATCGATGAGGTCCATGCCGCCGGCGGCAAGATGGGCCCGCAGATCTGGCATGTGGGATCGGTGAAGAGCTCCCTTACGAAGTGGGAGCCCGACGTGCCGGTCGAGAGCCCCTCCGGGCTCGTCGCGCCCGGCCAGACTCGTGGCGTGGCCATGAGCGACAAAGATATCGCCGACACCATCGCCGCCTATGGCCATGCCGCCGCCGATGCAAAGAGGCTGGGCTTCGACGTAGTCGAGATCCACGGCGCACACGGCTATCTGATCGACCAGTTCTTCTGGGCCGGGACGAACAAGCGCCCGGACAGCTTCGGCGGGACTACGATTCGGGAGCGCGCCCGTTTTGCGTCCGAGGTGGTGCAGCGCGTCCGGGAAGCGGTCGGACCTGACTACCCCATCATCCTGCGCGTTAGCCAATGGAAGCAGCAGGACCTCACGGCCCGGCTCGCCGAGACTCCTGATGCCATGGCCGACTGGCTCGTTCCTCTGGTGGAAGCAGGAGTGGACGTCCTGCACTGTTCGCAGCGCCGCTTCTGGGAGCCGGAGTTCCCGGAGATCGACGGGGAGACCGGACTGAACTTTGCGGGATGGGCAAAGAAGCTCACAGGCGCCACCACCATCAGCGTCGGCTCCGTCGGACTATCGGGCGAGTTCATGGGCTCTTTCAGCGGCGAGGCGTCGGAGCCGGCCAGCCTGCAGAACCTCATCCACCGGATGGAGCGCGAGGAGTTCGATCTGGTCGCTGTCGGACGGGCACTGCTGAGCGATCCGCTCTGGGTGAAGAAGGTTCGCGATGGCGATAGCAATGAACTGAAGGGTTTCACTGCTGCCGCCCTGAGGGAACTGGTTTGAACCTGGCTGGGCGTAGAGGCAGTCGCCTGGCCCAACGTCGAAAGCGTCAATTCCCCAGGTTTGTAATTCGTGGCCGGCTACCCGGAAACTGCACCCGTTGCCGGGCCCGAGCCGGGGTTGTTTGGTTGGCGCGCTTACAGCGCTGGCGGAGGTGGAGGAGTGCTCGAGATGGGCTTGGGTGGCGCCTCTGGCCGGGGTGCGGTCAGGCCAGGGATTAGCGGAGCCTGGGTGATCGTCCCCTCCGCCGCGTCCGTGATGCTGATGTCGTAGCGGTCGAGCGTGTTGGAGAGCAGTTGCAGCAGCGCGGCGCGGTCTTTTGCGTAGGCTGCGGTTGCGGAGATTGACGTGTTCTCCGCAATGCCGAGGTTTCTTCCCTGCTGCAGCACGTTGGCGGTCGTGGAGGCACCGAGCTTGTACTTCTTCTGCTCGGCGGCGAAGCTCTGCGCGGCATAGTCGCGCGAGGCCTGCGCGGCGGCCACCTGCGCACGATCATTGGTCAACGCATACTGCCCGTTGATGACCTGGATGCGAATCTGCGTGTAGAGCTGCTGCAGGCGCATCTGCGACTGGCGGAGTTCCATCTGCGAACGCGCCTGATCGGCCTGCGCGGTTCGGTTGCGCAGGGGAATAGTGATGTTCACGCCGACGCCCTTGTCCGGAGAACTGCTGTTGAAGAGGTTCTGGAACGTGTTGCTGTAATTGACCGTGGGGTATTCGTTGGCCGGGCATGGGATGAAGACCGGATTACCCGACGCATCGACCTCTCCGAAGGGGGCGCAGTTCAGGTGCGGGCTCTGCGATCCACCCAGCGCGCTTGCACCATAGAACGCGTACGCATCCACCACAGGGAGCAGCCCGTTCTTCTCTGCCTTGATGGTGATCTGGTTGTTCTTCATATTGAGAACGGCCTGCTCGATCTGAGGATTGTTGACGTAGGCTTCACGGACTAAATCCTCAACCGGCATATCCTCTTCGGGAAGACGATCGAGGGCGACGCGGTCGGTGGGAATGACTGGCGCGACCGATAGCTGCGGGTCGTTCAGGTTGCGAGCGATCGCCTGTTTCATGATGAGCTGCTGGTATTCAAGGTTCGTCTGCGAGGCGATCAGCGCCTGCTTGTCGCTCGCGACCGAGGCATCGGAGTTTACGACGTCGAGGGGCGCAAGCGTGCCAATCTCGAGTTGCTTGCGGTTGTTGGCGGTCAGCTGCGTGGACTGCGCGAGCGCTCGCTCCTTGGCCTGCTCGTCCTCATCCGCGCTCACCAGCCCCCAGTAGATGTTCTCAATCTGGTTGACCGTGTACAGCAACTGCTGCCGGAATGCGGAGTCGGTGATGCGGCGGTCGTTCTTGGCCTGCAGGATGAAGCGGCCGTTGATGCCAACGCCACGGCCCTGGAGCAGATGTTGGGTGAACGTGGCGCGGAAGCTCGAGGTGATGTCGGGGCTGTAGTTGTTGAAAGGATTGTTGGTGGTCACGCGGCTGTTATTGAAGCTGGCGGTGAGCTGCGTGCCGGTCAGGAAGCCCTGGGTGTATCCGAAGTTGTATGTCGAGGTGTTGGTGTAGATCTCGGACAGGCCGTCACTGAAGAGCAGGTTGGACTGCGCCTGTTGTGCCGCCTCATACTCCAGCGATCCGGTTAGTTGCGGGTCGAGATTTTCTGGCGTGGGCCCGGCTCCGTTGGTGCTCAGGACCAGGCCTGATGCGCCGGTGCCGGTGCCGCCGGTGCCGCTGGAGGTGCCGCCGGGACCACCACCGCCGGTGACGGTCGAGCTGGTTCCGCCCAGCGTGTTGGCCACGATTCCGGTGGAGACGCCGCGCAGGCTGGAGCCCGCCTTGGCGCGCAGCAGGTCGGTATCGGCGATGTCCAGGTTGATGCGGGCGATGGCGATGTCGTAGTTGTTCTCAAGCGCGAGGGTAACGGCGTCCGACAGGCTCAGATAGATCTTGCCGTCGCGGAGCAGGTCGTCGAGACGCGGGGAGTTGCTCAGCCGCGGCGCCGGGTAGTCCGTTGCCGTGTACCAGCGCAGCGGGTCGGGAAAGCCGTGCTTGCCCTTGCTGTAATCCTTCAGGGTTGGCCGAAGGAAGAGCGGCTGAGTGAGCTTGGGCGCGGGCGCCTGCGGCAGACCCGGCGAACCGGTGGTGTCGTCCTGTAGCTGCACGGGCGCGGCCGGGGCAGTCGGGCTGACCTGCCCGGCGGCAACACCGGCTTGCTGAGCCATGCCCTGCTGTAATGGGCTCATCAACATTACGGCCACGCAGACGCTCGCCTGCCAATGCCTCAATTTCACGGTTCACTTCTCCCAGCGTGCAGCTTGAATGGGTTTTAAATGCTGTCCGGCACCAGTACATACGGCGGGGATGGCAGGTTGGTTCCAGCAAACGAAGGGGAACACACCAAGTATAGGGGGCGAGATGGGTCAGGATGCGCTTGCAGCCGTGAGCTTGCAGAGTTCAGCTTGCCGGAGGGTGCCGGGCAGGTATCTATTCCGGCACTCCTCTCTACAATGATATCGAGGCTACACGCGCAACTATGACGTCCTGGAAGCTCACCCTCAGCTACGATGGCACCACCTTCCGTGGATGGCAGGTACAGCCGGGACGCTCCACCGTTCAGGGCACACTCGCGGCGGCGCTCGAGTACATTACAGGGGAACGCTTGCTGCCGCAGGGCTCGGGTCGCACCGATGCGGGCGTTCATGCGCTGGGGCAGGTTGCCAGCTTCGCGCTTGCTGCGCCCCTACCGCCGGCAAACCTGGTGCGCGCACTGAATCGCTCGCTGCCGCAGAGTATTCGGGTGCTGAGTGCGGAGATTGTGCCTGCAAGCTTCCACGCGCGGCATAGCGCGGTGCGCAAAACCTATGAGTACAGAATCTTCGAGCGGAGGACGCAGATGGGTTCGGAGAACTCGGCTGTGGAGAGAATCTGTTCGCCGTTTGTGGCTCCGTTTGCGTGGGCCTGCCGCTGGCCGCTGCAGCTTGAGCCGATGGAGCAGGCTGCGGCGATGCTCTGCGGGACGCATGACTTCACCTCGTTTGGAGCGAGTGATCCGGATCTCGCGCAGCGCGATAAAACGTCCGCCAGGCCGAATCCTGTGAAGACGATCTTTGCGTCCAGGGTTTCGCGCGAGGTTGACCTGCTGCGGTATCGCGTTACGGGCAGCGGGTTTCTGCACCACATGGTGCGGAATATTGTGGGGACGCTTGTGGATGTAGGGCGCGGCAGCCTGAGTCCTGCCGAGCTTCCGCGCATTCTCGCAGCGCGTGATCGTTCGGCGGCGGGACCGACAGCGCCCGCGCAGGGGCTGTTTCTCGTGCAGGTGGAGTACGGCGAGACCGGACCACGAGACGGGGAGCAGCCATGAGCACTGTCGAGAACCGCCGCATCGCAGCCCTAGCCAGCGACCGCGCTGTGCATCGGGCGTTCGGCTGGCTTCACCTGCACGAGCCGCAGATGCGGCGGTGGCAGATGCAGTTTCTGGCGATCCCCGCGCCGCCGTTTGCCGAGGCGGAACGTGCGGCGTGGTTCTGCGAGCGATTCCGCGAGCTAGGGCTGGAGGGCGCGCTGCTCGACGCCGAGGGAAATGCGGTGGCTGAACTGCGCGCACAGAATGCAGCGGAGGACGCTCCGGTGGTGCTGCTGTCCGCGCACCTGGACACGGTCTTCCCTGCCGGGACCGACTGCACTCCGCGGGAGGAAGAGGCGCGGATTCTTTGTCCCGGCGCATGCGATAACGGAGCGGGGCTGGCGGCGCTGCTTGGCCTGGCGGCTGCGCTGCGGCATGCGAAGATCGCGCCGGCATGCACGATTCTCTTCGCGGCGAATGTGGGAGAGGAGGGTGCGGGTGACCTGCGCGGCATGCGCCACTTTTTCTCGACGGCATCGCCGTATGCGGGGCGTATCCGCTCGGTCATTGCGCTTGAGGGGAGCGGCGATGCCATGGTTGTGGATCGAGCGCTCGGAAGTCGTCGTCTGCGAGTCACGATTACCGGGCCGGGAGGCCATTCGTGGGCGGATGCTGGACGTCCGAACCCAATCATGGCGCTGGCTGCTGCGCTGCTCGAGCTGGCCAAGCTGCGGCTTCCGTCCAAGCCACGCACCACGCTGAACTGTGGGGTCATTCATGGCGGAACATCGGTGAATTCGATTCCGGAGTCGGCGACGGCCGATCTCGATCTGCGCTCGGTCTCGGCGTTGGAGCTCGACCGCATTGAGCTGGCCGTGCTGAATACGCTGACACGCGTGATCGACTCCGAAGTGCATGGCCTGGCGGCGCCGGAGCTGCAGTTGCGTGTTGCTCGCATCGGCGACCGGGCTGCCGGAGCTCTTGAGCCCAGTTCGGCATTATTCAGCAGCCTGCGCGCCGTGGATCGGCACCTTGGTCTGGCGACCGACTCGCGCATTGGTTCTACCGACGCGAATCTGCCGCTTTCGCTCGGAGTTCCTGCGCTGGCGATTGGAGCGGGTGGAACCGGATGGGGTATTCACACGCTGCAGGAGGGCTACGATCCGACGGGGCGCGACCTTGCGCTACGGCGAGTTTTGTTGCTCCTGCTCGACACTTGCGTTCGGGCCGCGGCGAACAACTTGGTACACTCTGGGGCGTGAACCTCCTTCTTCGCAAGAGCACGATAGCAGCCTGCGCCAGTCTGATGACGCTCTCGTCCGCGTCTGCCGTGCGTGCGCAGGCGCCGGACACGATCTTCTTCCACGGCAACATCCTCACCGGAACGCGGCTCAAGGCGGGCGATTCCTCGCCAACGCCGGGGCGCGTGAGTGCGGTCGCGATTCGCGCGGGAACTATTGTCGCCGTTGGCAGCGACACGGAGATCCTTGCGCTGAAGGGCGAGCATACTGTGACCGTCGATCTCAATGGCGCGTTTGCGATGCCGGGCTTTAATGACGCGCACACGCATATTGCCTCGGCCGGGCAGCAGCGGCTTGCCCTCGATCTCGACAACGTCCCCTCGCTCGCTGCCATGCTGGCGAAGGTGCGCGCCTACGCCGCAACGCTCGCGCCGGGAGCGTGGATACTGGGCGGCGGATGGGACCACACGAAGTGGGCTGTAGCGACGCTGCCGACGCGCGCCGACCTCGACGCGGTCACCG
>PLHC01000003.1 GCA_003138795.1 Granulicella sp. | reverse complement strand
CGACGGTCTTCATCTCGTTGCGTACCCAGGCGGGGAGGGTGCGCGTGGTGTCGTAGGCGACGGCACTGAGGGCGGTGAGCCAGACTCCGAAGGCTGGGGCGGACATGCGCGGGAGGAGCGCGGGGAGGAGGTGCTCGATGGTGATGGCGGGGCGCTTGAGGAGTTGGGAGAAGAGGTCGCCGCGGGTGAAGGAATCCTGCCAACCCACCTTATCCGGCGATGAAGCCGCCGGCGAAGATGGGGCACCCGGATTGTTGCCNNGGCCGAGGCGGCGGCCGTGCGGTGTGAGGCGGGTGTCGGCGTTGTCGATGCGGAGGTGGAGACGGAACTCGGCGCGCGAGGTGAACATGCGGTAGGGCTCGTCGGTGCCCTTGGAGATGAGGTCGTCGATGAGGATTCCGGTGTAGGCCTCGGTGCGGTCGAGGGTGAACGAAGCAGCAGAGGATAGAGGATAGAGGGTAGAGGATAGAGAGTGCTGGGCGAAGAGGGCGGCGTTGATACCGGCCATGATGCCCTGGCAGGCGGCCTCCTCGTAACCCGATGTCCCGTTGATCTGGCCGGCGAGGTAGAGGCCCGTGAACTTCTTGACGCGGAGCGTGCGGTCGAGCTCGGTGGGGTCGATGGCGTCGTACTCGATGGCGTAGCCGGGGCGGAGCATCTCGGCGTTTTCGAGGCCGGGGATGCTGCGGACCATAGCCTGCTGGACGTCCATGGGGAGCGAGGTGCTCATGCCGTTGATGTAGACTTCGTGGGTGTTAAGGCCTTCGGGCTCGAGGAAGAACTGGTGCGAGAGCTTGTCGGGGAAACGCACGATCTTGTCTTCGATGGAGGGGCAGTAGCGCGGTCCGATGCCCTCGATCTGTCCGGTGAACATGGGGGATCGATGGACGTTGGCGCGGATGAGGGCGAGGGTCTCGGGGGTGGTTGTCGCGATGTGGCAGGAGATTTGGCGGAGGGGTGGGGTCCATTTCGCTTCGCCGTCGTGGGGTGCGCTGCGGAAGCTGAAGGGGGTGGGGTCGGTGTCGCCGGGCTGGGCCTCAAATTTCGTCCAGTCGATCGTTCGGCCGTCGAGGCGGGGCGGGGTTCCGGTCTTCAGGCGCGTCTCGCGGAGGCCGAGCTTCTTGAGGTTTTCACCGAGAAGGACGCTGGCGGCTTCGCCGGAGCGGCCAGCGCTGTACTGCTGCTCGCCGCAGTGGATGAGGCCGTTGAGGAAGGTTCCGGTGGTGACGATGACAGCGCGCGCGGCGATACGGCGGCCGTCGCGGAGCTTCACGCCGGTGACCCGGCGTGAAGCAGAGGATAGAGGATAGAGGGTAGAGGGTAGAGAGAGCGAGTCGTCTTCGACGATGAGGTCGACGACTTCGGCTTGCTTGATGAAGAGGTTGGGGATGGACTCCAGCTTTTCGCGCATCTTGAGGCGGTAGAGGGCCTTGTCGCACTGCGCGCGGGGCGACCAGACGGCGGGGCCGCGCGAGGTGTTGAGGAGACGGAATTGGATGCCGCAGGCGTCGGCGACCTCGCCCATGATGCCGCCGAGGGCGTCGACCTCGCGGACGAGATGGCCCTTGGCGACGCCGCCGATGGCGGGATTGCAGGACATCTGCGCGATCAGGTCAAGGTTTAGCGTGAAGAGCGCCGTGCGCAGACCGATGCGCGCTGCGGCGGCGGCGGCTTCGCAGCCGGCGTGGCCTGCGCCGACGATCAGGACATCGAACCTTTCCGAAAAGCCTGAGGTGTCGAGTTGTTCGGAGTGTGTCACCGATGTCTATTCTAGCTAGTTGGGAGCGGCAAGAGCAGATAGATCGGGCTTTCAGCCCTCGGGTTCGCCGGGGGACGTTTCCCAGGGCTTCGCCCTGGGCTGGTATAGGGCGCACCTTCGGCGCTTGGAAGCGCTGGGATCGGTGGCATCGAGAGCTGGTTGGAGTTGCTGGTTCGATAGCATGGAGAGCTGGTTGGAGTCGCGGGTTCGGTAGCATGGAGGCATGGTTGAACTGAGTGTGGTTGAGGCGCGGGTGTTGGGGGCGTTGATTGAGAAGGAGATCAATACGCCGGAGTACTATCCGCTGAGTTTGAATGCGACGGTGAATGCGTGCAATCAGAAGAGCAGCCGCGAGCCGGTCATGGAGCTGGCTGAGGCCGATGTGCGCACGGCGCTGTTTGAGCTGGATCAGATGGGGCTGGTGAGGACTGTCGCGGAGACGCGCGCGACGAAGTTCGAGCACCGGGTGCGGGATGTGCTGAATCTGCGCCGCGATGAGGTCGCGGTGATCTGCCTGCTGTTGTTGCGCGGGCCGCAGACTTCGGCGGAGCTGCGGGCGCGGACGGAGCGGATGTACTCGTTCGATGACAATGCGGCGGTGATGTCGACGCTGGAGCGGCTGGCCGCGCGGGAGGAGCCGCTGACGCAGTTGATGCAGCGGCAGCCGGGTGCGCGTGAGGCGCGGTGGGTGCATTTACTCTGCGGGCCGGTGAGCGACGTTGCGGTTGCTTCATCGACGCAGATGCGCGGCGGCGGTGGTGATCGCGCGGAGGCCGGTGGCGTCAGTGCGGCGCAGCGGCTGGACGCGCTGGAGGAGATGATCTTCTCGCTGGAGCAGCGGCTGAAGGCGGTCGAAGACGTGGTGGAGCTCAGGACGCCGGAGAAAGACTGAGCAGCGTCTTTTCGAGGCTGGCGGGGTCTTCGACGTTGGTGGTGGCGAGGGCGCGGTCGATCTGGCGGTTGAGGCCGGTGAGGACTTTGCCGGGGCCGACTTCGATGGTTTGGGTGACGCCCGCTTGCTGGAGCAGGGCGATGCACTCGACCCAGCGGACGGCGCCGGTGACCTGGCGGATGAGGGCGTCGCGGACTTCGGGGGCGCTGGTGAGCAGGCGCGCATCGACGTTGGCTGCGACCGGGAAGATGGGGTTGTGGAAGGCGACGGACTCCAGTTGGTGCGCGAGCTGGAGTTGCGCGGGCTGCATGAGGGCACAGTGGAAGGGCGCGCTGACGGGCAGCATGATGGCGCGCTTGGCTCCGGCCTCTTTGCATAGCTCGGCGGCGCGCTCGACGGCGGCCTTGCTGCCGGAGATTACGGTCTGGTCCGGGGAGTTCATGTTGGCGGTCGAGACGACGGCGTTGGCTTGCGCGGCGGGATCGGTGAGTTCGGCGGAGACGCGGGCGCAGATGGCGTCTATCTGGACGACGGGGAGGCCGAGGATGGCGGCCATGGCGCCCTCGCCTGCGGGTACGGCGGACTGCATGAACTGGCCGCGGGCGCGGACGGTGCGGACGGCGTCGGCGAAGCTGAAGGTGTTGGCGGCGACGTGCGCGGAGTACTCGCCGAGGGAGTGGCCGGCGGCGAAGGCGATGGCGAGGTTGCGGGATTTCAGCTCGGGCTCGAGCAGGCGCAGGGCCGCGATGGAGACGGTGAGGATGGCGGGCTGAGTGTGCTCGGTGAGCTTGAGCTGGTCTTCGGGGCCTTCGAAGATGATCTTCGAGAGGGCGAAGCCAAGGGCGTCGTCGGCCTCTTCGAAGACCGCGCGGGCGGCGGGCGAGGCGTCATAGAGGGCGCGGCCCATTCCGACGGCCTGGGAGCCCTGGCCGGGGAAGAGAAGAGCGATGGTGGGTGCGGTGGCTGCGGGTTGGGGCGTGCTGGCGGTGCTCATCAGGTCAGGATAGTGTACGCGCCAGCATGCTGTCAGGCCGGACTGGTTATTCGATGACGCCGGTGAGGAAGGTTTGCTCGGCTGCGGCGGTGAGGAGGCGGTAGAGCGCGAACTGGCGGCTGGATTGGGCGCGGAGCTCGAAGAGCAGGCTGGCGCGGTGGCTGGCGTCGGGGTCGACGACGTCGATGGGGCGGAGCCAGGGGGTGCGGTCGAGGTGGGCTGCGTCGGTGATCGAGCTGAGCGCGACCTGGAGTTCGCCCTGTCGTCCGCCGGAGGGCAGACGCTGCGCGACGAGGGTGAGATAGACCGGGCCGCCGTCGGTGAGGGGCGCTTCGGCTGTGTAGATGAACGTCGGAAGACCGTCGTCGCTGAGTGTGTCGGCGGAGAGCTGCTCGTTTGTGAGCACGATGGGTGGTGGAGGAGCAGGTTTCTTTGCGGTGCTTGCGAAGGAGGGGCCGGAACTAGTGGGATTGGGCGCGGCCGCAGGGGTGAGCTTGTTGAAGGCGATGTAGCGGGCGAGGCGTGGACGCGCGAGGGACTCGAGGCTGCGGAGGGTTTCAGCGCGCTCGGTGGAGGTGGTCCAGGCGCGGGTGAAGACGTGGGGGGCGCGGTTGGCGGCGTCGGAGACAGCGACGGCCTGATGCAGGTTCGGCGGCAGGCTGGTGAGCTGTGGCGTGGTTGCTGCGTCTGCGGGAAGACCTCGATGCAGCGTTGGGCGGTCGGGGTCTTCGTTGAGTGGGGTGGTGGGCGGTGTGACGTAGCCGGGTTGCTGGTCGTTCTTCTGGTGCATGGACTTGCCGGTGGGGTTGCGATGGCGCAGGGTTGGCGGGGCGTCGGCGCCGGAGTCGGTGCTTGCACCGATTAGGGGAGGGATCGCGGCGGTGTGCAGGCTGGTGGTCCTGGCCTCCTCGGCGGGTGCGAGGAAGCGGCCGTAGCCGTACCATGCGCGGATGGGGTTGTCGTTGTCGTTGTCGTTGGCTTTGGCGGCGGAGCGGCGCGTGACGATGTCGCGGACGGAGTCGAGGTCGAGGGTTCCGATGCACTGGCCGGCGCGCTCGATGGAGTAGACATCGCCGGCCTGCAGGGCGAAGGGGACGGGCTGGGCGAGGTAGACGCCCGCGTCTTCGAGGTGGCCGTCGATGAAGAGCGAGACGGGGATGAGGCGTGCGGCGGTGGGATGGGCGAGATCGCCGGTCCACTCGTAGACGCCGATGGCGCGGGTGACCTTCTCGGGTGCGTCAACCTTGTGGGTCTGGGCGTGCAGGGGCGAAAGCAGGAGCGCGCTGATGCTCAAAAGGCCGCAGATGGAGGGTCGCGGATGCATGCTTGCGATCTTAGATGAGGCTGGTAGTGTCGAGGCTTTAGCTGGCGCTGGCGTGGCTGGTTGTGGGGCGGGAGGGTGCTGCTTCGTGGCCCTGGCTACGGAATGTCCGAGGCGCTCATGCGGCTGAGCGGTATAGTGACGAGATAATAGACCATCAGCTCTGTGCGCTGGCGCAGAGGAAGAAAAGATGACGAGGAGAGCCGAAGTAGACGATGAACGCTGCTGAAAAGGCCGCTGAGCCGAGCACGATTCCTGCCGAGGAAGCTGCCGTTGCGGCAGGCCCATCGCTGCGCGCAGACGTTGCGCTCTGCGTCGATCTCGACGGCACGCTGGTGAAGTCGGACACGCTGGTGGATAGCGTGCTGGTGGTTGCCCGGCAACGGCCGCTTGATCTGCTGCGGGTACCGGGCTGGATCGCGCAGGGCCGCGCTGCGTTCAAGCGCCACCTGACATCTTCGGTTGCCCTGGACGTGGTCCATCTGCCGTATAACCGTCCGCTGCTGGAGTACCTGCGTCAGCAGCATGGCGAGGGACGGGCGATCTACCTGGCGACGGCCGCGGACCGGGTTCTGGCTGAGCGTGTGGCTGCGCATCTCGGCATCTTTGCGGGTGTTCTGGCATCGGATGGCGCGACCAACCTGGCGGGCGGGAACAAGCTGGCGGCCTTTCGAGCGCAGTTTGGGGAAAATTTCTGTTATATCGGCAACGCGCAGCCTGATATGGAGCTTCTGGCCGCCTGCCATTTGCCGATGGTGGCGAATCCTGACCGTGCGCTGCGTTGGGGGATGAAGCGGGCCGGTACGATTGCAGCCGCAAGCTTCGACGACCGTGTTCCCGCGTGGCGGAGCTGGCTGCAGGCGATTCGGCTGCATCAGTGGGCGAAGAACACGCTGATCTTCATTCCGCTGCTGCTGGCGCACCTGTGGAATCCGAGCACGTTCGGTGGAGCGATCACCGCGTTTCTGAGCTTCGGGATGTGCGCGTCGGCGACCTATATCGTCAATGATCTGCTGGACCTGGAGGCCGACCGGCGGCATCCGCGGAAGCGCCGCAGGCCGTTCGCGGCGGGCGATCTCTCGGCTATCTCGGGCGTGGCCGTGGTTTGTCTGCTGATGCTTGGCGCGCTGGCGCTGGCGCTGGCGGTGCCGCACGTTGTCGCTGCGCTGCCGGGCACGGGCGGGCTTGCGTATCCGTACAAGTTTCTGGAGTGGCTGGGCTTCTATGCGGCTGTGACGCTGACGTACTCGCTGTATCTGAAACGGAAGCTGCTGCTGGATGTATTCGTGCTGAGTGGTCTATATACGGTGCGCATCCTCGCGGGCAGCGCTGCTACGGGGGTTCCGGTTTCGGCGTGGCTGGCGGGCTTTAGCGTGTTCTTCTTCCTGTCGCTGGCGTTTGTGAAGCGCTTCAGCGAGCTGGAGAGCCTGCGCGAACGGGGCGGGTCGGTGACCAATGACCGCGGCTACTTCGTCAGCGACCTGGAACAGTTGCGTGCCCTCGGCACAGGCGCTGCATACGCCTCCGTGGTGGTGATGACGCTGTATATCAACAATACGGAGACGAAGGCGCTGTATCACCACGTGACCCGGCTGTGGCTGGCGGTGCTGGTGCTGCTGCTGTGGTTGAGCCAGGTGTGGATGCTCGCCAGCCGCGGCGATATGCATGATGATCCCGTCGTGTATGCGATTACCGATAAGCGGAGCCTGCTGCTCGGCGTGCTGATGGTCGCCGTGGTCTGGTGGGCTCTTTAGGGTATAGGCCGCGCATTCATTTATCCTGAACGTTCGACATCATGAGTGCAGCTATTCCAGAACTGAAGCAGTATGACGAGGCCGAGCTCGATCGCGTCTTCGCCGAACTCGAGGCCGAAGTCGCAGCGCAGACGCGCGCGCTCACCAGCGATGAGGCGATGGAGGCATTCCGCCTGGAGTGGCTGGGGCGCAAGCAGGGGCGGCTTGGGCAGCTCAGCGCCGCGTGGCTGAAGTCCGCGCCGGTGGAGGCGAAGAAGTCGCTGGGCGTGCGGTTCAACAAGCTCAAGGCGCGGATCGAAGCGGCCCGCTCGGCGAGCGCGGCCGCAGAGACGAAGCCGGCAGTGGCGGGGCTGGATGTGACGCTGCCGGGCACGGCGCAGCGCATCGGGGCGGAACATCCGCTGATCCGCACGATGGCGGAGATCGTTTCGGTGTTCCAGCGCATGGGGTATTCGGTCGGGTTGGGGCCGGAGGTCGAGAATGACTTTTACAACTTTGAGGCGCTGAACTTTCCGCCCAACCATCCGGCGCGCGACACGCAG
>PLHC01000012.1 GCA_003138795.1 Granulicella sp. | reverse complement strand
AGCGGTGTCGAGGCGCTGGCTCACCCCTCCCTACCCGGCGATCCGTGCTACGTTCCCATTTCCTCGCCTCAAGCGTTGAGACTGACCGCGCCTGCACGGACCGCAAAGGAGGAACCATGACCAACAACATCCTCACCCTCCAGAGGGCCGCCCGGCTGACCTGTTTCTGGGTGTTAACCGGGAATCCTAGGAATCCACTCGCCCGTGTCTGGGTGGAAACCAACGCAAGAATGAATGGCAAAGAAGCATCCTCCTCGAACGATGAAACGGGGGGGATGCTGCTGTGCGCCTAGAGGAACTTGAACTCGAGTCGCAAGCCGGTCTTGAGGTTGAGGCTCCGCCGAGCGCTGTCTCCATGCCGCAGGCCAGGGGGGTCGTAGTCCACCACCGTTGGCAGATGCATATTCTGACCTTCCTGATGGTCTTCGGGCCCGGCCTGATTGTGATGAATGCGGACAACGACGCGGGCGCCGTCTCCACCTACATGCAGGCGGGCGGACAGTACGGCCTGCACCTGCTGTGGATACTGGTTGTGCTGCTGCCCATCTGCTACTTTGTGCAGGAGATGGTGGCGCGCCTGGGGATTGCGACCGGCAAAGGCCATGCCGCCATGATCTACGAACGCTTCGGAAAGTGGTGGGGACGCTTCTCGCTGTGTGACCTGCTGTTCGTCAATTTCCTCACGCTGATCACGGAGTTCGCCGCGATCTCGCTGGCGCTCAGCGCCATGGGTGTGAGCCCATTTATCTCGGTTCCGGTGTCTGCGCTGGGCCTGACGCTGCTGGTGGTGACGGGAAGCTATCTGCGCTGGGAGCGCGTCGTCATCGTGCTCTGCCTGCTGGACGTGACTTGGTTTGCGCTGGCCTTCCTGGTGCATCCGGGCTGGGCCAACGTGGCGCGCAACACCGCGTTCCCCACCATGCCGCTCGGTGGGTTGACCAGCAGCCTGGTGTTTCTGGTCATCGCCATGGTGGGCACAACCATTTCTCCGTGGCAGCTCTTCTTCCAGCAGAGCTGCGTGGCGGAGAAGCGGCTGCGGTTCTCCGATCTGAAGTGGGCGCGACTGGACACGCTCATCGGCTCGGTGTTCACGGTATGCGTGGCCGGCGCGATGATGCTGGTGGGGAACTATGGCTTTCAGCACGGAATTGTATTTCAGGACCCGGCCCAGTTTGCCGGCGCAATCATGCCGCCGCTGGGCCACTTTGTGCGAAACGGCATTCTGCTGCTCATGGTGAATGCGGCCGTGCTGGGCACAACCGCCATCTCTCTGGCCAGTGCGTGGGCCTATGGCGAAGTAAAGGGATGGCAGCACTCGCTACACAGGAAGCTGTGGGAGGCACCCGGCTTTTATGCGACGTACATCGTCTGCGTTTGCGCGGCCGCGGCGGTTGTCCTGATTCCGCATGTGCCGCTGCAACTGGTCATCATCAGCGTGCAGGTATTCGCGGGATTGATCCTTCCGTCGGCCATCATCTTCCTTCAACTGCTGCTCAACGATCGCGAACTGCTGGGTGATCGCTGGGTCAACAAACCATGGAACAATACCATCAACTGGACGATCATCATCGTCCTCTTTGCCCTGTCGCTGCTGCTGGCGGCGCAGGTGATGCTGCCAACATTATTCAAATAAAGATTCGAGGTGACACATGGCATCCGTACAGAACTCTTTCGAGCCACAGTTCTTCAGCGTCATCCACCCGCTCAACGATGTACCGGAGCAGAAGTGCTCCACAGAAGGGCTGGGCCGAATTCGGATGACGCGGGCTGTCCGTATCTCTCTGGGCGTTTTGCGGGCATATCTGATTGTCATGTCTCTGATGCTCGGTTATCACGTGCTGGACCTGGCAGGGGTCCTGCACAAGACTTTCTGATATACGTCGCTGACGTAAAGGAGGCCAATGCGTCACGGGCAGTTGGTCCGAAAGACCTCCTCCGTTCGCAAGGGCAAGGGGCCTGCATTCAACAGGACTTCCAAGGTGTTCCCCAACCCACAGCTTCTGGAACAGCCTTCTTGGAGCCGTTCGCCTTCTTGTTTTCATTGAGATATAGCCCATGAGTCGGCGAGCTTTTTGGGACGAAGAGCGCGGTTTCTAAAGCAGTTACTCTGTTTCATAAGGGGTAATCGAGGCATTGGTGTTGAGGAGCCTTTTAGAACAGCCGATGGGAACCGTCGGTGACTGTCCTGCCTGGCAGCCGAAAGTTCGGCATATTTTAGTGCAAATCGTCTTCACATGAACTGTCCCCCAGACGCGTGATTGCCATTTGAAATCGAACTGCCCGTAATGTCGGCCAGTGTTCAGCGATCCGCTGACCGCTGAGTTGAAGCCGACTTCGAATGGCGAGACGAAGGCTCAGCGGGGAATGATTAGCGAAGTTCCCGCCGGCGTTGTCGGAAACTTCGATTGCGAGAGCACGCCTTCGGCGCGGATGATGCGTTTGCACCGGCGGCATAACTTTGGTTCATCCGCACATTTGGTGATTCTTTCCAGCGCCATTGACTGGGTGTAGATAAGGAGTAGCTCTGGCGCTCTCCGTTCCTGCCTATGGAACGAGGGACGCTTTTACCGGATACTTCTGAAGTCGAACTTGTTTTGCTCCGACCGAGGGACGGAACCATCGAGATGCGCCTGCGGGCCTGTCGCGCGTCCGCGGTCTGTCCGGCGTGCCAGTGCATATCGCGGCGCGTGCATAGCCGGTATGTTCGGGAGCTAGGCGATCTTCCCTGGGAGGGCATCCCCGTCCGTATTTCTTTGCAGACTCGGAAGTTCTTCTGCGGCGGGCAGGATTGCCGACGGCGTATCTTCACCGAACGGCTGCCCAACACCGTCCTGCGCTATGGGCGGAGGACTCGACGCTCGACCGAAGCGCTGGATTGGATCACGCTGGTTTTGGGCGGCGCGGCGGGATCGCGGCTGGCACGCCGTATGGGGCTGTTGGCCCATGGCTCCACGCTGCTGCGGCAACTGCGGCGAAGATCCAGATCCGCCGCGACATCGCGGTCTCCGCGCGTTCTTGGCATCGACGATTGGGCCTGGCGCAAGGGACATCGCTACGGCACCATACTGTGCGACCTTGAGTCGCACCGGGTGGTCGATCTTTTGCCCGACCGGGAGAGTGAGACCGTAGCCGCCTGGTTGCGCACGCACCCCGGTGCGGAGATTGTCAGCCGGGACCGCGCCAGCGCCTATGCCGAAGCAGTGCGGAAGACTGTGCCGCAAGCAGTCCAGGTGGCTGATCGATGGCACCTCTTGCACAACCTGAGCGAGGCTCTGACGAACGCACTCCAGCCGCATCATCGCATCCTGACGCAGACCGCTCACGCCATCAGAGAGGTGGAGGCAGCACCTCCTGCCGTGCCTCCAGCAGTTCACAGGGAACCACGCGCGGCGCTCGTGAAAAGCCAGAACCGGGACCGCCGCCATAGCCGATATGAGCAGGTGATGGAATTAGCACGGCGTGGCATGAGCAAGCTTCAGATCGGCCGCGAGCTCGGCCTCGATCATCGAACCGTGCGCCGCTGGATGCATTCCGACGGATTTCCAGAACTCAAACCAAGATGTCGCGTGCGTTCAGTGGATGCCTACGCACATTATCTGGAGCAACGCTTGCAAGAAGGCTGCCACAACGCCACGCAGCTCTGGCGTGAACTCAGAGAGCGGGGCTTTCACGGACAGCAGAGGATCGTGCGCACATGGATTCGTCAACGCCGAGGTCCTCGTTACCAACCAGGAGCGCATACGATCACGCCGCCTGCTATGCGAACTTCGCCCCGTCATACGGCGTGGTTGATCCTGAGCGAACCGGCTTCGGCACGCTCGTATCTCGAAGAACTCTATCGGCGGTCTCCCGAGATCGCAGCCACCGCAAGAGCCGCGGACGAGTTCTTTCGCATCGTTCGATCTCGCGACTCTACTGCGTGGCCCAGCTGGCTTCAATCTGCCAAGGGGACCGCGCTGGCCAGCTTCGCCGCCCACCTCATCCGCGATCAGGCCGCTGTGCTGGCGGCGCTGCAGATGCCCTGGAGCAACGGTCAAGTCGAAGGACAGGTCCATCGACTGAAGCTGGTCAAACGCCAGATGTACGGCCGTGCCAGCTTCGACCTGCTCCGGCTGCGTGTCCTCAACATGGCCTAAACTCGACCATCGCAACCCGCCCACCTAAGCTGACACAGCCTTCACCAAATATGCGGATGAACCATAACTTTGTAACGGGTGGCGGCATAACGTTGGTTCATCCGCACATTTGGTGATACTGCTGAATTCTGTCAGGAGCCTGTAATCTGTTGTTGATTTCAGAAGCCTTATGAGGTCGCCAGATAATAGCTTCGGCGGCGGTCTATGGAGTTTGCTTCTTTTCCGCGCTTTTCGGTCATTCTTCACCAAAAGTGAGCAAGACCCATAACGTTGCACTGGGAGGCGGCATATCAGTGAATTGGGTGGCGGAATTGATTGCAGCCAGCAGGGTGGACCAGAAATACTTCCAGACGGTTCACTCGGTTCCGGTACATGATCAGACCTGCGCTTTGTTTTGGCATCGTGGCTCATTGGCTGTCGGACTGGTCTAATTAGGGCCCTATTCGGGAGACCGCCTCATGGGGCGCTTTCAAGCTCCAAGT
>PLHC01000102.1:14767-44024 GCA_003138795.1 Granulicella sp. | reverse complement strand
TCGCCGCCGCCCGCTCCCGCCATCCCGGCGTCCGCGTCCTCGTCCACCCCGAGTGCCCCATGCCCGTCGTCGACGCAGCCGATGCCGCCGGTTCCACCGACTTCATCGTCAAAGCCATCGCCGCCGCACCCCCTGGCTCCACCTTCGCCATCGGCACCGAGATCAACCTCGTCCAGCGCCTCGCCGCCCAGCACCCCGAGCACCGCATCTTCTGCCTCGACTCGATCGTCTGCCCCTGCTCGACCATGTACCGCATCCACCCTGGCTACCTCGCCTGGGTCCTCGAAGCGCTCGAGCGTGGCGAAATCCTCAACCGTATCTCCGTTCCCGAGCCCATCGCCGTTCCCGCACGCCTTGCGCTCGAAACCATGCTGAAACTAGCCCCGCGCAACACGAAACAGGGCTGAGAGAGCACATAATGAAGCACATTCTTGTCGTAGGCAGCGGCATCGCCGGCCTTACCGCCGCCCTCGAATTGAGCCGCGAGCATGCTGTAACCCTTGTAACCAAAGCAGCTTTGGCCGAGAGCAACACCCGCTGGGCCCAGGGCGGAATCGCCGCCGTCATGTTCTCCGACGACAGCGTCGCCGAGCACGTCGCCGACACCCTCCGCGCCGGCGCCGGCCTATGTAACCCCAAGTCCGTCAATGTCTTATGCTCCGAAGGCCCAGACCGCATCCGCGACCTCATCCGCCTCGGCGTCGCCTTCGACCACACCGAAAACGGCCAACTCGCCCGCGGCCTCGAAGCCGCCCACTCCCGCGCCCGCGTCCTCCACTCCGGCGGCGACGCCACCGGCCTCTCTGTCGAAACCGCCCTCGTCCGCGCCGTCCGCGCGCAAGCCAACATCTCCGTCCTCGAGCACACCTTCGCTCTCGATGTAGTGCTCCACAACGACGTAGCCGTCGGCCTTGAAATACGTGATTCAGAAGGACTTATCCGCACAATCGAAGCCGACGCGGTGATCCTCGCCAGCGGCGGCGCAGGCCAGCTCTACCTCCACAGCACCAACCCCTCCGTCGCCACCGGCGACGGCGTCGCCATGGCCCTCCGCGCCGGCGCCCAGCTCGCCGACATCGAGTTCTACCAGTTCCACCCCACCGCCCTTGCCAGCCCCAGCACCGAGTCCAGCAGCTTCCTCATCTCCGAGGCCGTCCGCGGCGAAGGCGCCATCCTCCTCGACGCCCACGGCCATCGATTCATGCCGCACATCCATCCCAAAGCCGAGCTTGCCCCCCGCGACATCGTCGCCCGCGGAATTTCTCGCCAAATGGCTGAGCAGCAAGGACTTCCAATCTTCCTGGATGCCACCGCCCTGACCGCCGACTTCCTCCGCGCCCGCTTCCCGACCATCGACGCCGCCTGCCGCGACCGCGGTCTCGACTGGTCCAGGGACCCCATCCCTGTCACCCCCGCCGCCCACTATTGGATGGGCGGCATTCGCACCGACACATGGGGCCGCACCTCGATCCCCGGCCTCTACGCCGTCGGCGAAGTCGCCTGCACCGGCGTCCACGGCGCCAACCGCCTGGCCTCCAACTCCCTGCTCGAGGGCCTCACCTTCGGCTGGCGTTGCGCCCATACCCTGCTCTCCGCCGCACCCATCGCCACCTACGATCCCACCTGGCCAACCTTCGATGAGGACGCTGGCAATGTCCTTCCGATCGACACCGAACTTCCACAAAACACTACACTTGTAGACCGGACAAACCTCCAGGCCCTCATGTGGGATCTCGTCGGCATCGAGCGCACCCGTTCCAGCCTCGAAGCCGCCGCTGCGCAACTGAACCACTGGCACGCCGACGGCTCAACCATCCACGCGCTCGAAACCGCCAATCTTCTCGACCTCGCCCGAGTCATGGTCGCAGCCGCCCTCGCCCGCGAAGAGTCCCGCGGCGCACACTTCCGCAACGACTTTCCCGAGACCTCCGCCGCCTTCCAGCGCTCGCTCGTCTACGCGAACAAGGTCACCGTCGCATGCCCATAACACCCAGCCTGCAACCCAGCATAAAACCCTGCATGAAACCCAGCCGCGAAGCCATCGACAGCATCGTCCGCATGGCGCTGCTCGAGGACGCACCCTGGGGCGACCTCACCTCGCAAACCCTCATCCCCGCCGCCGCCATGGTCACCGCGCACCTCGTCGCGCGCGAACCCGGAGTCCTCTGCGGCGAAGACCTCGTCACGGCCGCCTTCACCCTCACCGACCCCGCCATCACCACCCACTTCCATATCAACGATGGACAGGCGTTCGCCGCACGCGCAGTGCTCGCGACCATCCACGGCCCCGCGCGTTCCATCCTGCAGGCCGAGCGCATCGCTCTCAACTTCGCGCAGCGCCTCTCCGGCATCGCCACACTCGCCGCCGCCTATGTGCGCGAGACCGAAGGTACTCGCGCACGGATAACCGACACGCGCAAGACCACTCCCGGCCTTCGCCTCTTCGAGCGCTACGCCGTGCGCTGCGGCGGCGGCCACAATCACCGCTTCTCGCTCTCCGACGCCGTCATGGCCAAGGACAACCACCTTGCCATCCTCGCCGCATCCGGCACCGGCAGCCTCACCCAAGCCCTCACCGAAGCCCGCGCCTCTCTTCCCCACACCACGCACGTCGAAGTTGAAGTCGATCGCCCAGACCAGGTAGCCCAACTCGAGCCCATCCTCGCCTCTTGCGTCGACACCGTTCTGCTCGACAACTTCTCTATCGCCGATCTACGCACCACCGTGCAGCAGATCGCCGGCCGCGCCCTCGTCGAAGCCAGCGGCGGCGTCACCCTGGATCGAATCCGCGAGATTGCCTCCACCGGCGTCGACATCATCTCCGTCGGCGCGCTCACCCACAGCGTCCGCGCTCTCGACATCGGCCTCGACATCGACATCGACATCGAAATCGACCCAGCCGATATCGCCTAGAGCATTTTCCCCTCACGGCAGGAGCTCGAAACGTTCGCCTGCAGAGATTTCCTGCCGTTTTCCTGATACCGCCAACGCCGCACTGCGCCGAAAACGCCGCAGCTGTACTTTTGTGGCTGGTCACACCAGCTCATGCTCCGCATAGGATTGCTCTCACGCCCCGGTGCACCCTATCGGCAGCATAACCGGAATCGCCAGCGCTCCCCAGGCATCCAACCGGGAGTAGGATTCGAGCCATTGGCTGGCGGCAATCCCTTCCACCCTGCGATACTGAATCGAACCTTCTTGCCTATGACGCGCGCCCGCGACACCTTCGACAGCACGCTCCTCAGCGCCCGCTCCACCGTCGCCTTCCGCGAGACCCTCAATCTCGCCTACGACAGCTTTTGCGCCAGCAAAACGCGTTTTTTTCTCACCATGCTCGGCATGGTCATCGGCTCTGCGTCCATCGTTCTGGTCGCCACCGTCGGCCTCACGGGCAAGCAATATGCCTTGGACACCATCTCTGGCCTGGGCCCCAACAAAGTCGAGATGCAGTACTCCGGCGGCGTCGTCATGGGCCCAGACAACATCAGCACGCCCGACTACATGACCCGCGAGGACATGGACGTTGTCGACAACCAGGTTCCCGGCATCCTCTACAGCTCGCCCATGCTAGAGTTCCACGACCGCATCGCCATGGGCAACGGCATCAGCAAAGACGCGATGCTGCTTGGCGTCAGCCCCCAGTACAAGCAGATCCGAAACCTCAAGATCAAGGCTGGCCGCTTCTTCGACGATCAGGATGCGGTCGACCACGCCAAGGTCGCCGTCCTCGTCGGTCCCATGGCCCGCGAGCTGTACGGCAACTACGACACCGCCATCGGCAACACCGTCTCCGTTCGCGGAATTCCCTTCACCGTCATCGGAGTCTTCACCGAGAGCATGGACACCTTCGGTCAGTCCGAGATCAGCGACCACACCCTTCTGGTTCCATACGAGGTCGCGCGCTACTTCACCGGCAGCGACGAACTCAAAGAGATCTTCTTCAGCATGGACAACGCGCAGGACGTCGAGCCCGCCGCCGAGCGCATCACCAGCATCGTCAAAAGCCGTCATCGCCCCACCAGTGAATACAAGGCTCAGACGCTGACCGACATCCTCAGCACCATGGCGCGCATCGCCAACATGCTCACCATCGTCCTGGTCCTGGCATCGGCCATCACCCTGGTCGTCTCCGGCGTCGGCATCATGAACTCCATGCTCGCCAACGTGCAGTCGCGCATCAAGGAGATCGGCATTCGCAAGGCCCTGGGCGCCACCAGTCGCGAGATTCGCCTCCAGTTCCTCACCGAGGCCGTCCTGCTTTCGCTCTCTGGCGGTCTGGTCGGAACCATCATCGGCCTCGCCATTCCCTACGACGTCGGCCTCGTCACCGGCCTCGCGGTCCCCACCTCCTACTGGGCGGCCCTGATCGCGCTGAGCACCTCGATCCTGGTCGGCGTCGTCTTCGGAACCCTCCCCGCCAACCGCGCCGCCCGTCTTGACCCCGTGCAAACGCTCAAGTACGAGTAGCGCCATCGCACGCCGCGAGTCTGCTGAAGGATGAGCGCTTACGCTACGCGCTATTCAGCATCTCCGGCCCATTATTCCGCACGTTCCCCACCGCCGGATTACACTGTTCGGCCTTCATCGCCTCCGGCTCATACGGCCGCAGCAGATGCACCGGCGGCGGTCGCGACTCATCCCGGTCCAGCCACTCCTCCCAATCCCGCGGATGCAGGATCACCGGCATCCGCTCATGGATCGGCGCCATCACCTCATTGGCCTCGGTGGTCACAATCGCGAAGCTCTGCAGCCACCGGTCCACCTCCTGCGGCGACTTCTTCGGCTCCTTCCACGCATCCCACAACCCCGCAAACGCCAGCGGCTCGCCATTGGTCAGCGTGATGGCAAACGGCTGCTTCGCCCCCTTCGCCTGCGGCTTCGCCGGTCTCTTCGGGCCTGCGCCAAACCGCGCCTCCCCACCCTTCACCGCCCACTCATAAAACCCATCCGCCGGGATCAGGCAGCGCCGCCGCTTGAACGGCTCGCTCCACGTCGCCGACGTCGCAACCGACTCCGCGCGCGCATTGAACGTCGTCAGCCCTTTGAACTCCTTCAGGCTCGTCGCGAAGTACGGCACCAGCCCCCACCGCAGCAGCACCATCTCCCGCTCGTCCCCATCGCCCGTGTCCCGGCTCAACCGGATGACCGGCTGGAACGTTGTTGGCGCAATGTTGTAATCCGCCGTCAGCGGATCCTCAAAAACTTTGCCAGCACGAAACCGCTCAGCGATCTCCTGCTTCTCTGAACTCCTGAAGTACCGACCACACATAGTTCCAGCCTAGCACCCCCTTGAATTCGAGCCGCCGGTCGGCACCGCCTGCGAGCCAGCGCCAGCAGAATTCTGTCAACCCCCCGCGGCCCCCAGAATCCGTGCAACTACCTGAAACAACAGCAGATAAAATCCTCCAAAACCTGGCATAGTTGCCCCATCCACTTCTCTACAATAGATATAGGGCAGTGATAGATATAGGGCAGTATTTGTTAAGGCCACGGCTTCAGCCGTTCCGTAGGTGCTTTGCAGGCAATGCCGCTTTATCCGCCGAGGGAACGGCTCTCACGGCTAAAACCCGCAAAAACCGCTGCTAACTCCAGCGGTTTGAATACTTTGCCCGCAAAGTCTCTGAATGGAATACTTTGCAGACACAAGTCCAGCAAACCACAAAGAATCAATAACTTATACCACCCCAATAGAATGAATACCTTGCCAGTAACTCCCCTGAATGGAATACTTTACGAAAACGGGGGGAGGGGGGGTACCCCCCTCTTGGCCCGGTGGGGTCAGGAGGGGGGTAACCCCGGCACAGCAACGCCCGCGCTGCAAAAGAAGCGCGGGCGTTTTGCTCGTTCAGGCTTCGAACAGTGAATTAGTCGCGGTTGTCGTCCAGCTCGCCCGTGTAGGTCGACTTGAACACCGAATCGTCATCCACATCAGCCACCGCCACGCGCTCCGGAGCATCGCTCTTGATGTTCACCTGCAGATGCGCCGAGACCTCGCGGTGCAGCTTGATCGGCACATGGAACTCGCCGACGGTCTTCAGCGGCTCTTCCAGGTGGATCTTACGGCGGTCGACCTTGAAGCCCTGCAGCTCCAGCTCGTGCGCGATGTCCTGCGACGTGACCGAACCGAACAGCTGCTCGTTCTCGCCCGTCTTGCGCTCGAACGTCAGCATCAGCTCATTGAGCTGGGCTGCGAGCTCATCAGCTCCGCCCCTCTCGGCAGCCGACTTGCGGATCGACGACGACTTCATCTGCTCGATCACGGCCTTGTTCGCCGGCGTGGCCTCCATGGCCAGCTTGGTCGGCAGGAGGTAGTTGCGACCATACCCGTCGGCGACCTTCACCACGTCGCCCCGGTGGCCCAGCTTGTTTACATCCTCTTTCAGAATCACTTCCATGACACTTCTCCAACGTACTCGGTTCGCGCCGCATGCGGACGCGGTGGAAACTAGAACTTCGCTGCAAATGGCAGCAGAGCGATCGCACGGGCCTGCTTAATGGCGCGCGTGAGCTTCCGCTGGAACGGAGCGCTGGTGCCGGTCAAACGGCGCGGAATGATCTTGCCGCGGTCCGACACGAACTGCTGCAGCAGGCGCACATCGCGGTAGCTGATCGTATCGATCTTCTCCACCGTGAACTTGCACACCTTCTTGCGGCGGAAGAACTTGCGCCCGCCCGCTCCGCCTGCACCGCCGCCCGCCGGACGCGGTGGACGCGATCCACCCGTGCGGGGTCCGCCCTGTCCCTGGTAACCGCCCGTGCGTGGAGCAGGTGCGCCGCCCTCGGTCGTCGAAGCCGCAGCGGGAGCCGCAGCAGGAGCCGCAGCAGCAGTGGAAGTTGCCGCGGGTGCTGCTTGATTCACTATCTCGTCAGCCATGGTGCTTGTCCTTTGTCTGCCGGCGGCGTACATGCCGTCGGCCGGTTCTGCTGCTCTTGCTCCAGACCCGCATCGGGGCCCCTGGACTAGATCTTCGTCACCTGCCCGACGATCGTGGAAGCATCTTGCAGCGTTGCGTTAGTCCTATCAGCAGACCGGAGTTGTCCAGTCCGCGAAGCTTGTGTTTCGCCTGGCCTCGCTTCTACGAGGAGCCAGTTCTACGAAGCGACGGCGGGCTCGGCCTCGGCCACCGGAGCGGCAACCTCGGTCGGCTCAGAAGTCGCAGCCGCGGGAGCATCAGGCGTCGCGGCCACGGGAGCATCCGGCGTCACCGCCACGGGAGCATCCGGCGTCTCGGCAACAGCCTCGACGTTCACCTGCGGCTGAGCGCTGCGCTTCACGTGCGCATCGCGATGAGCCTTGATCTTGGCAACGCGCTTGTCTTCCTCGTCCATGCGAACAGTGAGGAACTTGATCACCTGTTCGGAGACGCGCAGACGACGCTCGATCTCGGATATGAGCGATGCAGGAGCATCGACGACCAGCAGAACGTAAAGGCCATCATTGAACTTCCTGACCGTGTAAGCCAGCCGGCGGCGGCCCATCTTCTCGGTCGTCTTCACCGTGCCGCCCCCGGTGGTGATGTAGCCGGAGAACGTCTCAATGAGCTTGTCGAGCTCAACCTCTTCAACATCAGGCCGAACGATAAACATGATTTCGTAAGTGCGATTCATCTCTACTTCTTTCTGCGGGGTTGTACCCCGCACCGCTTCGGTTGGTACTTCCATCCAAAACCGGTGTGGAAGATTGTTACTGCCTGCTCTCAGGTTCAACCTTGCGATTGAACTCATTCATTGCCGCGCTGACACCCTTGGTCAGCACAGCCTCGACCGCGCGTACTGCTTGGTCGAGTACCTCATCCAGTGTTGCCAACTCCTGCCTGCGCATCGGCGTAAGCAAGTAATCGGCGCCACCGGCTTTCACCTTGCGTCCGTCATCGAGTGGCGGTTTGCCAACTCCGATACGAACTCGAAGCCACTCATCGGTTCCAAGCACTCCGGAGACAGACTTGACCCCGTTGTGCCCGTTCGCCGAACCCCGCTGCGCAATACGCAGCGTGCCCAGCGGAAAATCCAACTCGTCGTGGAGAACAATTAAGTCCTCAACACCGAGGTGCAACTCATCCAGCAGAGCGGCTACCGAAAGCCCGCTCAGGTTCATGAAAGTCTCAGGCTTCGCTAGTAGAACGTCATGCCCCGCCAGCTTTGTCCGTGCCGTCAGCGCTCTCCCGCGACGGTTGGCAATCTGCACATTACATACTGCTGCAATGCGATCGACCGCCAGAAACCCAGCGTTGTGCGGCGTTAACGCGTATTCCGGACCAGGATTCCCAAGACCGACGATCAGCTTCACGCTCGCACAACGCCTTTCAACTTACTTACTTCTTGCCCTTGTCCGTGGCTGCAGCTTCGGCAGCAGTAGCTTCCGGCTTGCCCTTCTTCACCACTTCAGGCTCGGCCGGACCAGCAACCGGCTCTATCGCAACCTCTTCCTTCAACATGGTCACGTGAGCAACCAAAGCGTCTTCTTCGCCGAGGAACTTTACCTTGTCCGAGTGCGGCAGATCAGAGATGTGGATTGAGCCATTAACCTCCAGGTTCGTGACGTCAACATCGATGTGACCCGGAATATCGCCCGGCAAGCATTCGATCTCTACCTCGTGCAGAACCTGGCTCAGAATACCGCCCGAGTTCTTCACGCCTGTCGAAACGCCTGTCAACTGCACCTGCACAGAGACGCGCATGGCCTTGTCCATCGCAATGCGCTTCAGGTCGATGTGCAGCAGGTGGCCCTTGATGGGCTCATTCTGCCAGTCGACGATCATCGCTTTGGTAACACCTGCACCCTCGATCGTGAGATCGAAGATCGTATTGTGACCGGCATCAGAGTACAGAATCTTCGTAATGACCTTAGGATCAACTGTCACTGCCACCGACTCCTTGCCCGCACCATACACAACGGCAGGAATCAGCCCCTGCACGCGCACGCGGCGAGCATGGTTCTTGTTGAATCTACCCGTGCGGGGCGTTGCCACCACCGCTTCAATCTTTTTCTCGCTTGCCATCTTCATTCCTTTCGGGCACGAGGTTGAGCCTCGCTCCCTTTGTCCTTCAACTTGTAGCCCGCAACGTACAAACCTTCTTGCAAACTGCGAAAACTCGATTAGTTAAACAGAGTACTCACGCTGGTCTCCATGTGAATACTCTCGATCGCCCTACCCAGCAAGCCGGCGATTGAAAGCACCTTGATCTTGCTTACCTGCTGCGCGGCCTCGGAAAGCGGAATCGTATTGGTCACAACCAACTGCTCCAGATGCGAAGCATTAATCCTCTCGACCGCAGGCCCAGAGAGAACCGCATGTGAGGCGCATGCGTACACCTTTTCAGCGCCTTGATCCAGCAATGCCTCGGCTGTCTTCACCAGCGTTCCAGCTGTGTCAACGATGTCATCGAGGATCAAGCAGGTCCGTCCGTGCACATCGCCAATCACGTTCATCACTTCCGTCACGTTGATATCCGTCCTGCGCTTGTCGACGATTGCCAACGGGACTTCTAACCTCTGCGCGAAGAATCTTGCTCGCTCCACGCCGCCTGCGTCGGGACTAACCACCGTAAGATTTGGCAGGCTCAAATCTCTGAAATATCCAACTAGCACCGGACTGGCAAATAGATGATCGACCGGAATATTAAAGAAGCCTTGAATCTGCGCTGCGTGTAGATCGACGAACAGCGCGCGATTCGCACCAGCCGTGGCGAGCAAATCAGCAACCAGTTTCGAAGTGATCGCAACGCGTGGTCGATCTTTGCGATCTTGACGCGCGTAGCCATAATACGGAACCACAACGGTAATGCGTCCGGCTGAAGCGCGCTTGAGCGCATCCATCATGATCAGCAGTTCGACCAAATTCTGGTCGACCGGACGGCATGTGGGCTGGATCAGAAATACATCCGCTCCACGCACATTTTCAATGAGCTGAAAGTGGGTCTCGCCGTCGGAAAAACGCTGTAAGCGCGTCTCCCCGACGGGTACCCCCAGAAACTTACCGATCTCCTCCGCCAACGGCCGGTTAGCCGAGCCGGAGAAGATCTTGAAGCGCTTGTCTTCACTCAGGCGCGAGGAGCGTTTTTTCTCCGTTGACACCTTCGTTCCCGCCGCAGAGGCTACCGGTGTCAATACACTCTCGGCAGCTTGCTTCGGTTGCTCCGCGGCAACTGAGACCGATACGGTCTTTGCTGTTGCAGCGGAGTCATCATTTATAGAACTCGGGAAAGGAACCACAGTCGTGTCTTGTTCGTTCACGTTGAAATCCTCCAGGCTGGTTGACCTTTGGGCAATTCAATACTGCTTGCCTTACTTCTCTGCGGCCGACACTGTTTCATCTCCGGCCATCTGCATGTTGCGAGACTTTGGTTCCCTATGTTTTGGCTCGAGGATTGGTCAATCTTCAAGACAACCTACAAACTTCTTGCTACTCCCGCGCATCGGCTTGCGGCCGAATACCATGTGCGGGCCTTGCTTAATCTCGGGCGATGAGGTTTCCATCGCTGAAACATCAAAAGTTCCCTAACTGTTCTTTGTTCGAGGACTTATAGATCACTCCATAAATCAAGCGAACGACTGAGTGGTTGGGCGACTAGGATTCGAACCTAGACAAAGTGCGTCAAAGGCACTTGACCTACCATTAGTCGATCGCCCAGTACCGTCGGCGCGCTTCATCCATTTGCCGGCAAACTACCCTGCGAACATCGTATGCCAATAGTCCCGGCGTGGCAGGGTTTCCGTCAGGATAGCCCGTGTGCCGTTCTGCTGTACACGATGTTGAGCGGCACGTGCGTCTGCCTGTGACTCGTAGAGCCCAAACAACGCCGAACCAGAACCCGAGAGTGCTGCATACAACGCAGAACCGCTCGAACTTCCCATCAAATCACGCTTGGTTGAACGCAAGGAGGGATGCTGCGAGAAGACGACCTCTTCGAAGTCGTTCTCAATCCCGGTGCGGACAAGCGCGAGAAGGGGATTCTCGGCCAGATCGCCTCGTACGTCCCTCTGCATTACAGAAGCCTTACCCGAAGGTAAGTCGCCTGGAATCAGTTCCGGGCGGTTCGTAAGAGCGATACCGGAGGGGCCAGACTCGACGCCAGTTGTCGACCAGACAGAGGCTAGAGCGCGGCTCAACTGTTTTAGTTTATCGGCAGGCGGGGCGGAAGTCAATCGAGCGGCCCCCTCTGCGGCGATCTCTGCCCGCATCCTGTCGTTCCAACGAGCGTCAAGTTGTTGAAATGCAAGGGCTGTTGATACTCCGACCTCCGGCAGTGCAATCACGCACGGCATAGCTGGCGATTCGGGCAGAGGGTACACGTCTTCCCCTCGGCCCAGCCCGAGCACCGTTCCACCGAGCAGGAAAAGCGGTACATCCGAACCCACCTCGGCCGCTACTTCCAGCCTGTCCGGCCCTTGCAGCGCGACCCGTAACTCCCTTTCAAGTCCTAGCATTGCAGCAACCGCGTTGGCTGAGCCGGCACCCATGCCGCCCTGGACGGGGAGGCGTTTGTCGATGGAGATTTCGACTTCGGCGGTGATGTTCAGGCGCTCCAGGACGCGGTGGACCATCTTCCAGGCGGTGTTGCGCTCGGCGTTGCCTGCTTCGGAGCGGGGAACGCCGCGATGATTGGCCGTCAGGACGATCGTCGTCTTCTGCGCTTGGCGGGCCGTAACCGTCACTAAATCATGCAGTTGCATGGTTTGGTAGACCGTTGCCAGGGAATGGAAGCCGTCGGCCCGGGGGGGGCCGACGGCGAGGCCGAGGTTGATCTTGGAGTAGGAGCGAACCCGCGTTGGCATCAGGCGATCGCCTCTACCCATGCACGATGGGCGGAAACATACGGGATTTCAGTGCGATTCAGCCCTGTTTCGGGTTGCAAATCGACATATACAGCCCTGTTTCGGGTTGCGCGGAGTGCGCAGAGGGCAGGAAGCATGGGAGGTTCGGAGGATTGCTGCTGGGAACGGTGGAGCGCGACGAAGGCCGCGCGGATTCCGGGGGTCTGGCGGAGGACAATGCTGTCAAGCGCAGGGTGATGCCGGCAGCGCCGGGGAGACCTCGCGGTAGATGTCAGCCAGTCGATCATGCAGGATTGATTCTAGAGCAGTACCCGGAGTGCGGTGTGATTTGGGTTGGAAAGGTAAGGAGCCTATGGGTGGGTTTGATATATCGGGGTCCTTCGGCTGCGTAGTTCGCAAGCGCGCGAACTACTACGCTCAGGATGACAATGTTGCGGGGTACAGCAAAGTTGATACTGCCTCAAAGGAAAGGCCCGCTGCGCAAGGTGTGCGCCGCGGGCTGGAGGAGCGTTTGCTCCGGGGTTGCTTAGGGCTTGGTGCCCAGCTTGGAGTTCGCCACAGCGTACGAAAGCGGCGTCACGACAGGCGTCGCCGCGCCGACCAGCTCATACAGCGTGCCCGTAGTCTTAGTGGAGTCGTACCAGACGTTCCCCGAGATGTCGATCGCAATCCCGTCGGGATCGGTCGCGGTGTATCCCGCCGTCGGGCTGATCGCAGCTCCGGCGTTGGTTAGCTCGCATACTCCGCCTGCGCCGTTGGTGTTGGTCACCCAGACGTTGTCGGCACCATCGATCGCGATTCCGTCGTTCGTGTAGCCGATGGTGAAGGGGCTGCCCGTTACTATGGTGGTCGCGGTCTTCAGCGCAGTCACGGTGCTGTTGCTGTTCGCGAACCAGATATACCCGTTGGAGTCGATCGCGCTACCAACCGGACCATTGATGCCGCCAAGACCAGGAGCAGAACCAGGAGAAGGGGTGGCAGTGGTTCCCGAGTACATAGTGGCGTGATAGCCATAGTTGCCAATCGCGTCGACGAACTCACCGCGATTGGCTGCCCATACGTCGCCCGTCGTCGGTTCGATTGCGAGACTCCCTGGTTCGGTCAAATAGGTGTCGCCACCCCCTGCTACAACCGTACCGCTGCTATTCAGCTTCACCAAATACGCAGTGGGGGTTACCGTCGTGGCCCAGATGTTTCCGGAGCCATCGATCTCGGCATCACTAATAGAATTGCCAGAGCCCAGCGGATAATTGCTCTCCGTCGTGCCTGAGGTGGTGAAGCGGCTCAGGGACGTGGAGCCTAAGTTTGCGATCCACACATAGCTTGAGGTGCTGTCGACAGCAACGCTGTCAGGCCCGTTCAGGCCATTGCCGCTGAAAGGGGAGCCGGTGAGAGGCACGCCGAGCGGAGTAAAGATGTTCAGCTCATTGCTGGTGTAGTTCGCCGTATAGATATTTCCCGAAGTGTCGACCGCGACGGAGTGCGGCGAAATTCCGTGCGTCGGGCCTAAACCCCCACCCGTGAAGCCGATGGTGATGGTGAAGTCGTTGGGCTGCGCGGTGAGGTCTGGGGTATAGGGAATCGGCCCCGAGGCCTGAATTGCCCAGAGAGCGGTCATGACGGCGGCGGTGTCTGCGGATGCGCCGGCTGGATAGTGAGCGATGTTGAAGGCCGCCGTGGCGATGTCAGTGGGAACGGTCCCATGACCGGTGGTCCCGTAGGGTATGCCGTTGGTGGTGGCATTCTCGAAGAGGGTGTAGCACTGACTTGAGGCGCCGGCTTCGGTCGGAGCCGTCGCGCTGTTCGCGGTGTTGGCGGAGTCGACACAAGCGGCGAGGATATTGCCGAGCGTGTCCAGGGTCGCCTGCGGAACGGTGCCGTTGCCGTTAGGAGTGGTTGCACGTGCGATGGCGTTGGAGTTAGGGCCGCTCTGCTGGATGTTGTAGAGCTGATTGGCGTTGTTGGCAGCGTTCTGGATTCCCAGCAGGTTTGTCGCGTGTCGCCAAACGATCAGGCCGCCAAACGATCGGGCCGCCATAGGCTGCATGCAGATGCAACCGGCTGGATTGCGAGCGAGCTTAAAGGCAATCGTGGCCGCGGCGGTTGTTTTTGCGCGCAGGTTCGAGCCATTTAGTGGGCTTCGAGTTCCATCTTTGCGGCGATCCGCGGTGGCCGCTTGAGCAGCAGCACCAGCGGCAGCAGGCAGGCCAGCATGTAGGCGAACATGCGGTACTGATCCATGTAGGCCAGCAGCGATGCCTGGCGCTGGACCTGGCCATAGAGCATCGCGATGCCAGCATGGGCGCTGTCTGAGACGGAACCGCTGGAGGCCAGCGAGCCGCGCGATGCGGCGAACGATTGCGCTGCGCGCGCAGCGAGCGGATTGGAGGGCGAGAGGTTGGCGGCGAGGTAGGTCTGGTGGGTCTGCATGGCGCGCTGCAGGAAGGTGCTGGACAACGCAATGCCGATGCTGCCCCCCTCATTGCGCACCAGCGAGTAGATTCCGGCGGCATTGCTGGTCTGGTCCGCCGGAATGAAGCGAAACATGATGGTGCTGAGCGGGACGGTGGTCATGCCGATGCCGATGACCTGCACGACCCGCGGCCAGATCAGGCTGGGCTCACCCATCTCGAGGTTGCCGAGCGAGAGCCACCAGGTACCGAGTGCGATGGTGGCGATGCCGACGGCGATCATGCGACGGGCATCGAAGCCCCTGGTGAGCGCCCAGCCAACCAGCGGAACCTCGATCATCGTGACCAGACCGGCGGGTGAGACGGCCATGCCCGCGGCGGTCGCCGAGTAGCCCAACATCAACTGCATGAACTGCGGCAGAAGGAAGGTCGACGCGTAGAGCGCAGTGTAGACAAAGAGCACGATGGTGCAGCAGACCAGGAAGTTGCGCTCCTTGAGCAGACGGAGGTTCACCACCGGTGCCTTGACGCGCAGCTCCCAGATGACGGCGCCCACCAGCGCCAGCACCGCGATGGCGGCGGTCCAGGCAATGAAGGTCGAGCCGAGCCAGTCGAGCTCCTGGCCCTTGTCGAGCACGATCTCGAGCGATGCAAGACCGATGCTGATGAGCGCGAGGCCCGTGCCGTCGATCTGCAGCTTCTTGCCTTTTTGCGCCAGGCGCTTCAGGGTGAGCTGTGCCGGGTCGACCAGCACCATGCGCGTGAAGAAGGCGCAGAGCAGGCCGATGGGGATGTTGATGTAGAAGATCCAGCGCCAGGAGTAGTTGTCCGTGATCCAGCCGCCGAGGGTGGGGCCGAGCACCGGCGCGCAGAAGATGGCGACGGTATAGACGGCCATGGCCATGCCCCGCTTGTTGCCGGGAAAGGCGTCGGCGAGGATAGCCTGGACGGAGGGCTGCAGACCGCCGCCGGCGAGCCCCTGCAGAACGCGGAAGACGACCAGCAGGCCAAGCGTCGGAGCGACGCCGCACAACGCCGAGAAGACGGTGAACATCACGACCGAGATGAGATAGAAGTTCTTGCGGCCCATGACGCTCGAGATCCAGCCGCTGATGGGAAGGATGATGGCGTTGGCGACGAGGTAGCTGGTGAGCACCCAGGTGCTCTCATCCTGCGAGGCCGAGAGGCTGCCGGCGATGTGCGGGAGAGCGACGTTGGCGATGGAGGTGTCGAGGACCTCCATGAACGTTCCCATGGTGACGACGAGGGCGATGATCCAGGGATTGAAGACGCGGGGAGCGGGGGCTTCGCCGAAGGCTGGCGGAGCGGGCGGGGACGCGAGCGGAACACCGGGCTCGAACTCCGGCGCGCTGGAGGCGAGCGAGTCCTCGGCCCGGTCGAGCGCTGCTTCGAAACCGCGCTCCGGTTCTGCGTCCGGCTCGTTGACTGACCCATCAGTCATCTAAATGACTCCTAAGTCATTAGAGCAGACCGCCGCGCCGCGGGATTCAGACGGCGCACAGAAAACGTGCTAGCTTGATTTTGTGAGCGGAAACACGCAAAGCAGGAGCCCAAGCCGGAAGCAGGTGTTGACGGACATGCGCCGGCAGGAGATCCTCGCCGCCGCGATTAAGGTCTTTGGAAAGAAAGGCTTTGCGGCCACCTCCGTCGACGATGTGGCCAGCGCGGCGAAGATCGCGAAAGGCACGCTGTATCTCTACTTCGACTCGAAGGAAGAGATCTATGCGGCGGCGGTGCAGATGGCCGTGGCGCAGCTGCAGAAGCTGGCTGCGGAGCGGATACGGTCGGTCAGCGGTGTGCGCGAGCGGCTGTCGATCTCGATCGCCGTGCGCACGGAGTTCTGGCAGGACAAGCAGAGCCTGTACCGCCTGCTGCTCACGGTGGGCCGGGAGACGCAGCACAAGCGCCAGACCCATGAGGTGATGCGCGCAGGACATGCATATTTTCTGTCGATTCTGAAAGAGGGTGAGGCCGCCGGTGAGCTGGAGCCTCGGGATCTCGACGCGATTGCGTGGGCAATTCTGGATATGATTCGCGGATGCAATGAGCGGCGGATGGACCACCTGACGGCTCGCACGCCGCAGCAGGACGCCGCACGCATTACGGCGTTCGCGCTGCAACAGCTCGGGCTCTCGGATGAGCGCCCAGACACGCGCTAGTTTTCCCAGTTGCCACGACCTGCCGCCGCCACCAGTGCGCTTCGTTCTCCAGGCCGGAGCGGTGCGGGTCGATCAGGGGCGAACACCCGGCTTCAGCGCGGACAGCGGCGTCACCGCCGGCGTAGCCACACCGATGATCTCGGTGACGGTACTTGCACTCTTGTTGGGAATCCACACATCGCCCGCGGCGTCGACCGCGATGAAGGAAGGATTGTCCAGGTTACCGCTCTGATACCCCGACGATCCGGTGATCGCTGTCCCGGCGTTATTGAACTCCGAGAGGGCATAGGAGCTCCCCGCGTTGGTGATCCACACGTTGCTGCCGCCATCGATGGCGATCCACGTCGGCTGATTCAGCCCGCCTTGAGCGTTATTGTTGATGACGCCGTAAGCTGTTCCGCTGCCTGACGGCGTGAACTTGTACAGATTGGTCTGAGCACCCGCCCCGATCCACCCGTCTCCGCTGCTGTCGATCGCGATGTTGGTAGGATCGCTGGGATTGCCATTCATAGTAAAAGTGGCGCCGCCACCGGGGTTCGAGACGCGGCAGGTTTCATTGCTCGAGGAGCTCGTCGCCCAGACGTAGTTGCTGGCGTCGAGGGCAATCTCCGAAACGCGCGTCAGGCAGTTGTTCGTGATCGAAGCGTGCAACGAGACCGAGGGGTTCGAAGAGGAGGAGTTGTTGAACTTCTGTACGATGCTCGTGCTGTTGCCACCGTCGGTGACATAGACGGACCCGCCGCTGTCGATGGCCACGGAGGTCGGCGCATTCAGGTTTGTCGACCCCCACGGCGAGCCCGTGACCGCACCCAGGCTGCCGGTGTACTCATAGAGGTCATTCGAGCTCCCGGCCGTGACAAACACGTTGCCGCTGGGGTCAATCGCAACGGAGTTGAAGCCACTTCCTCCCGTGGCGCTGGTGTCCAGAACCGCTCCCGCGGGCGAGAGTTTCGTCACATAGCCGGAGGTCGAGTTGGTGGGCACATAGGCGTTTCCACCGCTGTCGATGGCGATGCTGCCCGGAGCCGTGATGTTGTTGTAGGTGATCGCGACCGTGAAGTCCTTGGGCTGGGCCGTGAGCTCCGGCGCGAAGGGCACGCCTCCGGAGGAGGACAGGTTCCAGAGCGCCAGCACATTCGCGGTCCCCGGGTTGTGGGCCATGTTGATCGCCGCCGTAGCGGTGTCGATGGGCTGGGTGCCGCTGGAGGTTCCGGTGCTGGTGGCATCGGTGAAGAGCTCATGGCAGGCCGCCGAGGCCGCCGTTGCGGTGTTGGCCGAGTCCACGCAGGCGGCCAGGATGTCCGCCACCGTGTCGAGCTCCTCCTGCGGAACTGTACCATTGCCCGCAACCGTGGCCTGGTTCGCGATGTGCCCCTCTCCCGCGGATGTGGTGCCTAGAGGAACACCCTGGATGTTGTACAGGTTGGCGGCATTGATCGCGGCATTCTGGAGGCCGGTGGCGTTGGCCGCCGAGCTTCCGATGTGCAGCGAGTCGCTGGCAAAACCAGCCATTGCATAGGCCATGGCCGTGGTCGAAACCTCATTCATGTACACCCACTGGAGCGCCGTCGAACCGGTAGAAAAGTTTCCCCAGCTGGGGCAGACGCCGAGCATCGCAAGATTGACGATGGCGGGATTGATCGCGCCCACCGAGGCCACCGTACCCGTCTGCGTGTTCGCGCCGGTGCCGGGAGCAACGGTCGTGGAGATCTCGAAAGACGTGGTGCTCGGAGTGCCCAGAACCGTCTGCGTCGTTCCATTCAACGTGGCCCACTCGCCGCCCAGGCTGGAGGTGGAGAATTGAACGCTCTGGCCTGTATACAGCAGATTGTTTGCCGTAAACGTGTAGGTATGATTGCCGCCCGAAATTGTGCCGGAGATGGCAGTGATGTTGATGACGGAGCTGCTGTCAGGAGATCCGCCGGATGCATACAGATACACCGGATCACCGATGTCGCAGCTATAGTCGCCGGAGATATTGAAAGCGCCCTGGGTATCGGACGTGACATAGTACAGGCCATTGGTCACACTGCCAGCCGTTGTATCCTCGGTCACCGGATAGGATCCGCTCGTCGCTGTCGAGTTGGCTGAAAGCAGCGATTTCGCCATGGCAGCGTATCCCGTCGAGGCGGTTCCGCTCGCTGTCGCCTCCAGAAGGAAGGCGTGCGCGTTCACGATCGGCGCGTGGCCACCAAAGACACTCCCCTGAATCGTGCCGACTGAGTTCTGGGCGGGCACTGCCGGAAAGCTGGCTTCTTGAAAACCAGAACACCCACTCAGGGCGAACGCGAGAGAGACCAGCGTAAGTGTCGCGCTACAGGATGAGACTTTCATGATGCGCTCCAATGTGTGTGCAGGACCCGCGAATGCTGAAACATTGCAAAAGTGTGGTGATCTGAAAGAGACTGGCAAGGCTTCATAACTAGAGCCAATAACGGCACATCGGCATCAAAGCATTAATTGAGAATTTTCCTTCGCGAGTAACTCAATAATTCTTGTTTCTATGGAAGTTATCGACATAGTTGCAGCGAAACATTAGACGAATCAAAAAGATTGTCTTTTGTCGAGTAATCCATAAGTGCGGAAAGATTAAACATCGTGGTTACTTGTATTCGATGTTCTTCTGGAGCTCTGCGGGGATGGGCAGGTGCTTCATCTCGCAGGTCGCGCCGAAGTAGAGCGTGCCCAGGTCGAAGTAGCCGCCCATCAGCAGCACATGCAGCTTCGGGTTCGACTTCATGGTGCTAGCCAGGTCGTCCATCACGTTGACGCTGGTGCCCGGCCATCCCGCACCGTGAACCTGATGCTGCAGGTCCCAGTGCCAGCATTGCCTGCCGCGAGTGCATCGTTGCGCGCTAGACTGTTCGCTGCATCTTACAAAGCTGGGAGGAATTGTATGCGTGTTGGATTGATGACCCGCGAGTATCCGCCGTATGTCTACGGTGGAGCCGGGGTGCATGTCGAATACCTGTCGCGCGAGCTCGCGAAGACCATCGAGGTCGACGTCCACGCGTGGGGCGAAATGCCCGATCCCGATGGGCTGCCATGGCAGGCAGAGCATTTCAATCCGAATCTGCAGGTGCACTTCGAGCAGCCGTGGCCGCTGATCTCGCACGGCACGCAGGCGAAGTTCAAGGGCGCGCTCGAGGCGCTGTCGCTCAACCTCCTGGAAAATCTGCATCTGGATCAGATCGACATCATTCATACGCACACCTGGTATGTCGCGATGGCGGGCTTCCTGGCGAAGAAGTTGTATGGGATTCCGTTCGTGATGACAACCCATTCGCTGGAGCCGCTGCGCGCGTGGAAGGTCGAGCAGCTCGGCACCGGGTATGCGCTGAGCTCGTGGATGGAGCGCACGGCGATCCTCGATGCCGACGCCATCGTCGCCGTCTCGTGCGGCACCAGGGACGACATCCTGAAGGCGTATCCCGAGGTCGATCCCAGCCGCGTTCATGTAATCCATAACGGGATCGACCTGCAGCAGTACCAGTACACGCCCGAGACCAGAGCGCTGGTGAAGTATGGCGTCGATCCAGAGAAACCGTATGTGCTCTTCGTCGGGCGCATCACGCGGCAGAAGGGCGTGACGCACCTGGTGGAGGCGATTCAGCATCTACCTGCCGGAACCCAGATTGTCCTTTGCGCCGGAGCTCCGGACACACCGGAGATCGCCGCCGAGATGCGCGCCAAGGTCGAGGCCGTGCGCCGGTTTACGCCCGGCAGCCAGCGCGCAGTGGTGGAGAACTTTGCTCCGGAGGGCGGCCACTCGATCGCCACCGGCGACCCTACCGGCACCGGCCATAACCTCGTCTGGATTGAACAGATGGTGACCAAGGAAGAGGCGATTCAGCTGTATTCGCACTGCGCTGTCTTCTGCTGCCCGTCGGTGTATGAGCCCTTCGGGATCATCAACCTGGAGGCCATGGCGTGCAAGGCTCCGGTGGTTGCGAGCGCGACGGGCGGCATTCTGGAGGTCGTCATCGAAGGCGAAACCGGGCACCTTGTCGCGTTCGAGGCGCATGAGGTGACGACCTTCCCGACGGATCCGGCGCAGTTTGCGAAGGACCTCGCAGCGCGTATTACCCAACTGCTAGCCGACCCTGACAAGGCGCAGCGCATGGGCGAGGCGGGGCGCAAGCGCGTGGAAGAGCACTTCTCCTGGACCGCCATCGCCGCGCAGACGATCCAGCTGTATGAGAGCCTGATCGCCAATCGGGTCTAGGTGTGCGGGTGCGGGACGGTCGACAAGTCCAACGACAGCACGTAGATGGTGATCGCGGCGATGATAAACACCACGCCGACCCAGAACTTCCAGTCCTTGTGGGCGCGCAGGTAGTAGGGCTTCTTCTGCTCGTGCGGAGTGTGCGGGCCAGTGTCGTCGTGATGATGGTCTTCGTGCTTTCCTTCGGGCATGCTTTCATTATCAATTAGTTCCGACGGCGCAAGTTCCGACGGCGCAACGATGGTTCATTCTGCTCAGCACTCTATCGGGTGTCCTTCAGCGCCCAGAACCCAACGCCCGGCTGACCGCATCCAATCCGCGGGTGAAGTGAATCTATAATTGGTTTTAGTGCGCATAATGCGTCCAGGATTGCCCGCACAGGAGCCCTTTTAATGGCGAATCTTCTCGATCAGCTCAAGTCCATGACCACCGTCGTTGCCGACACAGGCGACATCAACTCCATCAAGCAATACAAGCCGACCGATGCGACGACGAACCCGTCGCTACTCGCTGCTGCCGCGGGCATGCCCGAGTACCAGCACATCGTCGATGAGGTGCTGCAGAGCGCGCGCGAGAAGTCCGGTGAGAACGCCTCCGACAAGGATGTCGCTGCGGCCGCCTTCGAGGCGCTGGCCGTTGCGTTTGGCCGCAAGATTCTGGAGATCGTCCCGGGTCGCGTCTCGACCGAGGTCGACGCACGCCTGAGCTACGATACCGACAAATCCATCGCCACCGCCCGCGACATCATCGCGCAATATAAGGAAGCCGGCATCGGCCCCGAACGCGTGCTCATCAAGCTCGCCTCCACCTGGGAAGGCATACGGGCCGCCGAGATCCTCGAAAAAGAGGGCATCCACTGCAACATGACACTGCTCTTTGGCCTGCATCAGGCCATTGCGTGCGCCGAGGCCAAGGTCACGCTGATCTCGCCCTTCGTCGGACGCATCCTCGACTGGTATAAGAAGGACACCGGCAGGGACTACGTTGGCGCCGATGACCCCGGCGTGAAGTCCGTCACCGAGATCTACCACTACTACAAGAAGTTCGGGTACAAGACCGTCATCATGGGAGCAAGCTTCCGCAGCATGGGGGAGATCCTCGAGTTGGCCGGCTGCGATCTGCTGACCATTTCGCCCAAGCTGCTCGAGGAGCTGCATACGACCGAGGGAGTACTCGAACGCAAGCTCGATCCGGCGACGTCCGCGAAGGATCCGATCAAGAAGATCGTCGTCGACAAGGCGACGTTCGACAAGATGCACGCCGAGAACCGCATGGCCCACGACAAGCTGAAGGAAGGCATTGAGGGCTTCTCGAAGTCGCTCGAAGACCTCGAGGCCCTGCTTGCGAAGCGCCTCAGCGAGCTGCCCAAGCCGCAGGTCGTTCAGCAGTAAAGTCGCTCACTGAAACAAGAAGGCCGCCCCGATGGAGGCGGCCTTCTTGTTTTGCGCAAACTAGCGGCGCTTGAGGCCGAGCAGACTGAGGAAGAAGCTGGCGAAGCAGATCTCCGTGCCCAGCATCAGGCAGAGCATCGCGGGCAGGGTGCGGCGCATCATCTGCACCGGCGGCAGCGGACCGTAGCCCGCGTGCGACCACGAGACAACTGAAGACACGGCGATTCCAATACCCGCCAGCACCAGCAGCACGCCCACGAGCAGCCCGGTCTCGAGCGTGATGTAGCGGAACCAGCGGTCGAAGCTCTCATCCTCGGGGAGCAGGCCTTCGGTGATGGCGAAGACCTTCGCGGCCACGCCGAAAAAGACCAGCTGAAAGCCAAGCAGGACAGCTGCCGCTGCATATGCCAGCGTGTCGACGCCGAGATTTACGTGGCCGAGCGGACGCTCTGCCGGCAGCAGCCACGCCACCAGCCCGAGACCCGCGAGCATCAGCGTGAGCCCCGGAAACAGGAACAGCCAGCGCGGCGAGTACATCAGCAGAAAGCGCAGATGCCTCCATCCGTCGCGCCACGTCTTCAGGTGCGGCGGACGGCTGCGGCCATCCTTCTTCAGCGTGGTCGGAACTTCGGTGATCTTCTGCCCGAGCAGCGACGACTTCACGACCATCTCGCTGGCGAACTCCATTCCCGTGGCGCGCAGGCCGAGACGCTCGTACGCCTCTTTGCTGAACGCGCGGATGCTGCAATGAAAATCCCCGATGGGCGCGTGAAAGAGCCTGCGGCCGAGGAAGCTGAGCACCGGGTTGCCGAGATAGCGATGCAGCGGCGGCATGGCCTTGGGGCCAATGCCACCGCGAAAGCGATTGCCCATGACAAGGTCAGAGCCCGCGCGCAACTCGGATGTTGTTCCCGGCCGGCGCGGCACGCGCGCTTGTCGATGCAAACCGCCAGCGTCACCGCCTCGTTCAGGCAGGGCAACACCACGGTAAGCTCCACCGGCGAACTCTGCGCGGCGGTGGACTCCATGCCCGTGGCAACGGCGGTGCGTTCGCGTGCATCCTGAGCCGCCATACTCAACAAATTCTCTCCGCCTGTTGGGGTCATGGCTTCTCCTGCCCGGTGATGTCCCACGGCAGAGTCGCCGGTGCCGTGGGTGCGGGTGCCGGAATATTCAGTGACAGCGCATAGAGGTTCGACTCGCCCAGCCGAATCCATCCCGCCGACGCGGGCGTGCGGCCGGTTATCTCGCCAGGATCGAAGGCCGCGACCAGGACCTTCGCCCCTTGCGCCTTCAGCACGTCTTCGACCTGCGGCCGGTTGGTCAGGCCCTCGAACTCCTCGAGCAGGTGCTTTGCGTCGGGGTTGTCGACCTCGGTGAGTACACGCACATCGGCCAGCCGCATCCAGTAGGGATCGTTGAGGCAGGCGATCGTGCCCATGCAGGCGATCTCGTCGCCGGAGCCCCGCCAAGCGCATTCAGGCTCTTGGCCACGCCGTAGATCGGGGGCGAGCACCACGCAGACGGCAGCCCTGCGGCGGACTCGCTGCGGCGCTCCTCGAGGGCGACGCGCAGGCTCTCGCCCAGCGCCAGAAATGCCAGCAGAACGACCAGCGCAGCGGCGACCGGACGCGGGGGCGTCTCGCGCTCGTCAGGTTCCGCGGGCTTCTGCAGCGCCGCAAAGACCGGCAGAATCACGATGAGATACGCCAGCGTAACGTAACGCTCTTCAATGTTGACCAGGCGATAGATCCCCCATATCGCCAGGCCGAGCGCGGCCGGCGGCAGCCAGAAGGCAGTGTGCCGCCAGTCCTTAGCGCTGAAGCGCGCTCCACCGACCAGCAGNNCCAGCAGAATCAACGCCTCAGGATGATTGAGCACGTCGCGCAGGCTCAACACCAGATTGCGCGCGTCGCGATGCACCAGCCGTTTTGCGTTGAAGCGCGGAACGATGCGCTCATGGAAGTACGTGGGGTCAAACCCACGCCGGATAGGTCCCGTAGGGCTCGGCGCGATAGCTGTAGATGCCGGGCTGCGCGAGCAGTTGCACCTCAGGATGGATCAGCTTCACGCTCGCCGAGCCGAAGCTGCCGGTCATCCACGGCCCGAGGTGCATCTTGTCGGTGCCGCTGACGTACCACGCGTAGTTCAGCGCGCCGGAGTCGCCAAAGTCGAAGCGGTGCTTCTGTCTGGAGAGCGCAGCGATGTACGGTCCTGGAATCGCCGCGAAGACCACCAGCGCCAGAGTGCTCCACCAGCAATGACAAGGCCGGGCCTGCGCCGCTGCAGCAAGGCCTGAAAGAGCATCATCACGGCGATCGTGAGCAACGCGACGACAAACGCGAACGACTTTGCGAGATAGGCGAGGCCGAAGAAGAATCCCAGCAGCGGCGTGAAGATGAGACTCTCGGTCGCGAGCGACTGCAGCAGCATTGCGAAGGCCGCCAGCATCAGGGCCTGCAGCAGCGCATCGGGACGGACCTGAGCCATCGAGAGCTCGCGTTGCGACGCGATCACGACCAGCCCCACACCGAGCAGTCGCAGCGCGTTCAATCCCAGCAGCGGACCGGCGCCCGCGTTCTGATCCGCACTCGGCGTCATCCGCTTGCGCAGCTTGTCGAGCGACGTGACAAACGCCAGCATCGCCACCACCGACGCGAGGAAGATGATGTAGTTCAGCACGTAGTATGCGTGCAGCTCATTCATGCGGGTGGTGTGAAAGAGTCTCTGCGCGAGCGCCAACCCCGCCGGATACAGCGGATGCCAGTAGCCATTCACAACGCCCGCCCAGTGGTGCGCTCGCATCAGGTCGGCGATATCCATGCAGGCCATCCCGTCGCCGTCCATCTGGTAGCGTTCGAACTTCGTCGAAAGCCAGGCGATGGGAATCAGCAGCGCGAGATAGACCAGCAGGGCGCGGCGCAGGGTTTGCGATCTCACAGGGTTCCTCGTTGCTTCGAGCCGGTCATCGGGGCGCTTGACTGCATGGAGTTGGGACTCTCACAGCATATCCCGGCTCCCGCTCTCCGGAACAGAACGTGGGTGCTGGAGGATTGGGCCAAATGTTGGAGGATCGCGCCGCGAGCTAAAGGATATAGCGGCTGAGGTCCTGGTTCTTCACGATGCTCGCGACCTGCCTCTGGACATACGCGCGGTCGACGATCAGCACGCGCTCGACGCTGGTCTCGCCGATCGAGGTTTGGACGCTGCGCTCGACCAGCGCCGGGATCTTGTCCGAGACCGTCGCGCCCGCAGCCTTGACGATGTCCGGCGCCTCGAAGCTGATCTCGTCGAGCACCTTCTCCATGATGGTGTGCAGACGCCGCGCGCCGATGTTCTCGGTCGTTTCGTTGACCTGGAAGGCGAAGTGCGCCATCTCCTCGAGCGCCTCGGGCGCGAACTCGATCTTGAGGCCCTCGGTCTCAAGCAGCGCAATCGCCTGCTTGGTGAGCGAGGCGCGCGGCTCGGTGAGGATGCGCAGGAAGTCCTCGACCGTCAGCGGCAGCAGCTCGACGCGGATCGGAAAGCGTCCCTGCAGCTCGGGGATCAGGTCGCTGGGCTTGGAGACATGGAACGCACCAGCAGCGACGAAGAGGATGTGGTCGGTTGCGACCATGCCGTACTTGGTGCTCACCGTCGTTCCTTCGACGATGGGCAGGATGTCGCGCTGCACGCCCTCGCGGCTGATGTCGGGGCCGTGTCCGCCCTCGCGCCCGGCGATCTTGTCGATCTCGTCGAGGAAGACAATGCCGGAGTCCTCGACGCGCTCGACGGCGACGCGCACGACCTGATCCATGTCCAGCAGCCGCGACTCCTCTTCCTGGGTGAGGTACTCAAACGCGTCGACGACCTTCATCGGGCGCTTGCGCGTGCGCTGCCCGAAGATGCCCGATAGCATCTCCTTGATGCCGTTCTGCTCCATGTCCTCGGGCGCATTGCTGATCACTTCGATCTGCGGCTGTGCGCGGTCGCGTGTCTCGAGTTCGACCATGCGGTCGTCCAGCTTGCCCTCGCGAAACTGCACCAGCAGCCGCTCGCGTTCGCGGGCACGCTCGGCGTCGCTCTTCGCCGCGGGAACAATCGTCAGCGTGGGCGCTGTGGTCGCCTCGTCCGTCGCTGCTTCCGCGGCTTCGGCTTGAGGTGCGGGTTGCTCTTCCTGGGCAACGGCGACAGGCTCAGAACCCGCTGCACTCTGCGCCAGCAACAGCTCGACCAGCCGCTCCTCGGCCGCAAGCTCGGCGCGGTCTTCCACCTCGTCGAGCTTCTCGTCGCGCACCATGTCGACGGCGATCTCCACGAGGTCGCGCACGATCGATTCGACATCGCGCCCGACGTAGCCAACCTCGGTAAACTTCGATGCCTCCACCTTGAGAAACGGCGAGTTGGTCAGCTTCGCCAGCCTGCGCGCGATCTCGGTCTTACCCACGCCGGTCGAGCCGATCATGAGGATGTTCTTCGGCATGATCTCTTCGGCGAGCTCCGGCGCGAGCTTCTGCCGCCGCGTGCGATTGCGCAGTGCAATGGCCACGGCGCGCTTGGCCGCAGCCTGCCCCACCACATACTTATCGAGTTCCGCCACGATCTCGCGCGGCGTCATCTCGTCGAGCGCCAGTGCCTGATCTTCAGCCGTTCCGGGAAGGTAAATTGCCATTAGGTCGCCCTCGCAGAGATGAAGAGGTTCATTCGCCCACCTTCAGTTCTTCAATCGCTACGCTCTGGTTGGTATAGATGCAGATCTCGGCAGCAATCTTCATGCTGCGCTCGACGATCTCGCGGGCGCTCATCGGTGTGTTCTCGATCAGCGCGGTCGCAGCCGCCAGCGCAAAGCTGCCGCCGGAGCCGATGGTCGCGATCAGGCCACCCTCTTCGGGGCTGCCCACCGCATCCGGCTCAATCACGTCGCCGTCGCCCGAGAGCAGAAACATCTGCTTCGCGTCGGCGACGATCAGCAGCGCCTGCAACTGCCGCAGCAGCTTGTCGGTGCGCCAGTCCTTGGCCAGCTCCACGGCCGAGCGGCCGAGGTTGCCGCCATACTGCTCCAGCTTGGACTCAAAGCGCGTGAAGAGCGAGAACGCATCGGCTGTCGAGCCCGCAAAGCCAGCCAGAATCTTGTCGTTGTAGAGCCGCCGGATCTTCTTCGCCGAGTGTTTCATCACGGTCGAGCCGAGCGTCACCTGCCCATCGGCGCCCATCACCATCGCATCGCCGCGACGCACACAGATGACGGTCGTCGACCGCACGCGCCGACCGTCCGCCAGATCGAGCGGGTGGCCGGTCGCTGTCTCTCGTATCGTAGTTTTTTTCATCATTCGCACACCGCAGTATATCGCCGTATGCCTCTCAAACCACGCTGGGGTGCCTTTGCGCCGCTCCGATACCGCTGGCGTGCGCGCTACGCTTCCTTTAACGCCAACCACTCCTCCGAGACCCTTGAAGACTTTCCTCCAGCATGCAGATCATCTGTCGCCAGCCGCAATCCGTACGCAACTGACGAACCCGCTCACCGGGCGCAATGCAGATATCCCTTGCCATCCCTACTTGGGTGTATGTTGGGATTAAACTTTATCGCATTCATTATTATCGTGTGAGGAAACACCTTGAACCGTTTTTTGCTGCTCTCGTGCGCTCTCATGGCCACGTCCATCTTGTCTGTTGCCCAGGACGTTCCGCCCTCATCCGCACCGCCGCCAACATGGGACCTCTTCGTTGGAGGAACGCTCCAGCGCGGTGTCCTTTCCACCCCGACACCGAATTATTACGGATGGGACGCTTCGGTCTCCGAACGCCCCTATAGGTCTCACCCCTGGATAGGAGGAACGGTGGAAGGCTCGGGTTCGTACCTGAACTCTTCGTCTACCGTGTCGGGGACCTCTGTCAGGACAGACAGTGGCGCATACACGATTATGGGCGGGCCGTCCGTGGCATTCAAACTCCCAGGCATACAACCCTTTGCCCGCGTTTTGATGGGCGTGGACCTCAACAGAGAAGCAGTATCGGTCAATGATCAAACCGCCAGTCATGCATGGTCCCGCGGTTTCGGAACGGCATTCGGGGGTGGGTTGGATATCTCGGTAACCCAGAGATTTGCCATTCGCGGGCAAGCAGACTGGCTGCGATATTGGGCATCGAACTTGCAGAGCAGCAATAGTGTCCGCGCTTCGGTGGGTGTCGTATTCCGATAGCGCACTTGCTCCACAGCCAAAACCCGCAACTGATCGGGGGCATTGCCGCAGGGGCATGTGTTGTCGCTGTGGTGGGTGGGATCTGGTGGTACATCGTCGCGCATCGTCCCTCGGCTGAGGAGATCGAGCGCCGCCGCCGCGAGCACCTCACGCTCAACGGCCGCGTCACCGACGGCGTGATTCTCGATGCCCGCACCCTCAGCAATGAAGACAGCATCTCGCCCACGCCCGAGCTGCTGGTCTACAGCTACAGCGTGGCGGGCCTTACCTACAACTGCGCGCAGGACGTCTCCACCCTGCCCGACCGGGTGCTCGGCTTTCGCCTCGACCAGCCCGTGCAGGTGCGCTACGACGCGCACAACCCGGGCAACAGCATTATCGTCTCGGAGACCTGGACCGGCCTTTGGCTACGCCCCAAATCAGCGGATCGCGCGTAGCGAGTCCGGGCAAAAGCTCTTTTATCCAGAATTAGCGTCTCCACGGCTGCCTGCCACGTCCAATCTGCCATGAGCGAAAACTGCACCAACCCCATGCCCACCGTCAACCTCGGCCACACCGGAGTGCGCATCTCGCCGCTATGCCTCGGCATGATGACCTACGGCTCGAAGAAGTGGCGCGAGTGGGTGCTGGAAGAAGCCGAAGCCCGGCCCATCGTCCAGCGCGCGATCGAGGCCGGCATCAACTTCTTCGATACCGCCGACATGTACTCCCTCGGCGCGAGCGAAGTCGTCACCGGCAAGCTGCTGCGCGAGTTCCAGCCGCGCCGCGAAGAGCTGGCCATCGCCACCAAGGTCTTCAACCCGATGAGCGATTGCCCCAACGACCGCGGGCTCTCGCGCAAGCACATCATGGCGTCGATCGACGCCAGCCTCAAGCGCCTCGGCGTGGAGTACGTCGACCTCTACCAGATCCACCGCTTCGACAAAAACACGCCCATCGAGGAGACCTGCGATGCGCTGCACGATGTGGTGAAGGCCGGCAAGGCGCTGTATCTGGGCGCGTCCAGCATGTATGCCTGGCAGTTCCAGAAGATGCTGCAGTTCCAGGGAGAGAACCACCTCGCCCGCTTTGTGACCATGCAGAACCACTACA